>JANOTH010000066.1:0-5692 GCA_031416275.1 Ferruginibacter sp. | reverse complement strand
CCTGATAGTCCTTTGATTTTAAAATGTCGTACACCACCCATGGACCCTGAGTATCGTGTAAGACCAGTTTGTTTTGCCATAAATAAAATTTTTTAATTGATTGATGATAGATAAACAAAATTACTATGGGTATTTGCTATTTCAAATTGGTGTGTTGCTGCAATAGAATGCAATGCAGAGCATATACACGTTTTTGTATGTGGTACACCAGCAATCAAAAAGAATTAGTGAAAAAACAAACGAAATACACTTGATAAAAGAACAAAAAATTTGAGCTCAAAAACGCTTCAATTCTTATCAAAAAAATATAGACGAAACCTCCATGGACAGGGTGTTTTATCATGAATTAACTATCCAAAAAATGGGTGTATTTCAACAATGTTTTTATGGTCACATCTGAGGTCACAAAAAGAAAAAAGCAGTTACGATATTAACGTAACTGCTTCATTATTATGTGGGAGCACACGGGTTCGAACCGCGGACCCTCTGCTTGTAAGGCAGATGCTCTAAACCAGCTGAGCTATGCTCCCTCGTTGTTTTAGGATTGCAAAGATAGGCGTATTTTTTTCTCGGCAAAACTTTTTTAAAAGAAATATTTAATTACTTTTTTTATTCTAAATTTTCAGTACGATTGTTGATACCAATAGAAAACACGTTTAAAGAAAAATAATTTATGATCGCAGAGCCAACCACTTATAGGATTTTAATTGTGATGATGATGAGGATGATTTTTTTATTACCAACCAGTATATCAAAAATATTAAGGGATACAATTTTAAAGTTGAATGGCGCTATGATTATAAAAGCGCAATGGAAGATGTGTGCAAAAAGAAATATGATCTTTACTTAGTCGATTATTATTTGGGGGCAAAAACAGGATTAGATTTTATTAAAGAGGCATTTGACAAGAAATGTGATGAGCCTATTATTATTCTTACCGGTAGGGCTGCGCCTGAACTCGATGCTGAAGTTATGCATGCGGGTGCGGTAGATTATTTGATTAAGGGAGAGATGGATACGGAAAAACTTGAAAGGTGTATCCGCCATGTAATTGAAAAAAGTGTTTCTGTTAGAACACTAAAATCTAATGAAAGAAAATTCAGACACATATTTGAAAGATCAAAAGATGCTGTTTTTTTGGTAGACATGACAACGATGTTTTTTACGGACGTAAATGAGGCTACCAATCTACTTTTAGAGTACACAAGTGAAGAAATAAAAGCTATCTCAATTTTTGATTTGATGGTTAATGAAGTTGATAAGGAGATGATCAAGACTCAACTTAAATCTGGTGAAATTGACGATAAGGAAATACAAATGCGCACCAAGAATGATGAACTTATTTTTGGAATTTTATCCTTATCAAAAGAGATGGATAGTGCAGGTAAAGTGTTTTTGCAGGGTATCATCCATGATATAACTGAATTGAAAAAAATTGAAAAAAACAATGTTAGGTTAGAAAAATTGGGCATGGCAGAAAGGTTAGTTCGAACACTTGCACATGAGGTAAGAAACCCACTCAATAATATTAATTTATCATTGGAACAGCTTACGGAGGAGATGAGGACTGACGATGCAAATCTTTATCTTGAAATTATCACCCGTAACAGCAAGCGAATAGAAACACTCATAACAGAATTACTCGGTGCCTCAAGGCCCGAAATTATGTTGAGGGAAAATGACCTTGTTGAAATTTTAAAGGAGACGATAGACGCCGCCTCGGACAGAATTATTCTTCGGCATATTAAGATGGAAAAAGTTCTTCCTGACAAAGTATTGAAAATTACTGCTGATAAAGAAAAATTAAAAATTGCATTCCTGAACATCATTATAAATGCAGTTGAAGCAATGGAAGACCATGGGGAATTATCAGTTAATTTAGAAGAACAGGATGAACAATATTGTTTATCAATTTCAGATAATGGCTGTGGTATTAGTGAAGAAAACCTTGCACGTTTATTTGAACCTTATTTTACTGCTAAGAAAAACGGAATGGGATTGGGGCTTGCCGCAACAATGAACATATTACAATCTCACAACGCAGCTATTGAAGTAACATCAAAATTGCAAGAGGGCACAACTTTCTTAATTACTATTCCTAAAATATAGGTGACTTGTAAACAGACATTTTTAGAGAAATTAAAAATGTAAATAATAGTCTTTTAAAATGAATTTAAATTCTTGAGAATATTCATTATCACTGTTTTTTATATTTAGTGAATGTTGAAAAATTTCAGTTTCTTTTTTTGAAATTAATAACATACACCTAAATGCCTGATGCGATGGTGAATGGGCAACACTTTGTTTTTCGTTACTGAAAAGTTGTTGTTTTCGTAAGACATATTCAAATTTTTGAACTGATGAATTGGGCAGTAGAATTGCAGCAACACCATTGTCAGATAAATGGTGTTTAATAACTTTTGCCAAATTAATAAATGAAAGCGAACAGGCATGCATTGCTAAATTTCGTTGATTATCGTCGCTTTTTAACTGGTTTTCGTAAAATGGCGGGTTGCAAATAATTAAATCATATTTTTTGTTGGAATCAAATGAATTAATAGATTTCAAATAAATATGAATACTTTCATTACGACCCGCTAATTCAATATTCTCCTTAGCTTGTTCGTAAGCATTTTCATCAATTTCAACTGCATCAATTTGTGCAATTGATTTTTGCGCAAGCATCAAACTAAGTAAGCCTGTACCGCATCCAACGTCTAAAATATTTTCTGCATTTATTTTGTTTTCTTCTAATTTCTTTGCCACCCAAGCCCCAAACAAACATGCATCGGTGCATACTTTCATAGCAGATTTGTCTTGGTGAATGGTAAACTGTTTAAATTGAAACCAAGTATTCATTTAAAGATAAAAATTAAAATGAACTGCTTGCCGAAGGTGTAACATCAATTGCGCAGAAGTCGTTTGAAAGATATTTATAATAACCTGTAACAGCTATCATTGCAGCATTGTCTGTACAATATTCAAATGGTGGAATGTAAGTTTTCCAGCCCAATGCGTTACCTGTTGCAGTAAGTGTTTTTCTTAAGCCGCTATTGGCACTTACACCACCTGCAATGCAAACATCAGTAATGCCAGTTTGCAAGACAGCTTTTTTTAATTTGTTTATTAAAATGCTAATAATTCTTTCCTGAACAGAAGCACAGATATTATTTAAATTTTCATCAATAAATTTTTTCCTGTCTTCAGGAGAAGCAGTCAATTCTTCTTTGTAAACATTTGCGGTACCTGCATTGTTTAAAAAGTAAAGAATGGAAGTTTTTAAACCTGAAAAACTAAAATTTAGACCTTCAATTTTTGGCTCTGGAAATTTATAAATTGCTTCTCCAAGTTGCGCATATTTATCTATCAATGGGCCACCTGGGTAAGGCAAGCCTAATAATTTCGCTGTTTTATCAAATGCTTCTCCTGCAGCATCGTCAATAGTTTCGCCAATTACTTTCATAGAAGTGGGAGAGGCACACAAAACGATTTGGGTATGGCCACCACTAACTGTTAAACATAAAAAAGGAAAAGCAGGAGCAGGCTCTTGTAACAAATTAGCCAAAACATGTGCTTGCATATGGTGAACGGCAATTAGCGGTTTGTTTAGAGATAACGCCAGCGATTTTGCAAATTGTCCACCTACAAGCAAAGCTCCAATTAAGCCGGGTGCCTGCGTAAAAGCAATGCCATCAATATCTTTTAAAGTTAATCCTGAATTCTTCATTGCCACATCCACTACAGGAACTATTTTTTCCATGTGTGCACGGCTTGCAAGTTCCGGCACAACGCCACCATATTGCTCATGTATTTTTTGTGTAGCAATAATGTTGCTTAATATTTTTCCATTGCTATAGACTGCTGCGGCTGTTTCATCGCAACTTGATTCTATGGCGAGTATGGTGGGGTTGGTGGTTATGGGATATGGCTTATTAATTAGGAATAGGAATTACGAATTCACTTATCGGTTGCAATTTATAAAATGAATTGGAGTTTTAAAAATAATCAGTTTTCAACATTACAGAATCAGTAATTCTCTTAACTCCTTATTGCCACCACGGGATCCATTTTGGCTGCTTGCCTTGCAGGAATTATTCCTGCGAGAATGCCCACAACAATACAAATTATTATGGTTGCAAACATTAGAGGTACAGAAATAAATACAGGGAACTTGAGCGGCCCTGACAATACAAGTGTCAGAATCCATACAAAAAATAAACCTACAGTTCCGCCTAAAATGCACATCAGTGCTGCCTCCAATAAAAACTCAAGTAATATAGATGAACTTTTTGCACCAATTGCTTTCTTTAATCCAATTACTGATGTTCGTTCTTTTACCGTAACGAACATAATATTTGCAATACCAAAAAGCCCAACAATTAAACTGATACCGCCAATAAAAGCACCTACTATATTAAGCGTTCCAAAAAAGCCTGAAATAGCTTTACTAAAAGCCTCCACGCTATTTAAAGAAAAATTATCTTCTTGTGTAGGACCAAGTCTGCGAACCTGCCGCATAATTCCTTTTAGTTCCTGGTACAATGCGTCTGTTGTTACACCATCTTTTCCTTTCACGATTAAAACAGGGTTGGCATTTTTTTCATCATACAATTGTCTGCAATATTTGTACGGCATCATTACACAATGATCGTAGTCCCAGCCAATCATATTTTTCCCTTCTTTTTTTATCACACCCACAACCGTCATCACTTTTCCCTTCACCTCAACCTGTCTGCCCGCAGCTCTTTCAGCAGATCCAAATAAACTTTCAGCGTTTTCAAATCCTAAAATACAAACATTGGTTCCATTATTAAATTCATTTGATGAAAAATAACGACCTGCATCAAAAGTTAAAGGCTGTAATGCAATCTGCGCCTCATTTATTCCATAAACCGCCACATTGCTTAGTATATCATTTTTGTAAGATAAGCTTCCGCCTGTTTGCATTAAAAAAGTAACATCTTGTGTGAGCTCAGACCTTTCCTTTACCATATTCTGCTCTTCGTATTTCATTACAGGCCTTGCCCTAAGCTTCCAATAAGGCTTGTTAGGACCTCCGCTGTAATCCCATTTGTCAATATAAATGGTGTTGCTACCAAGACTGTTTACTTCGTTCTGTATGTTTTGTTCTAAACTATTTACTGTTGCCAACACACCAATTATACAGAATATACCAAAGGCTACGCCAGTAAGACTTAGTGCGGTTCTCGTTTTGTTTACCTTTAACTCCTGCAGCGTAAGTCGTAAAGAATTTCCTAAAATTGCAAGTGTATTTGCCATGTTGTAAAGGTATTAATAAAAAATATTGCTCATTTGTTTTGCGGTAACGTTAAACTACCGTTTAAATAATTTTAAGCAATGCGCAAGTGGGTTTATGCAACACTCTCATTCTTTTTAAAACTAATAATGTCGGTTTTTTTTATAAAGCTTGCTTAATGCGTGAGGGATAGAAGTGGAAATCCCTTTATTGCCTGCCTTTGAGGTAATAAAAGACTGCAACGAATAGCCCGATCCGCCTTTTGCGGACACGCCCCAATATTTTCTGTTCTCCTTTATGATCGTAAACATTTAAATACTTAAAACGGCAATAGTTACCTTTGCGCTCGCAAAAGAAATAAATGAAATACAACGCAGAAATAGAAAGACGCAAAACCTTCGCCATTATATCTCACCCGGATGCGGGAAAGACAAC
>JANOTH010000065.1:0-19641 GCA_031416275.1 Ferruginibacter sp. | reverse complement strand
AGCGTTGTTACCACTCACAAAGAACCCACTTTTACAAAGTACGATGTGATTCATTATTGTGTGCCCAATATTCCGAGTGGTTTTGCACGTACAGCCTCGCAAGCCATAAGCAATGTATTGATGCCGCTCCTACTTGAAACTGCGGAGGATGGCGGTGTAGACAACGTTATCTGGTATAAATTTAATATTCGCAGCGGCATTTATTTATTCAAAGGATCGCTTACAAATTTTCACCTCAGCGAAAGGTTTAATTTAAAGTTTACAGATTTAAATTTATTGATAGCGAGTAGGAGATAATGTAGAAAGGGTGACGACCAACTTTAAAAAAAACAGGTGTTATCTTTTGCCGGGTTAGGCTATGAGCATGAACGCAAATATACGGCGCTGCAAAAAGTGAGTCTCCAGGTTTGTTCCATTTTTGTACGGTTTATGCCAAACAATTCCGAGTTATTCCGAACAATTCCTGTTTGTTCCGGATTTGTAGTTTTTTTTACAACTCTCAACCACGGCTTGGATGCGGCTGACACACGGCTGATGCTTGGCTGAGGCCTCGGTGGCGGTGGGATGAGGTAGTTTTCTTGTACTTGTTTTGTAATGAAGAACTTTTCAGTTTGAGGGCTAACTTGGCGAAGAATAAATGAGTTTTGGTTTGGTTGTTTTTAGTACGCCGCTTGTCGCAGACCAAGCGGCGGCGAAGATGGGTGCGAAGACATATGCGAAGCACCGACCGAGGCGGAGATAAGAATATTGTAACAGTTTGTGATGCTTCTTAGCTAAAGGAAGGAGTAATTATTTATAATCGCCAATTCTAATAACTGCCCCACAGTTTTCATACTCTGTTTTATCATTACTGCTCACAATAACTAAGCGGTTAATAGTGTGGTGTGCCCACAAATTTTTGTACACTTCAATGCCTTCTTCATCAAGGTTGGTAGTCGGTTCATCCAGGAGCAATACAGATGTTTGGCTAAAAAAAGCTTGTGCAAGTTTGAGGCGCTGTTTCATGCCGCTGCTGTAGTAGCGTATTTGTTTTTCAGCAGCTTTTTGCAGGCCCACTGCTTGCAGCATTTCTGCATAGCTTGTAGTAAAAGGTTTAAAATTATTATGAAATGTAAGGAATTCAATGGCTGTCATTTCTTCTACCAAATCTAAATAGGGAGTAGCAATGGCTATTTGTTTATAACTGTTTTCTCCCAAAGTAATTTGATTGTTTTCTGCATTACTGTAGTCAATACTTCCTTCACTGTGTAATGTTGCACCAGCAATAATTTGCAACAGTGTTGATTTGCCCGAGCCATTTGTACCGGTTATTGCGTAAGATTTTCCCTGCAAGAATTGATAATTCAATTTTCTAAAAATCCATTCTCGGTTAAATCGTTTACCGGTATTATTGAGGAGAATATTCAAAATAATTAGTCTTCAAAGTTGCCGCCCTTGATGCGGCGTTTAATGATCCCCCTGCCGCTGTCTCTGATAAAAGTTACAATTTCATCTCGTTCGTTTGTTGCAGGTATTTCTTCTTCAATATAATTTTATGCCTGTGTAGTATTTAGTCCTTTGTTGTAAATAATTCTGTAAATGTTCAGTATCTCATTTATACTATCCAGCGAAAATCCTCTTCTCTTTAAACCAACTGAATTTACACCGGCATAGCTTATCGGTTCATGCCCGGCCTTTATAAATGGTGGTACATCTTTTCTAATTAATGAACCGCCGCTTATAATTACATGCTGACCAACTTTTACAAATTGGTGTACGGCACACATACCTCCAAGGATAGAATAATCGCCCAATTCAACATGCCCTGCAAGCTGTGTATTGTTGCTCATAATACAGTTGTTGCCTACCACACAATCATGTGCTATGTGGCAATAAGCCATTATTAAACAGTTGCTACCAACCTTTGTTGTCCATGTGGCTTTGCTTCCTCTGTTGATGGTTACAAATTCTCTTATTGTTGTATTATCTCCAATTTCTACTGTTGTATCTTCGCCACCATATTTTAAATCTTGCGGAATGGCAGAAATAACTGCACCCGGAAAAATGCGACAATTGCTGCCGATTCTTGCACCATCCATTATGGTCACGTTGCTGCCAATCCATGTGCCTTCACCAATTTCTACATTGGAATGTATTACGCTAAACGGGTCAACTTTTACATTGGTAGCAAGTTTAGCGTGGGGATGAATGTAAGTATGTGGATGTATCATTTGGTTAAAGTGCTAATTAGCTAAAGTGCTAAATGGCTGTTTTATATTTAAAGTTATGGAACTATATGCAAGGCTTCATAAGCAGAAGTGCAAATTATCCAATTAGCTAATCTTAGTTTCTTCGTACTACCTGCGCCGTAAAATCTCCTTCGGTACAGAGTTTATTACCTACATAAACGCTGCCTCTCATAGTGCAAATTCCTCTGCGAATGGGTTCTATCAATTCCATTTTTAAAATCATGGTATCTCCAGGTACTACTTTTACTTTAAACTTACAGTTATCTACCTTTACAAAATATGTATCGTAAACGCCTTCTGGCATTGATTTTATACAAAGAATACCACCAGTTTGTGCAAGCGCCTCTACCTGTAATACGCCCGGCATCACTGGGTTGCCAGGAAAATGCCCTTGAAAAAAGAATTCGTTGAATGTTACATTTTTAATACCGATCACTTCTTTTTCATTCAACCGCAAAATTTTATCTACCAATAAAAAAGGGTAACGGTGCGGGAGTATTTTTTCAATTTCATCTAATGCATATAGAGGTGGAATGGAAGGATCGTAAAAAGGAACATTCGCACTTTTGCTCATTTTTTTAAAATGCTGTTTCAGCACTTTTGCAAGACCTACATTGCTGGCGTGCCCCGGTCTATTGGCCATAATATGGGCCTTTATAGGGTAACCGCTTAAAGCAAGGTCTCCAATTACATCAAGTAATTTATGGCGGGCAGGCTCGTTGTTAAACCGTAATTCTAAATTGTTTAAATAGCCTTCTTTTAATACCTCAATATGATCTTTACCAAATGCTTTTGCAAGCCTTTCCATTGCTTCGGGCGTTATAGGTTTGTCTACTACTACTATAGCATTATTTATATCTCCACCCTTTATAAGATTGTGTTCTAGCAAAGCTTCCAGCTCATGCAAAAAACAGAAAGTGCGGCATGGTGCTATTTCTTTATTGAAGTCTTTTATGTGTTTAAGGTCTGCATGCTGCGTACCTAGTACCGGGGAGTTAAAATCTATCAGCGCTGTTACACGATACTCATTTGCCGGTACTGCGGTAAACTCTGCATTTTTATCTTCATCAAAATAAGAGATAGGTTCATCAAGCGAGTACCATATCTTTTCAGCATCCTGTTCGGTAACACCTGCCGACTCTATTAATTCCGTAAAAGGTTTGCTGCTTCCGTCAATAATTGGAATTTCGGGACCACTCACTTCAATTAGACAGTTATCTATTCCCATACCAACAAGCGCTGCAAGAATATGTTCAACTGTAGATATTTTTACATCGCCTTTTTCTAAAGTTGTACCACGGCTTGTATCAGTAACTAAATCGCAATCTGCTTTTATAGCTGCTGTACTCTCAGGTAAATCTGTTCTTTTAAATTGAAAACCAAAATTAGGCGGAGCCGGGTTCAATGTCATGTCAGCCATTATGCCTGTATGCAATCCATTACCCGAAATAGTGGTGGCAGTTGTAAGCGTATGTTGCTTATTCTCATTAAATAATATATCCATGCCTGTGGTTTTCCGTTTGCGGCAAAGATATTTTAAATTTTATACCAAATGTTGCTTTAATAGGTTGGGTAGCAAATTTTAGTGATACACTTGAAGTTGTATTTTAGGCTTCCAATTTCTTTACCAACTCTTCCAGCTCTCTTACTCTTTTTTCCAGTTCAGGGAGTTTGCGCACAAGGGCTTGTGTACGTAAGTTAGATGTATAATCAGATGCGGGTGTACCGGTAACGGCAGTGTTTGGTATGAGTATAGATTTACTGACACCGCTTTTTGCATTTATTTTGGTGCCGTCAGCAATTTGTATATGCCCTACAATGCCTGCCTGACCGCCAATCATTACATTGTTACCAATTTTTGTACTGCCGCTAATGCCTGTAAGCGCTGCCACCACTGTATTACAACCAATTTCTACATTGTGGGCTATTTGTAATAAATTATCGAGTTTAGCGCCGTTGCGTATAAGTGTACTGCCAATGGTTGCTCTGTCGATGGTTACATTGCTTCCAATTTCCACATTGTCTTCAATAATTACATTACCCATTTGAGGCACTTTTTTAAAACTGCCATCTTTTTGTGGCGCAAAGCCAAAGCCATCGCCACCAATTACTGTACCTGCATGAATTACTACGTTTTTACCAATGATACAGTCATGGTAAATTTTAACGCCGGGGTGTATCGTTGTGTTACTACCAATGGTAACATTGTTACCGATGTAGGCGTTTGGATAAATTTTTGTGCCATCGCCTATCACTACATTTTCGCCCAAATAAGCAAAGGCACCTACGTAAATATTGTCGCCTTTTTTTACAGTTGCATGAATATAAACCGGATCCTGAATACCTACAAGTTGTTGTTGTTTAATTTTTTGGTATTCGCTTAATAAAAGCGCAAACGCACTGTAGGCATCGGGTACTTTTATAAGGGTGGCGGTTAATGGCTCTCTTAATGTTTGGGCGTTGTTAACGATAATAATATTTGCAGCAGTGCTATATAAAAAGTCCTCGTATTTAGGATTAGCAAGAAAAGCAAGTTGGCCTTTTGTTGCCTCTTCAATTTTACCAAAAGAAGAAACGGTCGCATTGGGATTTCCCTCAATAGTTCCTCCCACAATGTGTGCAATCTGTGCTGCGCTAAATTCCATTTATAGTAGTTTGGTTAAAAGCCTGGATAACAAATGTAATATTTTTTAATATTGCCACGCAAGCTTTCATTAATTAACGCATCATCTACCTCAGATATATCTTTCACTTCGCCGGTTTTAAACAATATTTTTATTTGTTGCTCATCAAAATTATAGGTTGTACTGCTTGCCTCTCCCGTAAACACCAGCCACTCTGTTTCTTCCATTGATAAACCTATTGTAGCTGCAGTGTTATGTTTTCTTTGCTGAAGCGTTTGTTCATCTATAGGTGACGAACTGTATTTTACTTTTAGCAGTTCTCTTTCAATAATACCTCTACAAAGCAAAGACAATATTTTATCTGAATGGCTGCACCAACCTTTTATGGCCATCATCACATCTGCATCATCTAGACTGCAAAACTGCTCTAAAGTTATATTGTGCAACGGCTCATTTATAAAACTATTTAGCGGCTGTTGGCATTGTGCCGAAATATGCTTGGCTCTTTTTATAATGCGCTGCAGCATCTGCTCTGCGCTTAATACTGTTTTGTGCAGGTACACTTGCCTATACATCAACCTTCGTGCAATTAAAAATTTCTCAATAGAATAGATGCCCTTCTCCTCCACCATTAACTCACCATTGTGCACCGTTATCATTTTCAAAATACGATCGTAGGCCACATAGCCTTCTATAACACCGCTAAAAAAACTATCACGGGTGAGGTAGTCCATACGATCTACATCAAGCTGACCACTTACCAACTGGTGCAGGAATTTTTTGTGGTAGCTGCCATTAAATATTTCGAGGGCTGTCTGTAATTTTCCTTCAAACTTATTGTTGAGTGCTTCAATGATAAGCAATGATATTTTTTCGTGGTGAACACCTTCTGCCAATACCTGCTCGAGTGCATGGGAGTATGGTCCGTGCCCAACATCATGTAAGAGGATAGCAATTTTTGCTGCCTGTTGTTCCTGCTCCGTTATTTCTATTCCTTTGCGGGTAAGCTCCTGTAGTGCGATAGTCATTAGATGATAAGCGCCAAGTGAATGGTGCAACCTCGTATGTACTGCACCTGGGTAAACCAAATGTGCCATAGCCATTTGTTGAATACGACGTAGGCGCTGGTAATATGGATGTGCAATGATGCTAAAAACAAGTTCATCATCTATTGTGATAAAACCATAAACAGGATCGTTGATTATTTTGTGGAAGGGCATTGTGATTATTTTTGAAAAAGTGATGCGAAGTTAGGCACAAGGGTTATAAGGTTTTTTAATTTTTGGTAACGTTGAGAAGGCCCATTTATTAATTTGTTTCACTAAATACTTTTGTTTGCTAGCCTGCATTCTTATTCCAACGTACTAAGATATTTTCTATTTTTTGTTTATCGTGAGATAAAACAATTTTGATTTCCCATCATCATTATCAGCCATAGCGAGTGCATATAGTTTGTTGCCTTGGTGTTTTATTATTTCTATGGCTTCTAATTTATCTAAGATTGTATTGCCGGTAATATCTTTAAATTGTTGTAAGGCTGTCAGTGTAATTTCATCTTCATTATTTATGCGAAGTATACCTATGTAACTTCCTTTAATAACGCCATCAGCAATATTGTCCTGCGTTTCTTCCAGCGAAGCTGTAAAAAGAAGTTCATTTTTATTAATGGTACATGCACCTGAAATACCAACGGAAAAATTATTTACAATGGGCAGTACAATTTTTTGCAACTTGAATTCAGGTATGTCGCCTGACGGATTTTGAATGTATCGTACCAAATCAGCCCAGGTAAT
The DNA here is from genome assembly GCA_031416275.1 of Ferruginibacter sp. Taxonomy (GTDB): domain Bacteria; phylum Bacteroidota; class Bacteroidia; order Chitinophagales; family Chitinophagaceae; genus Ferruginibacter. The sequence continues at coordinate 12,996 of JANOTH010000065.1, read as the reverse complement.
GATTATTGCGATGTTTTTTCCACGGTTAAAAAGAATCAGTCGTTCACCTACCAATGCTGCCCCTTCAATGTTAAATTGATGGTCATTTAAGCCGGCCTTTATTTTAATGGCTTTGTACAAAGGCAAAAGAGAACATTTAAAACTTACAATGTTGTTTTTTATATCTATAGCATACATCGTATCTCTGTAAGGGGTTAAACTGCCTGAGCCAAATGCACACAGATATGGTGCATTACCGATTGTGCCAATTATTGCTGCTTCCAGATCATGCTTAATGGCTTTCGAATCTCTGCCTGAACTTGCATTTGAATTTAATAAAACCCTAGTGAAAGCATTGCTATCCAAATTCGGCATAACAGCTATATAAGATGCGTCGTCCCCAACCAAATAGGCTGCATTATTAAAATATGCTAGTCCTGAGCCCGACGAAACAGCATCTGTAATAATTGATTTATTTATTGAAATAGTAAGCTCCATTTTTTTGGTTTTGCATGAGATTGCTGCAGAGATATACAAGATGCCCAAAATGATTACGCGGATTTGATGTGTTTTCATGAGCTATCTATTGAAGATAAAAGTAATTAAAAAAGCATCGGATAATATCTATTCATTTTTCACAGTTTAATTTTTTTAAATTAAAAAAGCGATTGAAAGTTAGGCGTAGCGCCAAATTTCAATCGCTTATACAGTTTATAAGATGCTGCCCTTTTTGTACCGGTCCTGTTCTGCTTAGTTACAATATTATTTAGCTGGGTTGTCTGATGAAAATACCTATGGCACTTTGTACCAGATGCATTTCCCTTTTTGTATTGTGCTTGTGGCTGTTAAATTTGCTTTGCAACCGTCTTTGAATGTGATTCGTATTTTATGGGATCCTTCTTTAGCCACCAATCGTACAATTTTATTTTGTGCAGGGGTCGTTGTACAATTAATTGTTCCTGTATTATTTTGATTTATTTTTCCAATGAGTATTTCATCAACATAAATGGAAAATTCCTGACAATTGGGAGTTAATGTAGTGGCCGTAAAGATGTAATGGCCTACTGCTGTTTCATCGCTCGATTCCATAGTTACTTTACCAATTGATTCAATGTAACTTTCTTTATTGCAACTGCATAACATAATTACAGCCGTAAAACATCCAAGTAATTTCTTGCAGATATTATTTTTCATTTCTTTAGTTTTTTATTTTAGTAAGATTTGCAATTTTATTTTTTAGGATTATTTACTTTTTGCTAAGGTCCAGGTTTTACCAAAACTCAGTTTCCAAAAAGCTTGGCTGTCGTAAGTAGATAAAATATTTTCTGCCTTCCCTGCACTTGGGTAATTTTGAGAATAGTCGAAACCTACTGTTATTCCGCCACGAAATACGACTTGTGTGCCCAATGAGAGAATTGGTTTTATTATATTGTAATCAGTCATAAACGAGGGCTTTTCTGCGTACATTAACAACCTTATATAACCATCGTCAGATTCGTCTGCTACACTAATGTGTAAGCCTCCACCAACTTTGAGTACAGAATAATTAAAGTTACCTGTCAAAATTCTATTCGTTGGTTGCTGAAAAATGCTAATATTATTTGGATCTGAAGCCTGGGCTACATCCTGATCATACTCATAGTTACCACTTCGATTGTGGTGATCAGCTTCGAACGCTAATTTTAGTCTTTTGTAACCCACATTAACCTTCACATTTCCTCCATAGCTAAAAAAATTATTTTGGTATCCGGCAAACGGTAACACCCCAAATATGATATCTCCGTTTATTGCGAAATCCCATATTTTACCTCGGTGTAACCAAAGATCAAAACCTCCTTGAAAGGGAGCTACATTTAATTGATCGTTAAATGTTTCAGGTATATAACCGTCTTTCCGGGTATCATTAGAAACGATTGGATAACCTGCATAGCCGGTAAAAGAATATATGTTTATACCAACATCATTTTTACGGTACAGTTGTGTTGTTTTAGAATCGTCGACCATGGCACCTACTGCTATCTGAGATGTAACGCCGGTTATAGCTTGGTTTACCAATAGTTGCTGGTCTGCTTCATTTAATCTTCGTTCAAAATCTAACTGATTTTGAACAGCATTATCCACCTGTATGTTACCACTCCAATCTGGATATTTTGAACCAAATGTTGTATTACTGTATAACAATACTGCCTTAGCTCTATTGTTACTTAATTTTTGTGCTACTTTAAATTCTTTTGCCCTTTGGTAATTTACTTGGCGTTGTTCCTCCCCCTGTCTACTTCCTTCAATCATAGCTTTTTGAAAATCTACCATCTTATTCATAGATTCTATGCGTCGTAGCAAATATTTATGTTGCTCACTATCTCTGTCAGTGTATTTTATGGCACGCATATAATAATCCTTTGCCCACTCTAGCTGTGCTTCCATCTTGTGCATTAGACTTAAACTTTTACCAAAAGCTTCTTGTCTACGCGGCTCATTTAACTCGTCTTTAAATGCTTCCATATGAATATTCATATCCCACCATTTTTTGTCAAGTTCTAATGCACTGTAGGGGTTTATTGCCCAAGCCTTGTCCTCGGCTTCATCTCCCATCATCTTGTACTTCTCATACAAAATTGGATCATAGTACATATCTTCTTCAAAGGATTCTATCAAACTTGCGTCAGCTTCACGCCTTTCATCTTGTTCTTTTTGTACCCTTTCTTTTTTCTCTTGTTCACGACGTCGTCTATCATCCGCTTCTTGTTTATAGCGCTCCTGCTGTTTTTCTTCTACTTTTTTTCTATCTTCTTCTTCAAGGTCTTTTTTTATTTTTTCTAATTCTGCAATATTTTTTTGCTCAAGTTCTCTATCCTTCTCCTCAAGTATTTTATTCGCTTCGTCTTGTTCTTTTTGTAAATTTTTCTTTAAGGCTGTTTCCTTATCGTTTTGTTCTTGCTGCTTCTTGGCAATTTCTTCCTCTTGTTGCTTTTTTAAATTATTAATGGCGTTTTGTACCCGTCTGATATAGGAGTCTGCCGTTGAATTATTAAAACCTGTTTTGCTAGCAGCAGTATAGTACGATAGTGCAGAGGTGTAGTCTTTTTCTCTTTCAGCACTTTCACCTTGTTTTATATAGTTGCGATAAGTCTCTTCTTTTTCATTATTTGACAGTTGGCTTTTAATTTTTTCTACTTGCTCTGATGGATATTTATTAGTTAAGGGGTGTTTTGAAGCCTTTAGATAAATTGCTAGCGCATCATTAAGTTTATTTGAATTTTGTAGACGATCTGCTTCTTCTATCATACCATTGTATTCCTCCTTTTCTTTTATAGATCGTTCGTATTTATTAATAAGCTCTTCTATGTTCATCCAAATTGTTGAATTTGGAGAATAATTAAAAGATTCTAATCCATTCGCTACTAGGGACCAATTGGGATTATCTAGCTTATCTTTTGTGGTCTTAAACATTCTTATATCTCCTCCATAAGCTGACAATGTGTTATGTGCGCTAATAGCATGTTTAAAACTGAACATTTTTACAGCTCCAAAATAAACATCGAAGTTTACTCTTGGAAAAGAGCCTCCGGTTTTCTTTAACTCCTCTATTAGTCCTGGCACTTCTCTACCATATTTTTTGCCTTTATAATAATATCCTGCATCTGCGTAAATATTTACATCAGAATAAGATAAATTAAAAACCACCTCATCATCGACCCGCCTTACCAAATAATCAATGTATGCGGTTGCACTCACCACGCCTTTGCCGTCATCAACCGAGTTTGCTGTGAGAGATCTTTTTTCCTGAATTACTTTTTGTGCACTAATTTTTGTAGATAAACATAACATGAGAATGACTATGAAAGTCATTAATGGCATTTTCGTCATTTTGGTAAATGTTTTATATTTTTAAATAAGTATTGAACTTCCAAAAACAGATTGTCAAAACGTAGATAAGTAGGTATATATTGTATTGGTAAAAATGGAAAATGTTGCTAGTAAATGGTTGATTTTATTATTAGCTATTCAATTGTCTATGCCGTTTGCCAAATAAGCAAAATTAGCCCAAGTACCATCTTTTACTCTAATACCACCTTTCAGATTTAAGTCTGTTACCCATGTAGTTTTCAAAACTGCTATAGCTTGTATTAGTAACAAAATATTTGGTGAAACGATTTTTTTTTCACCAATGTCAAAATATTTTTGACTGAAATAAGCAAAGCTGGTTAAACTAATGAAAAATAATACCCAAAATGGTCTTACGCTTTTTTTCATTTTATAAATTTTCAATTTTCTAAGAGTTTACAGGATTATTTGTAATATTCAAAATTAAAAACCTATTAGTTTTTGTACAATACTCATTTAGGGGGATATAATGACTTAACAACTATAATTGAATAATTACGATTATCTATTTGCCTAATATCGTACGAAATAGATGCAAGAATTAAAATATTTTTTCAATTTTGCGTTTAGGCCTTTGCTAATGCAGTTTATTCGCTTCAAGTTTTTATACTGTTTATCACAAAATTTTTTAGTAATGCAACACGGTATCTTAATAAGCATCTTAACGGAAAATATACTGTACGTTCAAAAAAATAATTTAATAATATGCAGGTTCTAAAGGAGATAAAATACAATAGGGTAAGTTATTTAGTGGTTTCTTTTTTTGCTTTATTACTTTGTTTTTTGTTTGTTTGGGTGGGATATTTTTTTGAAAGCGATGATTTCTTAGTAGATCAACAACGTCCATTAGGTCTCGTTATTGGTTGTACTTTAGGAGCAATTTTCTGTAGTGTACTTTTTACATTGTGGATGAGATCATTTTTTATAAATCCGGTTATTCTTTCAATTTACGAAGAAGGCTTTGAAGCAAACACAAATGGAGTGAGCACCGGATTTGTGAATTGGGATGATGTATCCTCTGTTAAGGAAATTACCATGCGTGTTACAGGTGGCACAGGAACAAGAAAGGAGTCAGCAATTGCTATTTATTTAAAAAATGCTGATGAATATTTGAAAAAGCAGTCTGCACCAATTGGTCTGTTGATGAAATTAGCAAAGCGTACAGGCAAATACAAATTTCGAGATACAGATAATAATGAATTTGGTGATGACTTACCGATTTTTATAGAAAGGGCTGCACTTGGGCGTGAGGCAGATGAGACAATACAACTAATGCTTAAGTTGAGTAGATCAAACACTAAATGAGTTTTCACCAATACTTTCACTATTTTGTGAAAGGAATAAAATGTTTCGTTTTTTACAAACACTGAGCGTTATTTGTAAAAATTTGCATTTATACATAAAAGTGCTATTTGTCCCTTTGATCATTGCAAAATATTTGCTGCCGCACGGTTTTTAAACAGCGGCGAACAATAGTTTTGCAAGAGGTTTTTGAGTTGTTTGTAGCAAAATCACCGGGAAATATATGCAGCAAAAATTCTCCTAATCATTACCTAAAATGGGATGAAGGATCGTACCAATAGTTACAGTTATTACCTATTAATAATATCTCCACCATTGTACTAAGCAAAGGCTATTCTATTATCATGTTACATACATTCAATGTTATGGTTCCGTCTCTTTTTATAAACCCATAAAACATTCCTTCTGTATTGTAATTAATGGCAATGCTGGCATTTGCATCCAAAGCAATTAAGCCACCAACGCCGCCTGCCTTTTTAAGTTTAATATCAATCATTTCCTGAGCAGCATCGCTTACTGATATTCCTTTGTATTCTATAATGGCACAAATATCATGAGCAACGGCATGGCGTATAAAATATTCTCCATGCCCGGTGCACGAAACTGCACAAATATTGTTTGCATAAGTGCCTGCTCCAATTATAGGGGTATCACCAACCCTTCCAAATTTTTTATTAAGCATTCCACCGGTAGAAGTACCTGCTGCTAAACCGCCGCTACTGTCTATTGCAACACAGCCCACCGTTCCCAATTTTACAGAAGGCGTAGTTGAAAGATCATCATTGCTGTTAATGGTCTCGACTTTTAATTTTAGTATTTGCTGCCATCTATCTTCCACTTTAAAATATGACTGATCAACAATGTCAAGAGCATTCAATTTTGCGAATTCATCTGCTCCCGTGCCAACGAGCATTACATGTGCTGAATTTTCCATTACTTTTCTTGCTGCAGAGATGGGATTTTTTATTGTTCGTGTTCCGGCTACTGACCCCGCTTGTAGGGTTTTGCCATCCATAATTGCTGCATCCAGTTCTATCATTTCGTTGTTGGCGTAAACTGCCCCTTTGCCTGCATTAAATAGTGGGCAGTCTTCCAAAATTCTAACGCATGCTTCCACAGCCTCAACACTTTTACCTCCGCCGGTTATTGTTTTTAGTCCTTCTTTTAAAGCTTGTGTTAATACCGATTTGTATTGCAGTTCCATTTCTGCAGATATCGGTTTACTGTATATTCTCCCCACACCGCCATGAATTAATACGGCAACATCATTTGCCTCAATAATATTACTCTTAAATGCCTCCATATTTTTATTTTACGGGCAAGATATGATAAATGACAAATCAATTTTTAGACAGCAATTGAACAATCACCGAAGCTACCGTAGTTTAAATGTTTGGGTGCAGACAAATTCTTTTTGATAAAGTAGCTAAAAACGCATGAATGTTAAAACTAAACCAATCCTATATAAAAAGTTAATGCGTATTTTTTAAAAATTATATTTGTGAATAGGGCTTTTGTTTTTACGCTTTGATAAAAGCTGACAAAAGAAAACATGTTGAAGGGCTGCGGGATAGAAATGGATATCCTTTTTTGTGTCTTTTACAAAAAAGATATGAATGGATAGCCCGACCAATAGTTGAATTATTTGTAAAAGCTGAAAGCCCAAAATTCTTAAAAAGAAAAATAAGATATGAGTACTGCAAAAATACTTTGGGTAGATGATGAGATTGATAGTTTGAAATCTCAAATAATGTTTTTAGAAAATAAGGGCTACGAAATTGCTACCAAAACAAATGGTTTTGATGCGGTGGAATATGTGAAAGAAAATATTGTTGATGTGGTGCTGATGGATGAGAGTATGCCGGGCATAACCGGGCTGCAAACGTTGCAGCAGATAAAGGAAGTTAACAGCACGATACCTGTTGTGCTCATCACAAAAAATGAGGCTGAAAATATAATGGATGAAGCGATAGGCAGCCAAATAAGTGATTACCTGATAAAGCCTGTAAACCCAAATCAGGTATGGCTTTCGCTAAAAAAATTAATTGATAATAAAAGACTGGTTGCTGAGAAAACGACCTCTGCTTACCAACAGGAATTTAGGAGTTTGTTTATGGCTTTAAATGATAACCCTAATTACACAGAGTGGATGGATTTATACAAAAAACTTGTGTATTGGGAACTCGAAATGAAGAAGAGCGACAGCCCCGAAATGCAGGAAGTTTTTGCCACGCAAAAGCATGAAGCGAATACAGAGTTCTTTAAATTCATCAGCAAAAATTACAGCAGTTGGGTAGGACCAAAAGCCGTGGAAGCGCCAATAATGAGTCACACACTTTTAAAATTTAAAGTGCTGCCACATTTAGAAAAAGGTACACCGTTGTTTTTTATTTTGATAGACAACCTGAGGTTTGACCAATGGAAAACAATACAACCCATTTTTGCAGAAAGTTTTAGAATACACGAAGAAGAAACTTTTTACGCCATTCTACCCACGGCAACACAATATGCTCGTAATGCCATTTTTGCCGGTATGTTGCCGATAGATATTGAAAAGAATTTTCCTGATCAATGGAAGAACGATGATGAGGAAGGTGGCAAGAATATGTTTGAAGAAGATTTTTTGCGGGCGCAACTAAAAAAAATGGGCAAGGGCGATTTAAAAATATCTTACACAAAAATTACCAACAACCACGACGGACAAAAAATGGTTGATAATATGCACAACATGTTGCAAAACGATTTAAACGTGATCGTTTATAATTTTGTAGATATGTTAAGCCATGCCCGTACCGAAATGGAAGTGTTGAAAGAATTGGCAGGCGATGAAACGAGCTATAGAAGCATTACGCAGAGCTGGTTTGAGCACAGTCCACTACACCAGGCGTTAAAGAAAATTGCTGATAAGCCACTTAATATGGTAGTGGCAACAGACCACGGCAGCACCAGGGTAAAAACACCGGCAAAAGTTATTGGCGATAAACAAACTACCGCAAATCTTCGATACAAACACGGGCGTAATTTAAATTACGAAGCAAAAGATGTATTGGCTTTTAGAGATCCGAAAGAGGCAGGTTTACCGGTACCAAATGTGAACTCAACATTTGTGTTTGCAAAGGGAGATATTTTTCTTTGTTACCCCAATAACTACAATCATTTTGTAAATTATTATAAAAATACATTTCAGCACGGTGGTGTAAGTTTGGAGGAAATGATTGTGCCTGTTATAAGGATGACGAATAAATAACGGCCCCCTAAATCCCCCGCAGGGGGACTTTTGAAGTCTGAATAATAAAGAGAGCTTTTAAAACAATTCAATATTCTACCAAGTTTCCTTGCAGAAGATTCAGGGGACCACAGATTATTTATCAACTTTTGTTGAAAACGATTTTTTATAAATCAGTTTAATTAAAGCAAGTTGCAGTATATAAATATTAGTAAAAAAGAATAGCGGATAAAGAAATATGAAATTCACACAGACTACACTTGATAAGATAGAGAAAATAGCACAGGAAAGTGGGTATGTGATGCGGTATGAAAGAGGCTCATTTCAAAGTGGTTATTGTATACTGCAAGAGAAGAAAGTAGTAGTACTCAATAAATTCTTACCTACTGAAGGAAGAATAAATACATTAATAGACTTGCTGCCTCAACTCAATATACATTTCGATTCCCTTACCCACGAAAGTCAAAAATTATATACTGAGTTACAATCTCAGGCGTTGATAAATAACTGATAATCGTTAATGAATTCTCCCTCTTTAAAAATTACTTTTCTTGGAACGGGCACAAGTAGCGGCGTACCCATGATAGCCTGCCATTGCAACGTTTGTACATCTACAAATACAAAAGATAAGCGTTTGCGCAGCAGCATAATGGTGCAAAGCGCAACCACCACGTTGGTTGTAGATACCACACCAGATTTTCGTTATCAAATGTTGCGGGAAAACGTAAATAATGTTGATGCTATTTTATTTACGCACCCACACAAAGACCATGTTGCCGGACTTGATGATATAAAAGCATTTAATTATTTTAATAAGAAAGCGATTAATGTGTATGCAAACGAGCTTACACAAAAGGCATTGAAGAATGAATTCTATTACATTTTTGCAGAGCATAAATATCCCGGAGTACCCGATATTAATTTGCATACAATAGATGAAGAAGCATTTTATGTAGGTGATATTTTGGTGATACCAATAAAAGTATGGCATCTCAATATGCCTGTCCTTGGTTTTAGATTTGCAAATTTTACATACATAACAGATGCAAACAGAATAGAACCGGAGGAGGTATCAAAAATATTGGGTAGCGAAATATTGGTTTTAAATGCATTGAGAAACGAAGCACACATTTCTCATTTTACTTTGCAACAGGCAATAGATATTGCTGCAACCTTAAAAATTCCACAGGCCTATTTTACACATATTAGCCACCAACTTGGTTTGCACGAAGAAGTTACTGAAGCTTTACCCGCCGGAAATTCGCTTGCTTATGATGGACTTCAGCTTATTTTAAATTAATTTTTGATTTGCGTTTATTAAAAGTAAATTTAACTTACAACTGAGTTATGCAATGCAAAACAAAGAATCATTAAATCCCCTCATATTTTCAAAAAAGAACAGAACCGGTATTCTCGTTTTATTGGTTATAATCTTTATCATATTTATTTGTACTAAATATGTTTATCCACTAATAATTAAAGAAGAACAGGTTGCAAATGCTGATATTGCTGCAGCTACAGATTCATTGATAGTGAGGCAGGCGGACGATAATAAAAAAAACAATTCATCCACCGATTACAATACAGATGAGGGCTACCAAGCTTATGCTAAAAAAAGCTACAACAATACATTTACCGGAACGATGTTTTATTTTGACCCCAATACGCTTGATGCAGCAGGTTGGCAGAAGTTGGGAATAAAAGATAAAACGATAGCATCTATGCAAAAATATATTTCAAAAGGTGGGCGGTTTAGAGAACCCGATGACCTGAGAAAAGTGTGGGGCCTGAGGGATGATGAGAAGGAAAGATTGATACCGTATGTGCGCATTGCCGAAACTGCACAACCAACTTACACAAACAATTATACGCCTTACGAAAAGAAGCCGTATGAGAAAAAGGTTGTCGCCCCGATTGATATAAATGCAGGCGATTCTTCTGCTTTCGATGCGTTACCTGGTATTGGTGGCGGATACTCCCGCCGCATTATAAACTTTAGAAACAGGCTTGGTGGTTTTTACAAAGTAGAACAGATTGCAGAAACGTTTGGATTGCCTGACTCTGTGTTTCAAAAGATAAAGCCGCTGCTAAAAATATCGGGGAATGGCGTTAAGAAATTGAATTTGAATACAGCCAAAGAGGAGGAACTGAAAGCGCACCCATATATACGCTGGCAATTGGCAAAAGTTATTACCGAATATAAAAAGCAGCATGGTGATTTTAAAACCTTGCAGGATCTGAGAAAGATAATGACAATTGATGATGAAACCTATAATAAAATAACTCCTTATCTCACAATTTAATACTTGTCTGCTGCTGAAATTATAACCTGTAAATTCGCTAATTTGCGTGTTCAAAAAACGATTGTACCGAAATGGATTTCCGCAACAATGAACTCACCGAACAGGTAGCTCAATCAGCTAAAGATTTTGCATTACAACATATAAAACCACACCTCATGGAGTGGGATGAAAGTCAGGAATTTCCTGTTCATATATTTAAAGAATTGGGCAAGCTTGGAATGATGGGTGTTTTAGTGCCTGAAGCTTATGGCGGAACAGGTTTAGGCTATTATGAATACAGCGCCATTATACAGGAAATCGCAAAAGTTTGTGGTTCCATAGGTTTATCTGTAGCAGCGCACAACTCTTTATGTACGGGACATATTCTTGCATTTGGTAATGAAGAACAAAAGCAAAAATACCTTCCTAAATTGGCTACAGCAGAATTTATTGGCGCATGGGGATTAACGGAACCTAATACAGGCAGTGACGCGGGTAATATGAAAACTACTGCTGTAAAGGACGGCAACAATTGGATAATTAACGGCGCTAAAAGTTGGATAACACATGGTAAAAGTGGCGATGTTGCAGTGTTGATTGCAAGAACAGGAGAGCCTCGTACAAAAAACAATTGTACTGCTTTTATTATTGATAGAGGCACCGCAGGGTTTACTGCAGGAAAAAAAGAAAACAAACTCGGTATGCGTGCAAGCGAGACTGCTGAGATGATCTTTGATAACTGCATTATATCTGATGCGCAAAGAATGGGCGAAGTGGGAGATGGGTTTAAACAATCTATGAAGATTTTGGATGGTGGCAGAATATCTATTGCTGCACTTGGTTTAGGTATTGCAAAAGGTGCTTACGAAGCATCTTTACAATATTCCAAAGAGCGTCATCAATTTGATCAGCCCATTTCAAATTTTCAGGCAATATCTTTTAAGCTGGCAGATATGGCTACAAAAATTGAATGCGCTGAGTTGCTAATCAACCAAGCGTGCGATCTTAAAATGAAGCATTTGCCGATGACAAAAGAGGCGGCAATGGCGAAATATTATGCAAGTGAAATATCTGTAGAAATAAGTACAGATGCAGTCCAAATATTTGGTGGTTACGGTTACACAAAAGATTTTCCGGTTGAGAAGTTTTACCGGGACAGCAAATTGTGTACAATCGGTGAAGGCACAAGCGAAATACAAAAACTGGTAATTGGAAGAGAAATACTAAAATAATAATCAGCCCCGAAGTTTACCATTCGGGGTTTTTAATAGAACTTTAATTTATGAAATACCTACTTATTTTGTGCGTTGTTGTTTTTGCAGCCTGTAACAGTGAGGGCGAAGGAAAAAAAGGAGAAGTTGAAAAAATGGGAACTACTGCTGTAAATACGAATGGCGAAACGTTGTTTAAAGCTAACTGTGCATCTTGCCACAAACCAAATGAAAAGTATGTTGGTCCTTCATTACAAGGCGTTGCTACCAGGTGGGAAAGTAAAGAGCTTTTATATGCATTTGTAAGAAATTCTCAGGAGATAATTTCAAGAAATGCTTATGCTAAGAAATTGTATGATGAATATAACCAAAGCCCCATGTTGCCTTACCCAAATTTAGCCGACAAGGATATTGATGATATTCTTAAATATTGCGAAAACTATAAATAGTCTTCTTCTTGTTTCTTATCACCACCTTCAAATAGTTTATCTACCGCTCCCGCCATCATCGGGAATTTTTCTTTTACATAATCCTTTACGGCTTCTAAGGCCTTCATACTCTGATCTGCAGTAATGCCTGCATTGGCCATTATTTTATTTACAAGTTCTTCCATAAAAGGGTTTGTAATTATTTTGTTTTGTTCATATCCATATAATCCAATACCAGATTTGTAAAGGCGTTTACACCTAGTTTAAAACTGCTTTCATCTAAAAAGAAATCAGGTGTGTGGTGGCTTGTGGGTTTTGCGTTGGCGGGCATGGCACCAAGGTTAAAGAAAAAGCCTGGCGCTTTTTGCTGGTAAAAACTAAAATCTTCGGAGCCTGTTTTTGCAGAAACCAATACGGCATTGTTTACACCAACAGTCTTTTGTAAAGAAGGTAACATTTTTTGTACCAAAGCAGGGTCGTTATATGTTACAGGATACTTTGAAGAATATGGAATAATTACTTGCGCAGTTGCGCCGTTTGACTCTGCAGTTTTTGTAACGATTAGTTTTATCTTCTCGTAAAATAGTTTTTCATCTGCTTCGCTAAATGTTCTAACAGTGCCAAGCATCTCTACTTTTTCAGGAATAATGTTTGAACGGTTGCCTGCGTTTATTGCACCAATG
>JANOTH010000064.1:0-4502 GCA_031416275.1 Ferruginibacter sp. | reverse complement strand
ACATCTAATTAATAGCTCCACAAATCCTGCTCATAGTTAAATATTTTTTCTTTTATATTTTCACCTTCAAGCAGTTGAAGAATCGTGTTTTCGCTTAGACCTTTGTAATTTTTAATAAACTGATCATACGGATTGTCAATGGTACTTTTAATGATACGACCATAAAACATACGACTTTCAAACAACTCTTCCCAACTCATGCGAGCACCAAAATTTTTACCGTTGTACACTTCATACTTTGCAAAAGTTTCACGCATATCAGGATAGTAAACCCAGAATAATTGAGTTTCACCCAAGTTAACCCCCATTGTTGTTACGATATTTTTTACAGGAGCAATACCTAAAATTCTAAAAAATAAACGAGAACTTTCTTTATCAAAAACAACTTCTTCCTTAATTTGAAATTTATAAATTGAATCAAGATTAATTTCATTTCGCATTTTCTTTGAACCTGTAAGATTTCCCAATGAATCATAAATAGGCACATCTACCTCGTCACCGCCAATGGTTTTTGCAACTTCTGCCTTAGTCATTGGGGTTGTGAAACGATCGTCAATACTATTAAATACGGTTACTGCACTATCTTGAATTGCCTGTAATAAAATAGAAATAAAACGCTGGTTACCATTATCTTGATCTGCTGAATATTTAAACGGCAAGTTTATTTTTTCTCTTGTATCAATTTCACGCCATAATTTATGCCTATATACAGCATCATCTGCTCTTAAGTTCTCATAAGCTAAAGGGGTTCTATCTCGGATTTCATCATCGTTCACTGCTCCATCTCTACGCAAAGATTTAGCAACCTTTTTTATAGGCAAACTATCACTTACAGGCATTTCTGCCACTACCACAGCGCTATCTGTTGTTGCTGTCGCTCCTTGTATATTAGCTGTTGTTCTTTTGGGCGTAGTCCTTCTTGTAGAACTTCTTTTTACAGGAGCCTTGGTTGATTTCTTCTTTTGCGCAAACGAAACATTGGAAATACCCCCTATTACAAAAAGAAGAAAAAGGTATTTTAAAAATTGCTTATTCATAATCCGTCGATTTTAATATAATGATATTGATCTACCTTCTATACCTCTTGTTCCATCAGGACCTGCAACTTTTACATTATCAAAAGTCACAACGCTACCAGGGCCACATCTAGATAAGAAAGAACTTAATCCACCTAAGCTACCTCCATTGAGAGTTGCCTGTTGAACATTAGGAAAACCTGCTCCTGAAAAATAAACTGTTGCACTCACAACATTGTACTTTAAATCAAAATCAAAGTTCTCTAATTCTGCCCTTGCAAATTGCTGGTTTTTAAATTCTACAGCTGGTACACGTGGACGACCGGAACCAACTTTAAATACAGCATCTGGAATTTTCTTTACTCTGAAAGAAAACTGACTTGTTTTACCATCAGCATTTACAGTTATAGAAGCAGGTCCGATTGAACTTACTCTAACAGTCCTGTTAGACCCAGAACCTGCAATAGAACCCCCACTCATAGACACATTTGTTTTATCCCAACCTGTTGGCGAACCAATAGTAACAGGATTATCAACCCCTATGTAAAATACGTTCATTTTATCTAGCATTACGGCAGCACCACCGGGTGTACCAACAGTGTACTCTACATTTTTAGTTTCTGTTTTGTCATTACCATCCTGATCTTTGTAACGTATGGTTACAGGAACAGTACGTGAACCACCACCGGAAGCCTGGAACTTATATTTTCCCTGACCATCTACAACCGGAACACCTGCACCATTTATAGAAATTTGAGGAGCTGCAGCTGAACTATACGCTCCAATACCCGCAGTTATTTCAATTTCTTGACCCGGCATAACATAATTTGCACTTTGGCCAATCAATACGCCTGTTTTATCAAATTTCACTTTTACCTCACCCACTTTTGAGTGGCAATACGTTACAACTTGGTTCTCTGAGTTCTTTACATTGTTTTGAAATTTACTCAACAAAGTAATACCCGCAACAGTTGGTGTCATGTGAAAATAAGCATCTGTAAAAGATTTCACTTTACCATCTTGGCCTTTTGCAGGTTCTCCGTCAACTGAAAGTGTTGTAGCAAACGCTGTTTTAATCTCAGGATCTATCGCCAACATTGCCGCTTTATACTCTTTCAACTTTTGTTCTAACTGTGGGCCAAGGTTTTTACCACCGGGGCCATTACCAAATAAACGGGTAGCTGCTTCTAAATCATCTTCTTTAAACTGCTCCACCTGCTTACCATCAACATCAACCATTTTTGATCCTGCTTCTGCTTTCAATTGGGTTTTTATACCGTCAATAAAAGAATATAAATCAGTAGATAACTTTTTAGCTTTCTCAGCATGTGCATTCCAAATGGTTGCTTTTTCTGCTGTTACAGGATCTGCAACTTTTGCTTGTAATGACTTGTATAAAGTTGAGTTAGCACTTGTTAGATTGTTGTTTGATTGAACTAAACTTTGATCAACTACTTTAAAAGCGTTTAAAATTTCTGATGAAACATTTAATGCAAGTAATGCTGTAAGCACTAAATACATAATGTTGATCATCTTTTGCCTGGGCTCTTTCGGTAAAGCCATAACTTATAGTATTAATTGTTTTATTAAATGTTGTTTCGGTAAAATGGGTGTTTAATACAATAAATTATCTTCCCTGCATTGCGCCAAGCATATTACCATACACAGCGTTTAACTTACCAAGGTTGTTTGCAAGTGCTCCAATTTGCTCCTTTGCTCTGTTTGCATCTTCAACACTACCCATCATTGCTGAACTTGCCTCAGCCATTTTACCATAATAACCATTTAATGCTTTTAAGTGGTTGTTACTTTCTTTTAACTCTAATTCGTAAATAGTATTTAAAGAACCAAGATTTTTTGTAAGAACCTGAATTTGATCATGGAAGCCACGAGCACTTTCTGATGCACTACCAAATGAAGCCATAGTAGCTGCGCTACTGTTAAAAGCAGTAGACATAGAACCCATTGCTGTTGTGGCTTCTTGTGTTTTTTTGCTAAAGTCAGAAGTTGATTTTACAACATCACTTACATCAGATATACCACTAACTGTTGTACCTAATTTTTGGAAGCCTTCTCCTAATCTTTTAAGGTTAGCTGGAGTAATATCTGCGTCTTGTAACATTTTATCCATATTATTTAATGCAGGATTACCTGAGGCAACCGCCATTTTTACCGAACCTTCATATTCTTCCTTTACTGCCGGATAAATCATGTATAATACACCATATGACAAGAATATAATAGCTTCAGTTATCAAACCAATTTTTAATAATAAATCTGCAGATGGTGTATGCAAAATCTTTTGAAGTGCACCATATATAACTACTGCTGCTGCTACGGATACACCTACGTCCATCCATTTACTAATGTTTGAAGGAATTTTTACTGACATGTTTTTTTAGATTTAATTTGGAGGTTTTGTGATTAGATTAATATTATAGAGATGCTAGTTAATAACCTGTACTAAGGGTTACTATTATAACAGCAATAAATTTGTGCTTTTTAAAATTTTTCTATTTTTACCTTTTTTTAATGGTAGGGGGTAAATCGATCACGCAGCGGAATCCTATATAAGATTTAGCAGTATCTTGGTATTCGTAAGCACGAGTACCTGTTTGTAAAAAGTATGCAACATCTTTCCAGCTGCCCCCACGAATAACTTTTCTTTTCATACGAGGAGGATCTGAGCTTTTAGCATTCCATCTAACATCAGGGTTCATATCATGCTGAAAATTGTATGAACCTTCATAATATAAAGAAGAAGTCCATTCAGCAACATTACCAGCCATATTGTATAAGCCGAAATCATTAGGCCAATAAGCATCTGCTCTCACAGTATATAAACCGCCATCTTCAGGGTAATTACCACGCCCTGGCTTGAAGTTAGCAAGCAGACATCCTTTTTTATTTCTCAAATATGGACCACCCCAAGGGTATGACATTTGAGAGCGACCACCTCTTGCAGCATATTCCCATTGAGCTTCCGTAGGTAAACGAAAGTCAGTTTGACCTGCTCTTTTTTTACCTTCATTAAAGGCGGCTAATTTTTGTGTTCTCCATTCAGCAAATGCGGTAGCTTGTTTCCAGTTAATACCTACTGCAGGATAGTTACCATAAGCAGGGTGGCTGTAGTATTGCTTAGACATTGGTTCGTTGTAGGCATAAGCAAAATCTCTTATCCAAACAAGCGTATCAGGAAAAACAGGAATATCCTGCTTCATTATAAATTCTTTCCTCTGCACATTTGTATCTCTATTGTAAGCAGAAGCTTTGTAATCAAAAATCTCAGAATGGTAAACAATCTTCTTTGCATCCAATTCCTTCTTGCCAAAAATTCTATTATCGGCCGAAACTACAATTGCGTCTATCTTTTCAAAAGTTGCTTTATCTCCGTATTTTATTGCGCTCGCTTTTTTCCAATCAATATACTCATTTCCGTCAGCACCCTGCTTAACATAGCCCATCAGCTTTGCTGCAATTGAATCT
>JANOTH010000063.1:0-9304 GCA_031416275.1 Ferruginibacter sp. | reverse complement strand
CTTAGGCGTATCGAGTCACCAGTTTGATACCGCCGAACGTGGCTTTAGTACAAGGTTTGATGCAGAGTTGGATATGAGGATGGATGGCAGGCACACAACAACAGCAGCAACAATACTAAATAGTTTTACAGAATTGCAGTTGCACAAGATGTTTGAAAAATACGGAGAAGTTACCAATGCTAAAACACTTGCTAAAACGATAGTTGAGCAAAGACTAATAAAGCCATTTACAACCATAAACACATTTAAACAAAGTATTTCTGCCGTAGTAAAAGGAAACCCAAATAAATATTTGGCGCAGGTTTTTCAAGCACTGAGAATAGAAGTAAATGAAGAGATGAAAGTGTTAGAAGAAATGCTGGAGCAAACAAAAGCAGTTTTACATAAAGATGGAAGAGTGGCAATAATAAGTTTTCATTCTTTGGAAGATAGAATTGTAAAAAATTTTTTTAAAAATGGCTCAACAGAAGAACAGGAAGCAGACGATGTATATGGAACAAGAACAGAAAATCCATTTTCAATTATTACAAAAAAGCCAATAGTTGCATCATCTACTGAACAAAAAATTAACCCAAGAAGCAGAAGTGCAAAATTGAGGGTAGCACAAAAGAAATAAATGGACACTGACAAAATAAATAAAGAACCAAAAGTATCCAAAGCTGAATGGAAGCAGGTTTTTAACTACAACCGAATAGTTAGAAATATCCCGTTCTTTCTTTTTCTGGCAGTGCTTGCAATTCTTTACATATACAACGGCCACCACGCCGATAAATTGGTAAGGAAAATTGCAGTTACTGAAAAAAATATTAAAGAATTAGAGTACGAATACAAAACAGTGAAGAGTGATTTGATTTTTAGAAGCAAAGCAAGTGAATTGATAAAAGCTGTGGAGCCGCTTGGTTTAAGGGAGCCTAAACTGCCACCGATGCTACTCGGAGATACTACTACAAGAAAAATAATAGATACGCTAAGGAAATAGAATTTATAAAAAATGGATGTAAAAAAAGACATATTATGGAGAGTTTATCTGTGCTTTTTGTGCATGGTTATACTTTGTGTTTTTGTGTTAGGCAGAGCCATTTACATTCAAACAGCGCAGGGTAAATATTGGGTTGGCATGAGTGATAGTCTTCAAATAAAATCACAGCCAATAGTTGCAGAGAGGGGAACGATATATAGTGAGGATGGAAACATGCTAAGTACATCTGTACCTGTATTTGACATCTATGTAGATTTTGCCGCAGACGGATTGAGGGAAAAGCAAGGCAAGCGTTTTAAAGACAACATAGATTCATTAAGCTATTGTTTGTCTACGCTGTTTGCTGATAAAACTTCAGAAGAATATAAAAAGCAATTGCAGCAAGCCTATCAGGAAAAGGATAGGTATTACATTCTCAAAAAGAAAATGACTTTTGATCAGTATCTGTTACTTAGAAATTTTCCATTGGTAAGGTTAGGCAGAAACAAAAGTGGTTTTATCATCGATCCAAAAGACAAAAGAATAAATCCTTATGTGCTTTTGGCTAACAGAACAATTGGTCTTTCCCGCCAAAATCTTTCTAAAAATGTTGGACTGGAATTGACTTATGATAGTTTGCTGAGAGGTACTACAGGACAACGTTTGATGCGTTATGTAGCCGGAGCATATATGCCTGTAGAAGGTTCAGAACTTGATCCAGTAAATGGAAAAGATATCATCACAACGCTTGATACTTACATACAGGATATTACCGAAGGTGCTTTAATGAGAATGCTGGATTCTAATAATTCTGTACATGGTACGGCAATAGTTATGGAAACGGCAACAGGAAAAATAAAAGCTATTGCAAATCTTGGTAAGCAACCTGATGGCACATACATTGAAGATTTTAATTATGGTATTGGTAAAACTACGGAGCCAGGTTCTGTATTTAAATTAGCTACTTTGATGAGTTTGTTGGAAGATAAATATGTAGACTTAAACACTGTAGTAGATTGCGAAGGTGGTGTAAAATCATTTTTTGGTTTGCGCATTAAAGACTCTCATTTGGGCACGCACGAAACAACTGTGAAAGAGGCTTTTGCTGCAAGTAGCAATGTTGCATTTGCAAAACTTGCTTTTCAATATTACCAAAGCCAGCCTCAAAAGTTTTATGATCATCTACATAAAATGAGGTTAGATACTTACACAGGGGTGGATATCGTTGCAACTTCAGGATTTCCTCTTATTAAGAAAGTAAAGAAATGGGGTGCTACCACAATTCCTTACATGGCGCATGGTTACGAAGAGCTTGTAACGCCATTGCACATGCTTACGCTTTACAATGCTGTTGCTAATAATGGTAAATTAATGAGACCTTATTTGGTAAGTGAAATACAGGATTATGGCGTACCAGTAAAGAAGATTTCGCCACAGGTATTAGATCCTCAGGTATGTAGCCCTGCAACCATAGCCATGTTACAAGAAGCCTTGTTAGAAGTTGTGGAAAGTCCACACGGAACCGGGCGTGCATTAAAAGACAGCACTTACAAAATTGCGGGTAAAACCGGAACGGCTGTTACAGCACTTGATAACAGAGGTTATAACAAAGGAGCAAAAATTTATCAGGCATCATTCATTGGATATTTTCCTGCAGATGCACCAAAATATACTATGGCAGTAGTAATACAAAACAGCCGTGAGTCAAGGCTAGTCTATGGTGCAGCAGTATCTGGTACTGTGTTTAAAGAGATAAGCGATAAGCTTTATGCACGTTATTTAACTACGCCCACTTACAATACCGCATTGGTAAAAGATTCACTTCTTAACAAAGCAATGGGTCTAAAAAATGATATGCGTTCCATACTAGGATACATGTCAATTCCATTTTATGACTCTGCGCAAAGTGGCAACTGGAGAAATATACAGCTTGTGCAAAACACTGCAATTATGAACAATAGTGTAAATACCGTTTCAAATAAAACCACACCGGATGTTGGAGGAATGGGTTTGAAAGATGCAGTTTATATTTTGGAAAACAAAGGATTAAAAATTGCTTTGCAAGGAAAGGGCAAAGTAATAAGCCAAAGCATAGCTGCGGGTACAAATTTTACAAAGGGCCAAAAAATAACACTCTTTTTAAATTAATGTTGAAAGACCTGATATATAAAGTAAAATTAAAAGCGGTACATGGAAGTACTGATGTGGAGATTAATTCTCTGCACATCGATTCCCGTGCTGTTGTAAAAAGCAGTTGTTTTATTGCAATCAAAGGAGATAGTACAGACGGTCACAATTATATAGATGCGGCTATAGCAAATGGTGCTATTGCAATAATTGTAGAAAAAATGCCAAATAATATTGTAGATGGCATTACCTATATAGAAGTCGCAGACAGTTCATCTGCAGCCGGTTTTATAGCACATAATTTTTATGGTGAGCCCTCGCTAAAAATGAAATTGATTGGTGTTACAGGTACAAATGGCAAAACAACTGTAGCAACTATTTTATACAATCTTTTTATAAAGCTCGGTTATCGCTGCGGATTGATAAGCACTGTAGAAAATAAAATAAACGGCGTTATTATTCCATCTACACATACAACACCAGATGCCATCAATTTAAATGCTTTGCTTAAGCAAATGAATGATGCTGAATGTGATTATGTTTTTATGGAATGTAGTAGCCATGCAATACAACAGAAAAGAATTGCGGGACTAAATTTTGCAGGTGGTGTCTTTACAAATATTTCTCATGACCATTTAGATTATCACAAGACTTTTGATGAATACATCCGAGTAAAAAAATCTTGGTTTGATCATCTACCTGCTACCGCATTTGTAATATCTAATGCTGATGATAAGCGTGGTGCAGTAATGCTGCAAAATACAGCTGCCAAAAAATATTATTATAGTTTAAGAACTGTTGCAGATTTTAAAGCGAAGATTTTAGAAAATAGATTGAGTGGCCTTCACATGGTTGTTGACGATAGAGAAGTTTTTTTCAAAATGATAGGGGAGTTTAATGCTTACAATCTTTTAGCAGCATATGCTGTAGCTGCTTTGTTGGGTATACAAAAAGAAGAAGTTTTATTAGCCCTTAGTGATATTGATGGCGCAGAAGGAAGGTTTGATTATGAGGTGAGCAAAGAAGAAAGCGTGATTGGGATTGTAGATTATGCGCACACACCGGATGCTTTGCTGAATGTACTAGCAACAATAAAAAAGTTAAGGCATGGTCACGAAAAAATAATAACTGTTGTGGGTTGCGGCGGTAATAGGGACAAAGCTAAGCGTCCTGTAATGGCAGAAGTTGCCTGTGAGCACAGTGATAAAGTTATTCTTACCTCTGATAACCCACGCACTGAAAAAGCAGAAGATATTTTAAGAGAAATGGAGGCTGGAATAAATGTGGTGGCAAGAAGAAAATACATAACAATAGCAGATAGAAGAGAAGCAATAAAAACTGCTGTAAGCTTAAGCAACAAAGAAGATATTGTTTTGGTAGCAGGTAAAGGTCATGAAAAATACCAGGAGATAGATGGAGTGAAATACGAGTTTGATGATAAGAAAGTGCTGAGGGAAATGTTTGAGTTGTTGGGTAAATGAATAATAAATGTGAAGATCGGAAAATGTGAAGATTTGAAAATGACTTTGGAATAAAATAATATTTAGTAACCATTGCTTTTGAATAAATTTTCAAATTTTCGAATTTTTAAATTGAGAAATTAATATATGTTGTATCACCTTTTTGATTGGATCACGGAGCACTGGACAAGGTCATCTTTCCCAGGTAGTGGGCTATTTCAGTTCATCAGTTTTCGGGTAATGGCGGCGTTGATTTTATCATTGATTATTACAACGGTGTATGGTAAAAAACTGATTCGTTTTTTACAAACTAAACAGTTGGGAGAAACAGTTCGTGATCTTGGTTTGGCAGGGGAGCAGCAGAAAAAAGGTACACCAACTATGGGCGGGTTGATCATTATTTTAGCAATAATAGTTCCTACTTTGTTATTGGCAAATCTTGATAAAGTATATGTACGATTGATGTTGTTATGCACTGTGTGGCTTGGTGCTATTGGGTTTATAGATGATTATTTAAAAATAAGAAGTAAGCGCCTTGCCAAATTGAAAGGTGATGATTATAAACAAAGTGACAGTGATGGCCTTGCAGGAAGATTTAAAATATTCGGACAGGTGGTGATAGGAATTATCATTGGTGTTACTCTTTATTTTAGTCCGAGCGTAACAGTGAAAAGAGAAGTAATAAAGACAGATAATGTTGTTGAATTACAAAGAGGAGAGAAAAAGATACTAGAAGATACAGTGATGATTGATGGAAAACAGCATCGTTTTGTAACCGTAAAAACACCTATCACTACTATTCCATTTGTAAGAAACCATGAGTTTAATTATGCTAAACTACTTCCTAAGAGTTTGGAAGATTATACTTACATCGTCTATATAGCAATTGTAATTTTTATAGTGACAGCGGTCTCTAATGCAGCAAATATTACTGATGGCTTGGATGGACTTGCAACCGGTATAAGCGCTATTATAGGAATTTGCCTGGGCATATTTGCCTATGTAAGTGGCAACATAAAATTTGCAGAGTACCTCAACATCATGTACATACCAAACCTTGGTGAGCTCTCTATTTTCATTGCTGCATTTGTTGGCGCTTGTGTTGGGTTTCTGTGGTATAATTCCTATCCTGCCCAAGTGTTTATGGGTGATACTGGTAGCCTTGCATTGGGAGGAATAATAGCAGCACTGGCAATCATAGTAAGAAAAGAATTATTGATCCCGATCTTTTGTCTTGCATTTTTTGTAGAGCTATGCAGTGTGATGATACAGGTAAGTTATTTTAAATATACAAAGCGTAAATACGGAGAAGGTAAACGGGTTTTCCTAATGAGTCCTTTGCACCACCATTATCAAAAACTTGGATACCACGAAAGTAAGATTGCGGTTAGGTTTTGGATATTAACGGTACTATGTGTTGCAGTAGCAATTGTAACATTAAAATTGAGATAAATTTTTTAAAACTGAAAAATAGGATTGTTATACTAGGTGGAGGAGAGAGCGGAATTGGTACTGCTCTATTAGCCAAGCAGCAAGGGTTTGAAGTGTTTGTGAGTGATGGTGGATTGATTAAAGAAAATTACAAAGCAGATCTTTTAAATAACAATATTTCTTTTGAAGAAGGATTTCATACAGAGGAAAAAATATTGAATGCAACGGCGGTAATGAAGAGCCCTGGCATTCCTGAAAAGAATGAATTAGTAAAAAAAATTCGTGCTGCAGGAATTGAAATTATTAGCGAGATAGAATTTGCCTACAGGTACAAAGGCGATAGCAAAATAATAGCGATTACAGGGAGTAATGGTAAGACTACCACAACTGCTTTGAGTTATCATTTGTGCAAAGAAGCCGGCGAAGATTGTGCAATGGTAGGTAACATCGGATTTTCATTTGCAAGGCAGGTGGCAGAAGATCCGAAAAGCTTATATGTGGTGGAGGTGAGTTCTTTTCAATTGGATGATATAAAAACGTTTAAGCCCAATGTAGCGGTTATTACAAACATTACGGAAGACCATTTAGATAGATATGAGTACAATATTGATAATTATATAAAAAGCAAATTCAGAATTATAGAAAACCAAACTGAAGAGGATGTTTTTATTTATAACCTGGATGATGAGACCACAATAAATAATTTAAAAAACTATACCATTAGATCAATTAAAGCACCAATAACTATGAGCAAAGAATTACCGGAAGGAGCATATCTGACAAACGCAGAAATGCATTTAAAATGGAAAGGAGAAGAAATGCAAATGAACGTTTCAGATTTTGCGATTAAGGGAAAACACAATCAATACAACAGTATGGCAGCGAGCATGGCGGGCACGTCTATAGGAATACGAAAAGAAAAAATAAGAGAAGCGCTGCAAACATTTGAAAGCCTGGAACACCGCATGGAGCCTGTTGCTACCATAAGAGGAGTTGAGTTTATAAATGACAGCAAAGCTACCAACGTAAACAGTACATGGTATGCTTTAGAAACGATGACCAAACCTGTAATATTGATTCTTGGTGGGGTAGATAAAGGAAATGATTATTCGGCCATGAAAGAATTGGTAAAAGAAAAAGTGAAAGCAATTGTTTGCATGGGGACAGAAAACAGAAAAATACATGAAGCTTTTGGTGACATCGTTTCATTAATGGTGAATACAGGTAATGCAAAAGATGCAGTGCAATCAGCTTTTCATTTTGCACAAAAAGGCGATGTGGTTTTACTTAGCCCTGCATGTGCAAGTTTTGATCTATTTAAGAATTATGAGGACAGAGGAAATCAGTTTAAAGAGGCGGTTAAGGATTTGTAGAGGCCTCCCTAAATCCCTCCGAAGGAGGGACTTTAGAGCTAGAAAGAAAAGTGGGTTCAATGAATCATAAAACAAAATACAATGTCGATAAAAGATGATTAAAGATATTCCGATGAAATGTGCGACGCCAATGAAGCTACATCACTGCCCTTCAGCTGGTAACCAAAAATAAATTTTTAAAATAAACAATGCTCGAAGCAAATAACATAAGAGAATTTTTTAAGCCTGACCTAGCAAATATGGGTGGTAACCTTGTGAAAAAAACAAAGGGCGACCGTGTTATTTGGGCAATCGTAATTATTCTTACGCTTGCAAGTTTGTTGCTTGTTTACAGCAGCACTGGCTCGCTTGCATATAGAATGAGCAAGAGCACAGAAAGTTATTTGTTTAAACAATTTGCTTTTATCATGCTGGGGCTAATGGTTATTTATTTTGCACACAGAATAAATTATACCATTTATTCGAGGGTCGCCCTAGTACTGTTTTTAATTTCAATTCCGCTCTTATTATATACACTTTTATTTGGTGTAGAATTAAACTCCGGGAGTAGATGGATAAAGTTGCCTGTAATAAACATGACATTTCAAACCTCTGACCTTGCAAAACTCGCCTTGTTTATGTACATGAGCAGGCAATTGAGTAAGAAGCAACAGGTAATTAAAGATTTTAAAAAAGGATTTCTACCAATCATTATTCCGGTAGCAGTTATCTGTCTTTTGATAGCACCTGCAAATTTATCTACTGCTATTTTAATTGCGGGTACAAGTTTTATGTTGATGTTTATCGGAAGGGTAAGTACGAAACATATTTTAATAACGATGGCTGTTGCCATGATACCAGTTGTAATACTGATATCAATTGCGATATCGCATTATGATACCAAAGCCGGGGAATCAAAAAAATTACCTGCAATATTATCTTCAGGTCGTGTGCCTACTTGGATAGGGCGTATACAGACTTTTGTATACAGCAAAAAAGAAGACAATAATGAAAAACTGTATCAGATAAACCAAGCGAAAATTGCAATTGCAAAAGGTGGTTGGTTGGGTAGAGGTCCGGGAAACAGTGAGCAAAGAAATTTTTTGCCACACAGTTACAGCGATTTTATTTATGCAATCATAATTGAGGAGTACGGCATTTTTGGTGCAGCAGTTATTTGCTTTATTTATCTCCTGTTTTTGTTTAGGTGTATTAGAATATACAGAAGATGTCCGTATGCATTTGGTGCATTTCTGGCACTTGCATTAAGTTTTACATTGGTTATACAGGCTGTGGCAAATATGGGCGTGAATGTGAACCTGTTTCCCAACACTGGTGTTACGCTGCCATTGGTAAGTATGGGTGGAAGCAGCTTTTTGTTTACCTGTTTATCTATAGGAATTATTTTAAGTGTTGCACGAAATGTAGAGCAGCAGGAGGGTAAAATTGCCGCACAAAATGCAAAGATTATTTCAGCAGAAAAAGAAGCAGTAGTAGCATAAATGAATGATGTTATAAACATACCGAATGAACAGATTGCTGCATTTAAAAATGCAGACACTGCCTCATTGCGCATTGTGATAGCCGGTGGGGGTACAGGCGGACATATCTTTCCTGCAATAGCTATTGCAAATGCAATAAAAAAATTACAGCCACAGGCGGAGTTTTTATTTGTAGGTGCGAAGGGAAAAATGGAAATGGAGAGAGTGCCGCAAGCTGGTTACGACATTAGAGGCTTGTGTATAGCGGGTTTCAACAGAAGTTCTTTGATTAAAAATATTTCACTTCCTTTTAAGATTATTAAAAGTTTTTTTCAGGTTTCAGGAATATTTAAAGATTTTAAACCTGATGCTGTTGTTGGTGTTGGTGGTTATTCCAGCTTTCCAGTTTTGAGATATGCACAGAGTAAAAATATTCCAACATTTATTCATGAGAGCAATTCTTTTGCAGGTAAGAGTAATATTATGTTGGGTAAA
>JANOTH010000062.1:0-35159 GCA_031416275.1 Ferruginibacter sp. | reverse complement strand
CAATTTTACCTTTCTTAGTTGTAATTAGTACAACGCCATTTGAGCCGTTTGCACCATATATAGCAGTAGCTGATGCGTCTTTTAAAATCTCTATTGATTCTATGTCATTTGGATTAATATCTGCTAAAGGGTTGGTTTGCGCACCATTGCTTGACAGATTGCTGTTTTGTAAAGTAATTCCGTCTACTACATAAAGTGGGTCTGAACCTGCAGATACGGAAGCCGCTCCACGAACCCTAACCTTAATGCCCTGGCCAAGTTTCCCGTTCTGTTGTTCAACAAAAACGCCTGCGGCACGACCTTGAATTGCACTTTCCAACGATATTGCAGGTGTGCCGGCAATATCTTTCGCACTTACTTTAGATATAGAGCCTGTTAAATCTCTCTTTACCTTGGTACCAAAACCTACTACAATTACTTCAGATAATGAATTATCAGCTTGCAATAGGGAGATGTTTGATACATTGTCAATACCTGTTTCCTGCACTTTAAAGCCTACATAAGAAATTACTAAGGCTTTGGTGTTTGCGGGTACGCTTAATGTGAATGTACCTTCTGAATTAGTTGTTGTGGAGTTGGCTGCCCCTTTGGCTTTAACCGTAACGCCCACTAAAGGTGATCCATCTTTTGAATCTGTAACTTTTCCGGTTACTTCTTTTAACTGTGCACTAGCACTGAAAAAAAGCACACAAAAAAGAGCAAGTAGTTGAACTTTTCTCATAGTTTTTGTTTTAGGTTGGCAATGTATATAATAATTTGTTAAAAAAAATTATGATATTGGAAATTCTGATATATATTTTTTTCAACAATTTGACATTATTATTTCAAATGAATAGAAAAAGCCCGACACACTTGCCGAGCTTTCTAACTTTTTTTGATATTGCTACTTATTTAAGCTGTCTCACTAAAAAATTTATGGAAATATGGTATCGTCTCTATTCCTTTATAATAATTTTCCACATTAAACTTTTCGTTGGGGCTGTGCAGGTTATCACTATCCAAACCAAAGCCCATAAAAATTATTTTAATACCGAGTTCCTTTTCAAACAAAGCACAAATTGGAATGCTACCACCGCCTCGTACTGGTATTGGCTGTTTGCCAAAAGTAGTCTCAATTGCTTTTGCGGCTGCTATGTAACCTTTGCTATCAATCGGTGTCATGTAAGGCTCGCCTCCATGGTGCAATGTTGCTTTTACAGTAACATTATCAGGAGCTATCTTTTGTAAATGATTAATAAGTATTTCTGTTATTTTATCAGAGCCCTGGTTAGGCACAAGCCTTGCGGATATTTTTGCAAATGCTTTACTTGGTAATACCGTTTTTGCACCCTCGCCTGTGTAACCACCCCAAATGCCGTTTACTTCCATTGTTGGTCTAATGCCGGTTCTCTCATTTGTAGTGTACCCTTTTTCGCCCCACAATTCTTTTACACCTAGTTCTTCCTTGTATTCAGTTTCGTTAAAAGGTGCTTTTGCCATTAAAGCTCTTTCCTCGGGTGTAGATACAACAACATCATCGTAAAAACCTGGTACGGTTATATGATTATTTTCATCGTGCAAAGAGGCTATCATTTTTGCTAGAATTGTAATTGGATTGGCGACTGCACCTCCATAAACACCGCTGTGTAAATCTCTGTTTGGCCCTGTAACTTCTACTTCTATATAACTAAGCCCGCGTACACCAACATCCATACTTGGCGTATCTAAACTCAACATTGCTGTATCACTAATCAATACACAATCTGCCTTTAATAGTTCTTTATTTTCAACTACAAATTTACCAAGGTTAGGGGAGCCTACTTCTTCTTCGCCTTCTATACAAAACTTAATATTATTTTGAAGTGTATTTGTCTTTACTAAAATTTCCAATGCCTTTACGTGCATGTACATCTGTCCTTTATCATCGCAGCTTCCACGTGCAAAAATTTTTCCGTCAATAATTGTCGGTTCAAAAGCCGGGCTGTTCCATAGCTCTAAAGGTTCTGCAGGTTGCACATCGTAGTGTCCATATACTAAAACGGTAGGCTTACTTGGGTCGATAATTTTTTCGCCATAAACAATTGGGTGCCCTGCTGTTTCGTAAATGGTTACAGTATCTGCACCGGCTTGCAGCAGGCTTGCCTTTACAGCTTCTGCACATTTAATCATATCGTCTTTATGCTCTCCTTTGGCGCTTACACTTGGTATGCGCAATAAATCAAGCAATTCATTTAAAAATCTTTCTTTGTTCTGTTCCTGGTATTCTTTCCATGTATTCATTTAAAATATTTTTTTATTAGTGAATGAAAGTAATTGAATTTTATAATAAAAATTAAAGTTGCTTTAACATATGATTGTGAACAAATTTTAAGATTTATTGGTGAAAAAAACATTTCACTTTGTTACATTTGCTCCACGATTGCAATGTCAATTCATCAGCCTTTGTTTAGCTTCTTTTTTTATAGAAAAGTTGCTTTGCAAAGGCTGAGTCTATTTAAGGTATTGTTACTTTTTAGCAAATCTATTTGCGATATAATCCCAGTTTATTACATTCCACCAGTTCTCAATATAATCGGCTCTTTTATTTTGATACTTTAAATAATAAGCATGTTCCCATACATCTAATCCGAGTATTGGAAAACCTTTTATATCAGCTTTATCCATTAACGGGTTATCTTGGTTAGGTGTGCTTCCAATTTTTAAAAGGTTTGAAGCATCTAAATACAACCAAGCCCAGCCACTACCAAATCTTGTTTTTGCAGCGTCACCAAACTGTGTTTTAAAATTTTCAAACGAGCCAAATGTTTTTTCCAAAGCCGCCGCTAATAAACCGGTTGGTTTGTTGTCCGTTTTTTTAGGTTGCATACTTTTCCAAAACATTTCGTGGTTGTAATGCCCACCAGCATTGTTTCTCATTTTTACTGAGTAAGTAGAAATTTTTGCCAATACATTTTCCAGCGGTTTTAAAACGTTTACCGATTCGGCAATGGCTGCTTCGTTTAGTGCTTTGCTATAAGCTGCAGCGTGTTTGCTGTAATGAATCTCCATTGTTTTTGTATCTATAACATTTTCTAACGCATCGTATGCATACGGTAGAGCAGTTTGGTTAAAACCTGTAGAAAAGGCTGCAGGTATTGCCATGTTGTTTGTGGGTGAGCAAGCCGTTAAAAGGCTGGAAGCAGCGGCACTGCTAACCGTAACAATGGCGGCACCTTTTACGGTGTTTTTTAAAAAGCTTCTGCGGCTGTTGTTATTTTCCATATAAAATTTTTTAGGTATTGATCTGTTTTTTTACTGGTAAAAATGATTTTACTTTTCTATAAAAATTAAGGTACAGGTCTTTATTGAATAACTGCGAATCGTTCATTGCTTTATACGTAAAAAAAATGCCGACAGGCGTTAAAACAATGATGGCTAGCCACATGCCCAAAAATGGAGACATCGCTTCTGTTTTTACAAACTTTTCACCAAACATATTGAGCAGATGAAAAATTAAAAAGAAAATTATAGCTACCACCAAAGGCATACCAAGACCACCTTTACGTATTATTGATCCTAAAGGGGCCCCTATAAAAAACAATACCATACATGCGAGAGAGAATGCAAATTTTCTTTGCCACTCAAGTTTAAAATTTATAATTTCCACCCTTTTCGCTTCATATTCATTGCTGTTAAAAAACAAGTTATTTTTTATATCGGAAATTTTACTCACTGTTCTTTCGTAAAGCATGTCTTCGGCACTGTCAGGAAAAAGTTTTTCTCGGGTGCTGAATTTTACGGCTCCCAATGTTTTCCATTTTGCCGATGTATCATTTACATATTTTAGCGAGTAATGAAAATACTTGCTTAGGTTAGCCGAAAGGCTGTCTTTTATGTGTGATATGGAGTCTATGTTTTTATCTAGCTGCACAGCACTAAGCATTTTTGAGTTATTTTTTAAATCATTTTCATCACTGGCTTTTTGGTTAAATGCACTAAGGTCAAAAAGCTTTTTAAAAGTTTGAAACTGCAGCCTTACATATTCTGTTGCAGTATCGCCATAACTTCCTTTTTCTTGATAGCGGTTTCCATCTTTCAACTTAAATTCCAGGTAGCTGTTGTTGGCTGAAATTTGCATGTCTCCACTTTTTGCAATGATGGTATTTTCTTGAAGAGGATTCGATTGTTCGTAAATTAAAACGTTTTCTATTTTGGTACCGTTTTCATCTTTTTTGCCAACTTTTATTGCATATTTCTCAATGTCCTTATAAAAAATACCTTGTTTCATATTTAGCGCAGGTTTCTTTACAAGTATATCTCTATACAGCGTAACAAATTTTAATTGCGAGTATGGTATAACATAATTGGCAAACAAAAAAGTAATGATGCAAAGCAAAACAGTAAACCAAACAAGTGGCCGCATAAACCTAAGTAATGAAATACCTGCAGATTTAATTGCTACCAGTTCAAAGCTTTCGCCAAGGTTGCCAAACGTCATGATCGACGAAATAAGAATTGCTATTGGCATGGCAAGTGATGAAAGCGTTGCGCTTGCAAACCATACAAATTTTACTATAGTAATAAATGGGAGTCCTTTACCAACAAGAT
Organism: Ferruginibacter sp.; assembly: GCA_031416275.1. Classification (GTDB taxonomy): domain Bacteria; phylum Bacteroidota; class Bacteroidia; order Chitinophagales; family Chitinophagaceae; genus Ferruginibacter. The sequence continues at coordinate 30,593 of JANOTH010000062.1, read as the reverse complement.
CATCAATGTACTTCCATAATATCTGCATCATTAAAACAAAAAATGCAATAAAAAACGTAACGATAAACGGACCAAGAAATGATTTAAGAATAAGTTTATCTAGCTTTTTTAACATAGTGGCAATCTAAATGCTTTACTTTTATCTCACATTTTTATATAATGGATAACAACACAAAAGTAACACTTTCCGAGAGCGAACTCACCATGGTAACGGATAAGAATATTATTTTAACTAAAAGGGCTATAATACAAAAAGCTGCAGATTTATTTATGCTCCAAGTTCCAATTATTACAAATGTTTTTAAAGCTTTGGTTGAAAATGATGTGCTGCTGCAGGCTTCTATTCCTAAAATAACTAAAGGAGAAAATTACAAGAGGTTACCTTATGTTATATTGGATTATCCTGCTTCGTTTAAAAGTGAAAATATTTTTGCCGTGAGAACGATGTTTTGGTGGGGCAATTTTATCAGCATCACCTTGCATTTAAAAGGCATTTACAAGGAACAATATTTTAAACAAATATTAAAAGAAATAAAAAGTGATGAACTTATATTTATTTCAATGAGTGAGGAGGAGTGGGACCATGACTTTACCCTTGGAAATTTTGAGAATTTGAGTGAGTTGACGCCTAACATTTACCAAAAATTTGAAAAGCAAGAATTTATTAAGATCGCCCTAAAATACGAACTGCATCATTGGGATATGATGCAGTTAATTTTGGCCGATGGCTACAAAAAGATAGCGGAAATTATTAAAACTTAACTTCCAATTCTATGAAAAAGATCTTTAACCTGGTATTCCCAAAGTTGGCTCTGGTCTTTAATGTCTTTCTTCTCTGCAAAGTCAGAAATTATTAAAATTGTTTGATTGGTAACTTCAGATTTCTCAATTCTAAATTCAAAATATTCTTCTTTAGGCCCTGCCAACCAACGATAACGTATAAATTTATTTTCTTCTCTTTCCAAAACTTCAGCCTTCTCGTCAGTACCGTTCCATCCAAAAGTATAAACACCATCTCTGTCATCAACTTTATCTGCAAACCACTCCTGCAATGCTGATGCGCTGCTTAAAAAATCATATAAAATACCGGGTGAACTGCGAACAGGATATTCTAAAGTATATAAAACTTTTTTGCTCATTTCTTATTTATTAACTGCTTATTTTTTACAATTATAGATAAAAAATGAATGTGAACTTTTTTTATTTTTTTATTTTTGAAGCTTTTACTTATTTTACCAAAAACGTAACGAATTGGTAACAAATTATCAGGTTCAAATTCTAATTCACCCGATTGGTTATTTTATCCGAAATTCGCAAAATCTAAAACGATCTTAATGGCAGTTGATATAAAAGTCCCTACGGTAGGCGAAAGTATAAGTGAGGTAACACTTGTAAAGTGGCTAAAAAATGATGGCGATTATGCTGAAAGGGATGAAGTGATTGCAGAACTTGAGAGTGAAAAAGCAACTTTTGAAGTAAATGCAGAGCAAGCAGGAATAGTAAAGCAGATAGCTAAAGAAGGAGATACACTTGCAATAGGTGACGTAGTTTGTAGTATAGATACAGACGCTGCAAAACCTGCCGCCGCTGAGGAAAAAGAAGAACAAAAAAATACGGAGGCTGTTAAAGAAAATGTTGCCGTAGAAGCCGATAGCAAACAACAAGTAACTACAAAAGAAGAAGTAAAAGCCGAGATAAAAACTACGCCCGTAGCTGCAGCAATTATTGCTGATAAAAAAGTTGATAGTAAAAAAATAAGGCCAACAGGAGAAAACGGCAAAATTATTAAGCAAGATGTGCTGGAAGCTCTAAATAACCCGGGGCGTAATCCTGAAGCTGGAATGTTTAGCAGAAACGAGCGCCCTGAAAAAATGAGTAACCTTCGCAAAACCATTAGCAGGCGCTTAGTGGAGGCTAAAAACTCAACGGCAATGCTCACTACTTTTAATGAAGTAGATATGACGGCTATAATGGATATAAGAAAAAAATCGAAAGATAAATTTAAGGAACAGCATGGTGTTAATTTGGGCTTTATGAGTTTTTTCACGAAGGCTTGTTGTTATGCATTACAAAAATTTCCTTCGGTTAATGCCTACCTTGATGGAGAAAATATTTTGTTTCACGATTATTGCGATATCTCAATTGCAGTAAGCGCACCAAAGGGTTTAGTAGTTCCGGTAATTAGAAATGCGGAAAGTTTAAGTATGGCCGGTGTAGAAGCAGCGGTAGTAGAACTTGCAACCAAAGCAAAAAACAACAAACTTACCATTGAGGAAATGAGCGGTGGAACTTTTACCATTACCAACGGCGGCATTTTTGGTTCGATGATGAGTACACCAATTATTAATATTCCACAAAGTGCAATACTTGGTATGCATAATATAGTTGAGCGTCCAATGGCAATTAATGGGCAGGTTGTAATACGCCCCATGATGTATGTGGCGTTAAGTTATGACCATAGAATTATTGATGGGCGGGAATCTGTAGGATTTTTGGTAATGGTTAAACAGTTATTGGAAAATCCGGCTTTATTGTTATTTGGAAAGGATCCTGTGGAGGCGCTGTTAGAGCTTTAAAAAATATTCAATTGTTATATAATGGCTTTTTCATTTATTTGAAAAAGCCATTTTCATAAAATACTAAAATGATAATAAGACTAATAGAAAAGAAGGATAATGCAGCGCTTGCAAATATTGTAAGGAGTGTATTTATAGAACTAAAAGCTCCGACTGTTGGCACTGCCTATGCCGACGTTAGTTTAGAAAATATGTTTGAGACTTATCAACAACCCCAAACTGTTTATTTTGTAGTGGATGATGATGGTAAAATTATTGGCGGTGCAGGTATTAGTAGACTAGAAAACGGTGACGAAAATATTTGTGAACTGCAAAAAATGTATTTTTTACCTGAGGGTAGGGGCTTAGGCATGGGTAAAAAAATAATAGAATTGTGTTTACAAAAAGCCAAACAATTTGGCTATAAAAAATGTTATTTAGAAACATTTTTTGTGATGGAGACTGCGCAAGAATTGTATAAAAAATTTGGCTTCTACTACATTGATGCGCCGCTTGGTAATACAGGCCACACAGCTTGCCCAATATGGATGATGAAAGATTTGTAAATGTTTATAGTGTAATTTTCGCTCGTAATACAAACTAAGTACTATAATAATATTTTCTCTTTTAAAAAGAAATAATTGAGCCGACAGCATTCCTATTTAGCATCTGCAGTAAATGTGATTACATCATTTAAAAAGGGTGAGCCTTTAGTACATCACTTAAAACGTTTTTTTGCCTCCAATAAAAAATATGGTTCTAAAGACAGAAAGCAAATAGCAACGCTATGTTATCATTATTTTCGTACTTCCTTACCCTTAAAAAAACTATCCCTCGAAGAAGCTGTAGTCGCTGCCAATTTCTTATGTGAGCGTAAAACAAATAACTTTCTTGAAGAATTAAATCCTGCATTTAATGCTCGTGTTACAAAAAGCAAAGCAGAAAAAATTAGTTTTTTACAAATCAGGGCCACTGATTTTTTTCCATTGAATATTGAATTGGGGGAGGGGATAGATAAAGAAAAATTTTCACTTTCGTTTTTGGAGCAACCTCACTTTTTTTTGCGTATACGACCCGGAAAGGAAATAGCAGTAATTGAAAAACTTACTGAGAATAAAATTCTCTTTGAGGAAATTACAACCTCTTGCGTTGCTTTACAGCAGGGCTTTAAAACAGAACAATTTTTTGCTTTAAATAAAGATGTGGTAGTGCAGGATTGTAATTCGCAACGAGTATTTAATTACCTGCAAAGGCAGGATGTGTATTTAAAGAAGGACATTAAAGTGTGGGATTGCTGCGCAGCTAGTGGAGGCAAATCAATTTTGTTATATGATATTTTGCATGGCCATGTTGATTTGCAAGTGTCTGATGTACGTACTAATATTTTAAACAATCTGCGTAATCGTTTTAAAGAAGCCGGAATAAAAAAATACAATGCATTTACCGCAGATCTATTGCAGGCTGATGGGTTAAAAATTAGCAACAAATTTGATGTTATTATTTGCGATGCTCCCTGTAGTGGCAGTGGTACTTGGGCACGTACGCCCGAGCAGCTTAGTTTTTTTTCCACAGAGAAAATTGATGAATACGCTGCAATGCAAATAAAAATTGCTTCAACGGCAATACCATATTTAAATAAGCAGGGGCTGTTTTTTTACATTACCTGCTCCGCCTTTAAAAAAGAAAACGAAGCAATAGTACATCAGCTAAAAGAAAATTTTAGTTTGCAGGTGTTGCACATGGAATATTTAGAAGGTTACGAAACGTTGGCTGATACTATGTTTGTGGCGGTTCTTGGTAAGTAAGATAAAAAAACAGTAAGCTATCACGTCGTCAAATTTTTTTGCAATGTGCTAACGGATATTTATCGCAGATTTCTAATTGGCTGAATATTTTCATAAAATAAAAATTGTATGAACAAAGTAAAATTTGGTTAATGCCATTCTTATTTTTCTTTCATTTTGTACAAAACTAAATTCTGTTTCCCGCAAGCTTTTTCAGATTGTTGTTTTAATTATTAGAGCTATTTTACGCTTAATAATAAAATAGTGTGTAAGTTTTAACCACATGTAAAATAATTTTATGGCTAGCGAAACCAAATCAACCGCTGAAGAAAAACCAAAAGAGGCCTACGAAATAATGCAGGAACAAATTGAAAGTGGTTTAAAAGAACACAGGAGATCTGATCTTGGGCTTTTTTTATCTTCTATGTCGGCTGGTTTGGAGGTGGGTTTTAGTATTTTGGTTATTGGAATTATTTATACACTTTTTAAAAGCGAATCAACATACGGGGAACTGGCCGTTATGATGGCGCTGGTATATCCCATAGGGTATGTTTTTGTAATTATTGGAAGGTCTGAATTGTTTACCGAACATACCACATTAGCTACAATCCCTGTAATGAATGGGCAGGCAACCTTGGGTAGTTTAGCAAAACTTTGGATAGTTGTTTATGTAGGAAACTTGGTGGGAGGTTATATTTTTGGGAGCATTGCCTTGCTTTTTAATGGTGAAATGCATTTGATTGGAAAAGATTTCTTCTATTTTGTTTCTGAAAAAATGGTAAAATATAGTGTTGGTGCTACGCTAATTAGCGGCATCATGGCAGGTTGGCTTATGGGAATGCTATCATGGTTACTCAGTTCTGCTCAGGATACCTTCAGTCGTGTTGTTATGATATTTTTGGTAACTTTTATAATTAGCATAGCCGGTCTTCATCATTGCATTGTTGGTTCTATTGAAGTGTTCATGGCTTTTTTTGGAGAAGCCAACCAAATTAGCCTTGGACAGTTTTTAAAGTTTCAAGGGCTTGCCACACTTGGTAATGTTATTGGGGGAGTACTGATAGTGGCGGCTGTAAAGTTTGCACATAGTAAGCGCCATTAAGTACCCAATCTTATTTCTTTTGATGGGTATGTTTTAGTGTGCGCACAATAAGATCATAAAGCAATTATGCGTATTGCCAATAAATAAAAGCTTATCTCTTATACATTAAATCAATTCTGCCAAACAGCGCCTACACCAGCCTGCCAAAGTAGTTGGTTAAAAGCGGGAATATCCTTTTCCAATATTTGAACACCCCTATTTTTTAATGTTAACCATTGAAGATCCAAATCTTTCATCAGGTCTAACGAAGGTTGATTGACAGACGGAATTTCACTCTCAGTTTGATTGATTAGGAACATATAATTGGCCGTAAATTTATTCGGGAAATTTTCAACATCGTCGTATGCCTTTGATTTGCGCTGTATCATCTCTTCGTCCCATTCCTTCATTCGTTTTACCAATGCCTTACCCTGTGTTTTTATTGTTGTATATTTTTCATCTGCAAGCACGGTGTTGAGTACTTGTTCGAGTTGTTGCTGTTTCGCATATAAGCTGTTAATCATATTGTGCATAGCGGTTACTTCTTTTTCCATACTGCTCATGGTTTTATCAAAAATATTGTAATCTATAGGGCTTGTTGCATACAAAGGATTTGCTAAGATGGTGGCACCTGTAGTAGCTTGTTGATTTGCTGTTTTAATAGTTACAGTATATTTTCCCGGTATAGCTTTGTGGCCGCTGTAACTGCTTTCAATATAAGTATTGGGGATGCCTGGTACCGTTGCATGCCTCATATTCCATACAAAACGATTTAACCCTATTGCTTTGGTCAATAATGGTTCTTTTGAGGGTCCACCATCATATTTTTTATAGTTGCTATCTGCTTTTGAACTAAACATACGCACTATTTTTCCTTGAGCATCTTTTATTTCCATCGTTATAATTGCCAATGAATCTTTTAGTTTTGGTAATGTATAGTAGAGCACCAAACCAGTTGCAGGATTTACACCTCTGTATTTATGCGAACCTGTAAAATCAGGATCTGTTTCATCTAATTCACTGGCTCCATTTACCAAATAAGCTGCTGATGGCTCAAAAATTGAAAAGCTGCTTGCATCTTTTTTATACTGCCGAAGCACACTCAAATCATCTAAAATCCAAAACGAACGGCCCGAAGTGGATGCAATTAAATTGCTTTGGTGAATCTTTAAATCTGTGACTGGTGTTATGGGAAGATTCAGTTGAAAAGGCATCCATTCTTTTCCACCATTCCACGAAATATATAGGCCTAATTCAGTACCTGCAAATAAGAGGTCTTTTCTTTCTGTATCCTCTCTTACAACCCTTGTAAATGCACCCATTGGTATTCCATTATTTATTTTTATCCAGCTTTTACCATAATCAGTTGTTTTATACAAACCGGGAGTATGGTCGTTAAATTTATACCGTGTAGTAGCAATATATGCAGTTGCTTTATCGTACGGCGAAACTTCAATCGCATTAATAAGACACTCAGCTAAACCCGCAGGGGTTACATTTTGCCAATGAGCTCCTGCATCTTTGGTGAGGTAAACCAAGCCATCGTCGCTACCTGTATACATTACTCCCATTTCCAGCGGCGATTCTTTAATATAACTGAGTGTACCGTAATTTTCTGCACCAACTGCTTCATTGGTAAAAGGTACACCTGGTCTGCCTTGTTTTTCTTTTTCGTTTCGGGTAAGGTCGGGAGAAGCTTCTGCCCAAGTTTTGCCCATATCGGTGGTACGAAGCAAGTATTGTGAACCATGATAAAAAACATTAGGCTCGTGTTTGCTCCAAACGATAGGAGCATTCCAGTTGTAGCGGTATTTCATTTCTTTTGCATCTCGGCCAAGATATTGAATGGGTGCTGCCATTATGTTTGTGCTGGCTTTTGCCTTTGTATCTAGTACTTCAATTGTGCCTTGGTAACTTCCACCCAAAACAAACTTTGGATCGTCAGGATTAAAAGCAAGGAATGCACTCTCTCCACCTGCAGATGCGGCCCATCCCTCATTGCCAATACCCTTACTACCTAATTGTCTGCTTGTAATATTTATTGAGCTGTTGTCTTGTTGGCCGCTGTAAATATGGTAGGGAAACTGGTTGTCAGTATTTATTCTATAAAATTGTCCGGTTGGCATGTTGTTTTGTGAGCTCCATGTTTTGCCTTGGTTAAATGTAATTGCAGCTCCACCGTCATCCGCAATAATCATGTTGCCGGAGTTGGTAGGGTTAATCCATAAATTATGATAATCACCATGAGTACCAGAAATATCTTCCCATGTTTTTCCTCCGTCAATGGAGCGCATAGCAGGCGCACTCATCACATACAAAGTATTTTCATTTAAAGGGTCGGGAAACAATTCAATATAGTACCAAGCTCGTTGAATTAGCCTGTGATCTGCTGTTACATGCCTCCAACTTTCCCCTGCATTTTCGGATACATAAAGACCTCCCGCTTCTTTGTCCCAGTCGCTTTCAATTAATGCATAAACTTTCTCTGAATTAGATCTGCAAACTGCAATCGACATTTTGCCCATGTCTTTTGGGAGACCATTTTCCATTTTATTCCAATGCTCACCTCCATCAGTAGACTTATATAGTCCGCTTCCCGGTCCGCCGCTTGTAACTTTCCATGGCTGCCGACCATGCTCCCACATTGCTGCATATAATATTGATGGATTATTCATGTCCATTGATATTTCTGCACATCCTGTTTTTTCGTCAACATAAAATACATTTTTCCACGTAATGCCACCATCCATTGATTTATAAATACCACGCTCTTTTGTTTTGCTGTACAAAGCGCCTTGTGCAGCCACAAAAACAATATCTGCATTTTTTGGATGCACCACTACTCGGGCAATATGTTGGGTAGGTTGTAGCCCCATCTGTTTCCATGTTTTTCCTGCGTCTGTTGATTTATAAACGCCATCGCCGGCAGATGTCATAACCCCACGTACAGCATGTTCGCCCATTCCTACATATACAATATTGGGGTCACTTTCAGCAACAGTAACTGCACCAACAGAACCGGTTTTAAAAAAGCCATCAGAGATATTATTCCATGTAATTCCCATATCATCTGTTTTCCAAAGACCACCACCTGTAGTGCCCATGTAGTAAGTGTTTATATTACCAGGTACGCCTGTTGCAGTTACAGAACGACCTCCTCTAAATGGGCCAATCGATCGCCATTTTACTTCCTTAAAATAATTATTGAGATTTGATGACGAAGTATCTTTTGTAGTTTGTGCAGCCAAACCAGCAGTTAAAGAAACTAATATAATAAAGCAGGTAATTTTTCTTATCATGAGATAATTATTTGAGATGGAAATATAATTCATTTTTTTATCGTTGCAAGGGTGATTAGTAGACTGTTTTCAATAGTAGATTTTTCATCAGTATGAACAGTTAATAGAAACGCAGCAAACCATTTAATGTAAATATTCTTCTTATAATATTTTATGAGATGCTATAAAAATTAGAATGCTTTTCGCAATTTTTTTTTTTAATAAAGCATCGGCTAGGTTTAAATTGTGAGAATCTGTTTTGAACAGCTCCAAAAAAAAGCCATTTGCAACTTTGCAAATGGATCCTAAAAATGATTCATTGGTAAGGTGTCACAATAATAACAATAGTGAAATTTGTTTTCTATCTCTTTAAAAATTTTATTGTCTCTATTTTTTTATCGTCTGCTAATGCATTTATGAAATAAATTCCTGCGGCCATTTGTTGCATGTTAACTGTTTTTACTTGGCTACCCGCGGGCTGTTGGTATGTAATTTCATAAACTTTTCTACCCTCTGCATTTGTAATGTATAAATTAATTTTGCTCGCATTTTTTCTACTTACTATGATGTTTACATTGTTTATAACTGGGTTGGGATTAACCCTTAAACTGTTTTCAGGGTTAGTACATAGTTGAGGAGCGTTTATTAGAAGTGAGTCTAGATAAACGCTAGTATCAGCTGCAATATCCAACCTTATTCTATAGCTAACATTGCCACTGCTTGTGGTTGATAAATCGTCGGTAAAACTCATGTTTTTGTTGCTGAAATTTAAAGTTCCTGCAAAGGTTTTAAAAGTGGTATATGCAACTTCGTTTGCCTGTTTTCTTTCAACCACTACGTTCATAGTATTACCTTGTTTTACATTAAATTGAACGGAAGCTATGCAACCTGATAATGAAGATTGTTTTGTAAAAGACTTTTTTAAAAGAATAACAAACGCTTTTTTCATATCTGGTATACCATAACCAACCCGATCGTCAGGTGTGTTAAATTTACTCGAAGACCTTTGAATTGCATCTAATATTGCCATGTTATTGTATTCAGGAAATGCCTGCCATAAACAGGTCGTAAGCCCTGCCATATTTGGTGCTGCAAGAGATGTACCGTTGCTCAAAACCGGTTGTCCTGTATTTGGGTTTGCAACTATTGCTCTTACACCTGTAGCAGCAACATTAGGCTTAATTTGTCCATCACTGTTTGGACCAAAACTGCTAAAATTTCCCACATTGCCAAGTGTATCTACTGCACCTACCGCCATCGCACTATCAGCATCTGCAGGGCTATTTATAAAACGCCAAGCAGATGTTCCACTATTTCCTGCTGCTATTACAGGCAACAGCCCTTTCTTTACTGCAATGTTGGAGGCTTTTGCACTCATGGTTGTATTACCATTCATGTCGGCATAAGTGTAGTTTTGAGAAGCAAAATCAAAAGTTGTGTAACCCAAAGAAACCGAACAAACATCTACACCTATACTGTCTGCCTTTTCATACCCAGCAGCAAGATTGTGTTCTTCAATCCTTGTTTCAGTAAAAACATCTTCTGTTCTATAAAGGCAATATATTGCTTTTGGTGCAGTGCCTACAAACACCCCAGGCATATTTGCTGCGGCGGTGCTAAGGCAAATCATACCATGGCTGTCGTCTTCATTTACATTAGGGTCATTTGCGACAAAATCCCAGGTGCTTAATACCTGATTGTTTATTCTTAAACTATCAAAAGTTGGTAGGGTTTGATACCTAAAAAAACCACCATCTAAAAAAGCCAAATGCATGCTTTCGCCTTTAAAACCATGGTTGTGTAAAAACTCACCTTGGTGTAAACGCACTTGCCCATTGGACGCTCCATAATTCAAAACATTGGCCTGTATTCTTGATGCAGTAGTAGTTTCGTTTAATGGCAAAGGGGTGTAATCAGCCCCATCTAAAATTTTATTTACAGGCGTATATGCTTCATTGGCACGTGCGGCAATAGGCATAGAGCTTGCAACAAAAGAAAAGCTATTTATTTTTGTAATTGCTGCTGCATCTGTGGTTCTTATTGTTACTTGATTCAACCATTTTGAAGCATTTAAAATTGTTACATTCCCTGCTAATCTAACACTGTCAATATACCTTGGAGTAACCGGTAAATCGAGGCTATCAATTAAAATATTATATCGGGTTCTACGCTGCAATGCACGTTGGCTAAGGTATTGCGCCGGGTTAGCAATTGAAAATGGGTTAGTACCTTTATCCTTAAATTTTATAATGTAACGATTTTGTTGGGCCTGCAACTTGCTAAAAATACAGCAGCACAATAGCAAAGTAAATACTGGTTTCATTGTATTAATTTAATTATTTTCAATAATCTATTTAAACACATTGCAAAGTTAGATATAACCAATTGCTGTTGTAGGTTGTATTTTTTTAATATGCCCACTTCACCCAGGTTGCTCCCCAAGTAAACCCTCCCCCAAATGCAGCCAAAATTAAATTATCGCCTTTTTTTAATTTATCTTCCCAATCCCACAAACAAAGAGGAATAGTAGCAGCAGTTGTATTGCCATACTTTTCAATGTTTATCATAACTTTTTCTTTCGATAGCCCCATTCTGTTTGCTGTTGCATCTATAATTCTAAGATTTGCCTGGTGCGGTACAAGCCATGCAATATCATCTCCCGTTAAATTATTTCTTTGCATAAGTTCATAGCTCACATCTGCCATACCTTTCACTGCAAATTTAAAAACAGTTTGCCCTTCCTGGTATATGTAATGTTCTTTAGCCATAACCGTTTCTATGGTAGATGGCTTAAATGAACCGCCTGCTTTCATATGTAGATACGATTTGCCCGCACCATCTGTTTTAAGTAAACTATCTTTTACACCGTTTTCATCTTTTGATGCCTGTAACAATACTGCTCCTGCACCGTCTCCAAATAATATACAGGTGGTTCTGTCAGTATAGTCAACAATGCTGCTCATTTTATCTGCCCCAACAACAATTACATTTTTATAACGCCCACTTTCAATGAAAGTTGTCCCCGTGGTTAAAGAGAATAAAAAGCCGGAGCACGCTGCGTTAATATCGAAACTAAAAGCGTTTTTTATTCCCGCTTTTTCGCTGATAATGTTTGCGGTAGATGGAAAAAGCATATCCGGTGTTACCGTAGCGCAAATCACACAATCAATTTCATCAGGCGAAATGCCTGTTTTTTTAAGAATGTCTTTAACTGCTTCAACACCCATATCACTAGTTGCTAATCCCTCACCCTTTTGTATCCTCCGCTCACTAACGCCCGTTCTGGACTTTATCCACTCATCGTCCGTATCAACCATCGTTTCTAAAATCTTGTTTGTAAGTCTGTATTCAGGTACATAACCACCAACACATGTAATAGCTGCAATTATTTTCTCCATTCTTTCAAATATTTTTTATTAAAATCCGTTATAATAGAGGTAAATATAAATCAAATCATTGTAAGGTAAATTTTGAGTTAAATAACAAGATTTTGTGTATTTTCGTACATTGACAGATTGGAAAAATTATGTATGCATATTTAAGGGGAGATTTTAGTTACAAAACCGCATCGCAAGTACATGTAGATATTAACGGAGTTGGTTATGAGGTTAACATTACATTAAATACATACGCAGCAATTGAAACGCTATCCGCAGGTAAGCTTTTTACGTATCTTCAAATAAAAGAGGACGCACACACGTTGTATGGGTTTTTTGAGAAAGAAGAAAAGGATATGTTTATTTTATTAATAAGTGTATCTGGTGTGGGGGCAGCTACAGCAAGAATGATGCTTTCATCATTAAGGCCTGAGGAGGTAGAAGTGGCAATTACTACAGGTGATTTAAGGTTGATTGAAAGTGTAAAGGGTATAGGTAAAAAGACAGCAGAAAGATTGGTGCTGGAATTGAAAGATAAAGTAGGAAATAAAACAGGCACAAGCAGCCAAACTTGGCCAAAAGGTGTCATCAGCATAGAAAAGGATGCTGCAAATGCTTTAGTAGCACTTGGAATTGTGCAAAAGCAAGCAGATTTGGCAGTTAAAAAAATACTATCCTCAGAACCTGATATAATAAAATTAGAAGACCTTATAAAAAAAGCCCTTAAAGCCATTTGAGTTTAGATTTACATTAACTTATTATCTTAATGCTGCTTATAAGAAAATTATTTCTAACACTATTTCTGTGCTTTGTTGTTTTATTTGTGTTTGCTAATGTAAATGCCTCCAATAATTTAAAACTTCTTTTTAAAACGGAGCAAAATGTAAGAGACACGCCTCCTCCTGCTACTCAAACACTTCGCTACCCAATTAGCGATTCCAGAGCTGATGGGTTATCTGCAACAAACAGAGGTACGTACTATCTTCCAAATCCTTCAAATGTTAAAGACTCAGTTGTTTACAACGCAATTACAAGAACCTATGCTGTTTACGAAAAAATTGGTGATAAATATTATAGAACCCCTACAACCTACGGCTTTGATGAATATTGGGCGATACAGAATAGAAAATCAGAAATAGCTTATTTTCAAAAAAGAGCAAACACTACAAACTTATTAAACAGGGGAAAATTATTGAAACCAAAATTATCTCTTTCTGATAATTTGTTTAATAGGCTTTTTGGTAATGGTAAGATAGAAATAACCCCTCAGGGAAATGTAGATATTACAGCGGGCTATCAAGGGCAAAGAATTGATAACCCTACTTTACCGGAAAGAGCAAGAAACAACGGTGGACTCGATTTTAATTTGAATGCGCAACTAAACGTAAATGCAAATATTGGTGACAAACTTAAATTCCCAATAAACTACAATACGCTTGCAAATTTTAACCTTGATAATCAACTAAAACTTGATTATACAGGTAGTGATGATGATATCATAAAGAGGTTTGAAGCAGGCTCTGTGAGTTTTGCATCTAAAGGAACTTTAATACCAGGTGCACAACAATTGTTTGGTATAAAAACACAATTACAGTTTGGCAAATTGTATGTTACAACTATTTTAGCCAACCAAAGATCGCAACGCCAAAATGTAAATTTACAGGGAGGTTCAGCATCACAAACTTTCGAAATAAAAGCAGATGAATACGAAGAGAATCGCCACTTTTTAGTAGCCCAATATTTTAGAGATAATTACAATAGGGTTATGGCAAATGCGCCAGCTATTAATAGCCCAATACAGATATTAAAAATGCAGGTGTGGGTTACCAATAGAAATGGTATAACTACTGAAACAAGGGATATTGTAGGCTTGATGGATTTGGCAGAGCGAAATCCATATCTACAGGCAGATACTATTAATGTTTTAAGTAACCAAGCAATTCCTACTAATGGTACAAACGATTTGCTTACCAAAATAAGAAACCTGCCTGATGCCAGAAACTCATCAACCATTTACAATAATTTATTAAGCCTGCGGCTGAAACCTGTGCAGGATTTTGAAAAAACTTTTGCTAGAAAATTAGATAGTACCTCTTATACCTTTAACCGGCAATTGGGTACTTTATCTTTAAGTTCGCCTTTGCAGACTGATGAGGTTTTAGGTGTAGCTTATCAATATTCCTTTAATGGTAAAATATTTCAAGTAGGTGAATTTTCAGAAGATGTACCACCCGATAGCACAACTGCTACCCAAAAAGTATTGTTTTTAAAATTGTTAAAGGCAACAGCCCAGCGTACCAACTTACCTATTTGGAAACTGATGATGAAGAACGTTTACTCAGTAGGGTATGGGGTTTTAACACCACAGGATTTTAAGTTAGATGTGTTGTATGAACAACCCGGGCTTGGAGCAAAACGTTATTTACCTTTTGGTGATAAAAACCAAGGTGCACCAATCATTACTTTAATAAATGTTGACAGGCTTAACAGCCAGCTCGATCCTCAACCGGATGGTGTGTTTGATTACATAGAAAATTTTACAATAAACTCGCAATATAGTAGGGTGATTTTTCCGTTGCTAGAGCCATTTGGTAGAGACCTTGCTCCGCAGGTTTATACAAGGGTGCCGGCAACAGCAGGCGATACATTATTTTATCCCTTGTATGATTCCATCAAAGCGGTAGCCCAGCAGTTTCCAAATTTAAACAGGTTTTTATTGCGTGGCTCTGCAAAAACTTCAGGCTCAGGTGATATCAGTATTGGATATAATATTCCCAAAGGCTCAGTATCTGTAAGCGCAGGTGGGCGTGCATTGCAGGAAGGTGTTGATTATGATGTAAACTACGATCTGGGTACTATAAAAATAATAAACCCCGCTATATTAAATTCAGGTTTACCGGTGCAGGTTAATTTTGAAAACAATGCATCTTTTGGTTTGCAGCAAAAATCGTTTCTTGGTTTGCGGCTAGATTATCAATTAAAAAATACAGCAAAAGAACAACTATCTATTGGTGGTACAATTGTTAGGCTTAGCGAACGTCCTTTTTTTACAAAAGTAAATTTGGGAGAAGATCCTATTAGAAATGCGATGTACGGCTTAGATGTAAATTATAGAAAAGATTTACCGAGGCTAACAAAATTGCTTGATAAATTACCCTTCTATTCAACCAAAGCACCATCAACTGTAAATGCATATGCAGAGGGAGCAATGCTTAAACCCGGCCATGCACCACAAATTGGTAAAGGAGAAAATGGCGTAATTTATATAGATGATTTTGAGGGAAGTAAATCTGGTATTGACTTGCGTTTTCCCGCTGTGGCATGGGGACTTTCTGCAACGCCATTGGGTGCAACCGCACGGAACAGCAATATTGAATTGTTCCCTGAAGCAAGACTAAATAATAACTTGCGGTATGGTAGAAACCGGTCAAAAATAGCATGGTATCAAATTGAACAGATTCTGCAGCAGCTTAGGGCAAACAACAACCCCATAACCAATGCAAATTTGTTAAGCGATCCAAGGGTGCGGCAGGTTTACCAAAAAGAGATTTTCCCGCAAAGGACCACAGGGTTTGGTGAAAGCCAACTTGTAACTTTTGATCTTGCATATTATCCAAAAGAGCGGGGCCCTTATAATTTTGATGACAGTGCTAATACAATTAATGCACAAGGTAATTTTACAAACCCACGCAGTAGATTTGGGGGGCTTCAACGCAATATTGACCAAACGGATTTTGAAACTGCCAATATAGAATTTATTGAAGCCTGGATTCAAGATCCTTTTATAAACAAACCAACATCTACCGGAGGTAAATTGTATTTTAACCTGGGTAATATTTCAGAAGATATTTTAAAAGATGGAAGGCGTTTTTATGAAAATGGTATAGCTACGCCAAATGCACCTGCACCAATGGATGAAACTGTTTGGGGACTTGTGCCAAGAAACCAGTTGCAGGTTACAAATGCTTTTAGCAACAATCCTGACGATAGAAAATTTCAAGATATAGGCCTTGATGGCCTAAGTGATACATCTGAAGTAAGAAGACGGCAGACTTTTTTAAACAATATTGCTGCAAATTTTGGTACAAATTCTCTTGCATATCAAAATGCATTAAGAGATCCTTCAAGCGATAATTACAGACACTATAGAAATGCTGCATTCGGTGCCAACGACGGTATTCTAGCACGCTATAAAAACTACAATTCACCTGAAGGTAATTCTCCAATTGATAACGGTGGGCAGTTTACTTCAGCGGCTACTTTATACCCCGATGCGGAGGATTTTAACAGAGACAATACGTTGAATGAAACCGAAGAATATTATCAATACATTTTAGATTTAAAACCACCATCCGCCCCTGAAATGCAGATCGGACAAAATTTTATAGTTGATAAAAAAATTGTACCTGTAAATCTTCCAAATGGCACAACTAGAAATGAAACTTTTTATCAGTTAAGAATACCGGTGAATAGTTATGATAAAAAAATCGGTAACATTTCTGATTTTAAATCTATTCGTTTTATAAGGATGTTTATGACCGATTTTGAAGACACAGCAGTGGTTCGTTTTGCGCAATTGCAATTGGCAAGAAATATTTGGAGGAGGTATAAATTTCAAATAGATACAACAGGTATGTTCAACGTGGCAACCAATTCGCCTTTTAACGTTGGTGCAGTAAATATTGAAGAGAACGATACAAGATCGCCGTTGCCATATCGTACGCCACGAGATATTCAACGCCAACAAACATTAAGCAATAATGGTGTAAATCTTTTGCAGAACGAACAGTCGATGACTTTGCAGTTTTGCGATTTAAAAAGAGGAGATGCGAAAGGTGTTTTTCAAACTTTTGGCAATAAGGATTTGAGGCAGTTCAAAAAAATGCAGATGTACATTCATGCTGAACAGTCAATAAATGCAAACCCAGCTATAAAAGACAAAGACCTAACTGCTGTATTTAGAATGGGTACCGATTTTGTAAATAATTATTATGAGATAAGGATTCCTCTAATTAATACAAAACTTGATGCAGCAAAACTTGGCCCCAATTCACAGGCATACAACGACTCTCTTTGGAACCCTGCAAACTCGCTTGATCTTGATTTAACAAAGCTTACAAAAATAAAGCAGGCAAGAAATTTATCAACAAGTCCATTAAATAGAATTTACAGCGAGCTACAACCCAGCGGACAAACTTATTCGGTGATGGGTAACCCTAACCTTGGTGAAATAAAAGGAATGTTGATTGGTGTAGAAAATACAAAAACATCGTTGGTGGCCTGTGGTGAAATGTGGGCAAATGAACTGAGGCTTTCTTCGTTGGATGAAAATGGCGGATATGCAGCATTGGCAAGAATAGATTTCACACTGGCTGATTTAGGAACGTTGTCACTTTCCGGCAACATGCATACACAAGGCTTTGGTACTTTGGAACAGAGAGTTAACGAACGCTACAGAGATAATTTTTACCAGTTTGATATCGCTGCAAACCTTGAGTTAGGAAAGATATTGCCTAAAAAAGCTGCAATGTCTATACCGGTATTTGCTAGCTATTCTCAATCAGTAAGTTCGCCTGAGTATGATCCTTATGATCTTGATATTAAATTGAAAGACAAATTAAAGGTCGTGCCCGCAAATCAAAAAGATTCTATTCGTAAGACTGCGGTTGATTTCACTTCTATAAAAACGGTAAACTTTACCAACGTAAGAAAATTAAAAACAAACACAAAAAAGCCAAAAATTTACGATATCTCTAATGTTGATGTAAGTTATTCATACATTAAAACAAGCAGCTACAATCCGCTAATTGAGTTTAATGATGTTACAAGGCATAGGGCTGCATTAGGTTATAATTTTGCTCCTCAACCCAAATACATAACACCACTTAAGGCACTGTTTAAAAAAACGAAAACAAAATGGTTTGATGTTTTAAAAGATTTTAATTTTAATTACGTTCCTTCTCAATTAAGTTTTAGGGCTGACTTGCAACGGCAGTTTGGTGTAATAAAACCAAGGAGTCTTGGTGGTGATAAATACCAAACACCTGAGACGTACGACAAGTATTTTGTATTTCAAAGAGATTATATAATGCGTTGGAATTTTACACGTTCTATCCTCTTAGATTATACGGCCACAAACAATTCTCGTATAGATGAGCCAGCAGGTAGAATAGATACCAAAGCAAAAAAAGATACACTTTTTACCAACTTAATTAAGGGTGGCAGAAATACAATATTTAACCAAACTGCAGCGCTCTCTTATACTTTGCCGTTGGCTAAAATACCTGTTTTAGATTTTGTTACTGCCAATGTAAAATACCAGGCTACTTATAGATGGATAGGTGCAAGTAGACTTGCCGTAAACCTTGGAAACTTTTTAGAAAACGGTCAGCAGAAAGAAGCAACGGTGCAAATGGATTTTACAAGGCTCTATCAAAAATCTAAATTTTTAAGACAATTAGATGTACCAAAAAATATTGAAGACAGAGAGAAGTGGAGAAACCGTTACACTAAAATAACTGACAGCGTTACAAATAAAGCAGGGCAAAGGGTTTTACGTACCCGTAAAATTTTAGATAAAACAGCCATGCCTTATGTGGGAACACCATTAAGGGTTATTGGAAAACTATTAACGAGTTTAAAACAGGTAAATGTATCTGCGGGCGAAACAGGAAGTACAAGGTTACCGGGTTATACTGACAGTACTCAATACCTTGGCCAAAACTTTAAGAGCAGTGCACCAGGGTTTGATTTTATATTTGGCAGACAGGTGGACAGTAACTGGTTAAACAGAAAAGCTGCTCGTGGTCTTGTAACGAAAGACTCCACTTTCAATTATTTGTTTCAACAAAATTTTGATCAGACGTTTACAGGTAGCGCTACGCTGGAACCGGTAAGAGATTTAAACATTACCGTAAACATTAAAAAAACCTTTAGCAAAAACTATTCTGAAACTTTTAGATTTATTGATACAACAGGTGGTAACAACCAAAAGTTTATGCACTTAACGCCATATTCAACAGGTGGATTTGATGTTAGTTACATTGCTTTTAAAACGCTCTTTGGTAAGTTCGATCCAAATAAAGTGTCGCAAACTTTTAAAACTTTTCAAGATAATAGGGTGGTATTATCAAGAAGGTTGGGTAAGGCAAATCCATACACAACATCGCAACCTGGTGGTGGTTTGCAATCAGATGGTTACTATTATGGTTATGGCAAATATGCTGTAGATGTTTTAATACCGTCCTTTATTTCTGCCTATACAGGGCAGGATCCCGAAAATGTATTTTTAATTAAACAAACAGACGGACGAACAAAAACAAATCCATTCAGATCAATATTACCTAAGCCCAACTGGAACCTTAATTACAACGGTTTAACCAGAATAAAAGGTCTTGATAAAATCTTCAACAGCTTCAATGTATCGCATGCATATAACGGAAGTTTGAGCATGAATGGCTTTACATCTGCATTGCTTTACCAAGATGTATCGAGGTTTGGCTATCCTTCTTTTTATGATACGGTATCAAAAGCATTCATACCTTTCTTTCTTGTGCCAAATGTTAGTATTCAGGAGCAGTTTTCTCCATTGCTAGGTTTTGATATGCAGTTTACAAACCAGTTTCAAGCAAAGTTTGAATACGCAAAATCTCGTACCCTAAGTTTAAGTTTATACGATTATCAATTGAGCGAACAAAGAAGCACAGAATTTAGTATTGGCGCAGGCTATCGTAAGCGAGGCTTGCAATTGCTTGGTGGATTAAAATTGCCGAAATTTTTAGGTGGCGGTAAAAAATTAGAGAACGAAATTAACTTTAGAATAGATTATCGAGTGAGAGATAATGTAACTGCAAACAGCAGGCTTGACCAAGATAATAACTTTGCAACAGGTGGTAGTAGAGAAATTACCTTGACACCGACTGTAGATTATTTCTTAAACAACAGGGTTAATTTAAAGTTCTACTTCGATCAGAGAAAAGTTATTCCTTACATATCATCAAGTGCGCCTACAACCAATACTAGGGCAGGTGTGCAGGTAAGAATATCATTGGCTCAGTAGTTATTATGCTAGTTTTAAAACTGATAAATTCTGATACATTGACAGTAGAGTGAGAGAGTTTAATCTAATCAAAAACAGTTTTAAAATTTGTGAAATATAATCAGCAAAAGGTTTTCAGTGGACAACACCGAAAACCTTTTGCATTTCTATACGTGAAGAACAAGGTATTGCCATAAATTGATTTGAAATGTAGCTATCTACATTTTTTGCGAAAGCCAATAATAAGTTTGCTGACTTCCGAAAAGAACCATTTATCATTTGTGGTCCAATCAATCGAGCTAGATAAGCAGGTCGAGTAGTTTGGTTCAAGATTGGGTAGTTTAAATGTGTTTAAAAACACTTTCAATTAGCAGAATAAATGTCCGAATCTAGAAGGTACTTAAAATTATTGCTTGGTATTTTAAATAACTATCTCTTAGGTTTTTTTGGTGGGATAATTAAAGGCTAATACTGCAACCCAAACTTCAATTTCAAGAAACATCAATTTCAAAACGCAAAAGAGATTGTTCTCATTATGAAAACAATCTCTTTATAATCTAATTTCAGAGGAAGGTATTTTTTGGTATTTGCCTTTATGGCTTAACAATTTTTTTAAATATCATGAAGTAACCACAAAGCTGCTTTTTATTTTTATTTACTTGAACAGGCTTTATCATGTGGTATTCTGTAAACTGAGGTATGTAATCGTAGTTTATAATATTGCCATCAACATCGCCCCACATTTTTCTTTGAAACACTACTTGTCTTTCGTTCCAGTCAAACATACGTACCTCATAAACTCGTGAAGTAATATCTCCTATAAAAATTACTCTGTACCAGGTTCCCTGTCTTAATGGTACTACAACAGGAATTTCATAATCGCTTTCCATTGGCATACTCGCTTCTTTAGCAAGTATAAAGCCTTGTTTTTCAAAATCTTTTTTTAAACTGTCAACTTGGTGAAGGATGGAAATATTATCACAGCTATTTTCCTGTTTTACCATTGGTTGTGTATAACCAACTAGATGCAAGTTTACACAAAACAGTATTCCAATAATGGTTATATAGTTCTTCATGGATGACGGATAAATCGGATTGAGAAAAAATTGATTCCTTTTTCTTGACTCAATAACGGAAATCTATGCCAGATATTGTGATGCGAACGTAGTTCTCTATATTTTATTTTGTAGTGGGAATACTACCCTAGATTGTCTTATTAAATGAGGTTGAATTAGCCTGTTGTAAACAAGTGATTGTAAGGTCATTAATACATACATGGGTTGGTAAAGTCGCACAATAAAAAATTGTATCTGCCACATCATTTGCTGTTAAAGGAATGTAATTTTTGTAAGTAGCATCAGCTTTTTCTTCATTTCCTTTAAAACGTACAATAGAAAATTCTGTTTCAGCTGCACCGGGGTTAATAGATGTGACTTTAATGTTATGTTTTAACAGGTCTATGCGCATAGACTGAGAAATTGCATTTACGGCAAATTTGCTTGCACAATAAACATTCCCATTTTCATATACTTCTTTGCCTGCTATTGAACCGAGGTTAATAATATGTCCATTCGTGTTTTTTAAGAAAGGTAAAAGTGCTCGGCTTGTGTATAGAAGTCCGTTGATATTAGTGCTAATCATCGTATTCCAGTCTTCCATATCAGCTTCGTCAAAAGCATCTCTGCCAAGTGCTAACCCTGCATTATTAATTAAAACATCAATACTTACATCATCGCCCAAACTTGCAACTGCATTAAAAACTTCCTGCTTATTTTGAACATCAAAACACAATGTTTTTACCTTTACGCTGAAATCGCTTTCTATTTGTTTTTGTATTGTTTTAAGCAGAGCATCTCGTCTGCCTGTAATTACAATATTATAGTTGTTTTGTGCAAATTTAAAAGCACAAGCTTTGCCGATACCCGATGTTGCACCAGTAATAAAAACTGTCTTAGTCATGTTGTTTGTAGTGATGGGTTGAGATAAATAATAATTTATCTAATTAATATAACGGTACCTTTTCTAAATATTTTTTTGTTAGTATAATCTGTAGCATTTGCCTGCCATACAAATGTTCCGGGGTCTTGTGGTGTTCCTTTAAACTTACCATCCCAACCATCGCCAATTTTACTTGTCTTGTACAATAAAACTCCCCAACGATTATAAACTGCAAAAGACTCTAACGATTTTATGCCAAGTGGTATCGGTCTAAAAAGGTCATTAACTGCATCGCCACCAGGTGTAAATGCAGATGGTACATAAATATCAGGAGGTAGAAAAAACACTTTTACATTAATGGTATCTGTAGCTGTACAACCAATTGAATTACTTACAAAAACCGTATACTTAATGTTGTTTTGCGGTAATGAAACTGGGTTACTAATATTGGGATTATTTAAATAGGTAGCCGGGTTCCAAGCATAATTTGCACCCCCTGTTGAATTTAATTGTAAAGGCTGCCCTAAAACAACCGAAGTATCTTGAGGCCCTGCGTTGGCAAAAAGTCTAATTACGTTTACCCTAAATTCTTTAAAAACTGGCTTAGGGCAACCAAATGTATCCCTCACAGCAACTGTGTAGGTTACTGATTGTAATGGAAAAACAGCGGTTGGGTTTGGAATATTTATATTATTAAGGTAAGCCGGTGGTGACCATAAATAAATACTTCCGCCCGTAGCATTTAGTTGCGCATCTTTCCCAAAACAAATTGGGTCATCTCCTGAAACTGCTGCCAATGGGTATGGAACTGTTCTTACAATAATTTCATCTTCTTTAAAACACTTGTTTGATATAGATGCAAATACACGAAATGTGGTTATTGAATCTGTTGGAAATATTAATGGATTGCGCACCGTTGGATCTGCTATAACATTTGCCGGTGTCCAATTAAAATAGAGCGCATCTGTATTTAAATTTATTCGGGCACTGTCAGTTCTACAAATTGTGGTGTCATTGGCTGATAAAAGGCTTACTTCATTTACTACTCTTACCAATACACTTGCAGTATTGCTACAGCCAACCGGGTTTTCATAAAATGCGGTATAACGAGTGGTAACATCAGGACTCACTAAAGGATTAAAACTGGTTGTGTCATTTATCATGTAATTAGGTGTCCATGTTACCCTACCTCCTGTTGCACTGCTTCTAAGTTGAAGCGTATCTATGGTACAAATAAGCGTATCTCTTGAAATAGTAAAATCGGGTTGATCAACAATTTTTACAGGAACCGAAAGCGTATCTCTACAACCTTTTGCTGTACCAACAATAAGTTGAGCAAGATAATTACCTGAGGTTGCATAAGTGTAGGTTGGGCTTTTTATCCGGCTAGTATCTCCATTTGTTGTTTGGTCGCCAAAATCCCATAACCAGTAATCAACTGGTGGAAAGTTGGTAGTGGTAATATCATTAAACTGAACAGGCACACCTTTACAGGTATTCATTACAGTATCAGTAGCAGGGAAAAAACCCGGATAAACTTTTACCACAGAGGTATCGCTTGCAGCACAAGCCGTACCCGCATTTACAGTTAATATTAATTGATAATCGCCGGGGGCGGAATAAATGTGAGTAGGAGTTTCTTCGTTTGATGTGTTAAGTGCACCTGAAGAAGGATCGCCAAAATTCCAATCAAAAGTTAGGTTAAGGATAGAGTTACTTTCATTTTTAAATTTTACCGAAAGACTATCACAACTTACGTAGGATGTTTGAAGCTCAGAACTAGCAAAATCGCATGGAGCAACTGTTACAATAAAATCTTTTCTATGGTCGGAAACAAAAACACCGTTGCGGTATTCTTTCACTAATACGCAAACTATGTATTTACCTGCTGCCGGTGCTGTACCAGAAATAAAACCGGTAGCTGAATTAATTACGCCTAATGGACCCAATGGTTGAAATCCTGAGTAGGGTGACGAGTAAGGAACCGATCCGTAGGGTGGTGGTGCAGGATTTGCAAAACCAGCATTTGTTGCAGCTCCTCCATTGTATGCATCAATCGTAGAATAAACCAATGAGTCTCCATCTGCGTCTGTAGCACTAAAGTCAAGCATGTATTTATTTTCCTGGCAAATGACAGAGATACCCGTTTCAAATTGAGCACTGTTGTTATTCCCTGTTGGTAAATTTTGACTTCCAGGTATAGATCCTGTATAAGTAGATCCCACGCTTGGAGCATTTCCAACATTTGTAATACCCGCAACTCTACAACAGGTTTGGTAACTAACAGTGTAGCCGTCTGCATTATCTGGTAACTCTACATCAAAAGTATAACTACCAACACTATAGTTAAATACTGGAGGATTTGTGATACAAGGCGGGGAGGAAACAATTCCTACCGGAATATCAGAATCAATTGGCTCATTTCTTACAGACCCTACAATAGCATTATTGCTGTTGTTGTAAATAGCAATAGGCGCAGATGCGGGCATTGGAGCACAGTTTCCCGGGCAGTTATTATCTCTAAAAAGTCTTAAAGTAATTCTATAAATTTTTGTTCCCGAACCGGAACCTGGTCCTACATATGTATAAATAATTTCGCCGCCGGTTATATGTGCTGCAAAAACAGGAAGAAAACCGCCTAATAAAAATATAATAAATAGAAGTTTCCTCATGTTACTAGTATGATACTAAATTAAACAATAATGCTGTATTGCTTTGATTGTAATTTATATATAAAGTAAAAATTCTCTTAAATGTTTATTTACCACATCTGGTTGCTCCAACATACCCATATGCGCACTTTCACGTAATATATTTACATACGCAATTTGTGGTAGGTGTGATTGTTGTAGGCTATTATGAAAGGGAACAGCCTTATCGTGCTCGCCAATAATGAAAAGAATAGGGAGGTTAAAGCGTCTTAAAATGGAAGTAGTATCAAGCCGACTAATCATTGCATTGTATTGCTGAATAAGCACAAGAGGGTTAAAATTTTTTCCTTTTTCGATAAGGGTATTTATGGCTTCTTTGCTTTTAACATGATTGTAAAACAAATTTGGGATACTTGTTTTTAAGAAGGCTGCTGTGCCGTTTTCTGTAATGAAGGATATTGCTTTTTTTCTCGTTGTTATTTTTGCTTCGTCATCTGCATATGCAGAGCTATGCAGTAAGCCAAACCCATTTAAAGTATTTTCGTATTTTTCGGCATATGCAAGTGTTATATAACCACCCATACTATGCCCCAATAAAGCGAAAGTCGAAATTTTTTCTTCGTCAACAATTACCTTTAAAACATCAGCATAATCAGCTATTTGTATATTTTCTTTTTTTAGCATTTCAGATTGGCCAATGCCTGGCAAATCAGGAACAATAAGTAAATATTTTTCTTTTAAGTTTTCTACCTGTAAATTAAAAACACTGCTGTCTTCTGCAAAACCATGTACAAGCATTATAGGTTTGCCCGTGCCATAAACAGCATAATAAATCTTTGAATTGTTAAACGATATATTTTTGATTAGCATTCGCTTTAAATTTTTGCAGTACTTGTTTCAATATTATTTTGTTTGGATAGTATGGATGAAGTGGCTCTCCATATTAGTAATACAATTAAAGGCAACAGGGCATTGTTCATTTTTTGTGCGAGGAAAAACCATGTGCATAATAAAAGAAGGAGAAAAATACTTAGCAGTATTGCATAAGCTTTTGCTATTTTATTGTTTTTATTTATGAAGAATGCATACACAATATGCATTGGCCATGCCCATAAAAGATTATAATTATTTTTAGTCATAATGTGGTCTGTACCTAGCCACATAAATACCAATAAAATTCCTAGTAAGCCTACTGATAAGAAGAGTAGCACATCCATTAATCTCAAAATATTTTTTGCGGTATTAGTTTTAAAATGACTCACAAGTACAAAAGCAATTAGTACAAAAGAAAACACAAACAATGGTGTAAAAAAACGTTTTTCGTTTTTTTGTTCTCCCAATGCATAGAGGTTCTTGGCCGAAGAAACGATGGGAGTATTTCTTGTAGCGTCAAGTGCCTTCATTAAATTTTCTGGAAGAAATTGTTGTTGGGGAATAGTCATCACTGCATCTGTAGGTGCACCCAATAAAACATCAATACCAAATTTACTCCACAGCATATTGTTACCATCCAGGTATTGGTGTATTGCATTTCGAAAAGTAAATGTGGTGGGCATTACAGCCGGTAGTAAAGGTTTAGGTTGATGGTATTTTACAATAATATCTCTCAACCTAGTGGTACAATTGTCAAAAAAGAAATCGTACATGTAATACTTATTTTCTTCTTTAATATTCTCAATTAGCGCCATGTGTATTGTAATTTTTTCAGCGGCAGATAAATTTAAATCTTGTTCAGTAATGCCTCTATTTTCGTTGACGTAACCAAACTTAAAATCCTCAAATTCTTCTACGTTTACAAAGTAGCGCAATTGCCCACGAACAAATTTTAAGTAGAAGCCGGGATCATCAAAATTAAAAGTTCCAAAATTGTAAACATGGTCTGTAACGCTATTGCTGTCTATTACTCTAAGCGCACTGTGGCCGAAGGTTGAATACAGTTCCTGCCCGGGTGTGCAGGTTAATAAAGAGATGCGAATGCGAGAACTATCTTGTGCTTTAAGAAAGTTTAGTTGTATGAATACAAAAGCGAAAAGTAGTAAGGCTTGAAAGCGTATTTTTTTCATAATCTACTGCACAAAAATGTTCGATAAAGGTATGCCGTATAAGTGCCCACCCGGCTGAACTCCGTTCGGACGGGAGTGACATTAAACCCTGCCTGACTGCGGCATTCAGGCAGGGTTGTTGACCATAGCTGTGTTTTAGGTTGGCCAAAAGCAAAGTTTTGGGCCAACCTATTTTCTTTGTTTAAGATAAAAAAGCTCACTCAGCTATTATAAAAATTCTATTAAAATTCAGAGTCCAACCTTCCCCTTGTGGGGGGACCAAGGGGGCATTACCTGCTATAATTCGGCGCCTCTTTTGTGATGGAAATATCGTGCGCATGGCTTTCTCGCATACCCGCATTGGTAATTTTCACAAACTGTCCTTTTACCTGCAAAGCCTTTATATCTGCAGCGCCGCAATAGCCCATACCTGCTTTTAAACCGCCTGTATATTGATGTACAACTTCCTGCAGACTTCCTTTAAAAGGCACTCTACCTTCAATGCCTTCGGGCACGAATTTTTTAATATCATCTTCGACATCCTGAAAATAACGATCGCTGCTTCCCTGCGCCATTGCCCCAAGCGAACCCATACCACGGTACTGTTTAAATCTGCGTCCTTCATAAATAATACTTTCACCAGGGCTTTCCTCTGTGCCTGCAAAAACATTACCCATCATAACGCAGGTGGCGCCTGCAGCAAGTGCTTTTACCATATCACCTGTGTAACGAATACCACCATCACTTATGATACCAATGTTTTTATTTTTAAGAACAGATGCAGCTTCTAACACTGCAGTAATTTGCGGTACGCCGGTACCTGCAACAATTCTTGTTGTGCAAATTGACCCGGGGCCGATACCAACTTTTACAGCATCTGCACCGGCATCTGCCAAAGCTTTTGCTCCTGCTGCTGTTGCAATATTGCCTGCAATAACATCAATGTTTTTGTAAGATTTTTTAATGGCTTTCAGCATATCAATTACGCCCTTTGTATGGCCATGTGCACTGTCCAAACAAATCACATCTACACCTTCTTTGTGTAGCGCCTCTACTCTCAGCATAGTATCTGATGTAATACCCACACCTGCACCAACGAGCAATCTACCAAAGGAATCTTTAATGGCATTGGGATGGCTTTTCAGTTTCAGAATATCACCAAAAGTTACCAATCCAATTAGTTTTCCTTGTTTATTTACAACAGGTAATTTTTCTATTTTATTCTTTCGGAAAATGAGTTCTGCCTTTTTAAGATCGGTGCCTTCGGGTGCAGTAATGAGGTTGTCTTTCGTCATCACCTCACTTACTTTAAGCTTTTTATTTATATCGAAACGCAAATCTCTGTTGGTTAGAATACCAACTAATTTCTGCTGAGCATCCACTATCGGAATTCCACCAATTTTATTTTCTTTCATTAGGCGTAACGCTTCTCCAACAGTGGCATCAGGCAACAATGTAACAGGATCAAGTATTAAACCGTTCTCACTTCTTTTTACTTTGCGCACTTGTTCCGCCTGCAGCTCAATGCTCATGTTTTTATGCAGAATACCAAGCCCGCCTTCTCGTGCCAACGCAATGGCTAGTTTTGCTTCGGTAACAGTATCCATAGCTGCACTAAGCATAGGTACATTTAGCATTATTTTTTTGGTAAGCATGGTTTGTATGCTTACATCTCTAGGTAAAATTTGAGAGTAAGCAGGTACTAGAAGGACATCATCAAAAGTTAGCCCTTCGCCGAAAAATTTACTTGGATTGGTTGCTGTGGGAGATTTTTTTATTGCCATAGGCAAAGATATAGGAATTTCTATTTAAGTCAATTGAGGTTTGTCTAGGGACAATAGATGATGGACCATGTAAGACCCCGCTATTCATGGAGTATTACCAATTATAAATGACCTTACAATCTTAGGTAAGTTTAGATTATAAAAGGCTGATTGCTTTATTTGGGGCTTACCATCGTCCATAGTCAATAGTTCATCGTCTGCTACGCCAATTTAAAAACCTTGCCTGGTAGCATAGAAACAACGCCCTGCATTTCGAGCATTAATAATGCGTTTGCAACAGCACTACTGCTCAGTCCACTCTTAAAATAAAGCTGATCTATTTGAATACTTTCCTGCTGTGCAAGAATATCTGTTATTATTTTTTCATCGGGGGTTAATTCTATAAAAAGTTCCCGTTGCTTTTTTATTTTCTTTGGTTCGTCTTTCCAATTCATTATGTGGAGCAAATCATCTGTGCATGTTATGAGTAAAGATTTATTGTTTTTAATAAGGTAATTGCAACCCTCGCTTCGCAGATCATTTACTCTGCCGGGGATGGCAAATACATCTTTGTTGTAACTGTTTGCTAATTCGGCAGTGATAAGGGAACCACCTTTTTTGCTGCTTTCTATTATAATTAAAGCATCGCAAATGCCTGCCACAATTCTGTTTCGGCGGGGAAAATTTTGCTTATCAGGGTTTGTACCACTCATGAAATCTGTGAGCAAACCACCCTGCGTGAGCATTTCTTTTGCAAGCGGTTTGTTTTGTGCAGGGTAAATTTTATCAAGCCCATGTGCTACAACCCCAACTGTTTTTAATTTGTTTTTTAAAGCTGCTTTGTGGGCAATACTATCAATACCAAATGCGAGCCCACTAATTATTAAAACGTTTTGATTTGATAAGTCTTCAATTAATTTATCGCAAATATTTTTGCCATAATCAGAATTGTTTCTTGTGCCAACAATTGAAATAATTTTAGTGCTGTTTAAATCTGCGTTGCCTTTGTAATATAGGAGGGTAGGGCTGTCGTAACAATTTAGTAAACGTTGTGGGTATTCTTTGTCAGTTATAAAAAGGGTAGTTATTTTATTTTTTTCGATGAAATTTATTTCATCTTCACAAAGTTTAAAATCATTAAAGTGTTTGATGGAATTTGCTGCTCTTGTACCAATACCATCAATAGCTTCCAATTGCTTTTTGGGTGTTTTAAAAATGCTTTCCGCATCGCCAAAAGTTTCTAGCAATGCTTTTGCACGCACATCGCCAATATTGGGAACGAGGGTGAGTGCTATTTGATAAAGCAAATCTTGCTGCATAAAATGAAACAATATTATACAATCAATTTGAAATAACAGACAATTCTGTTCTTCTGTTTTGAGATTTACCTGTTTCTAAATTATTGGATGCAATTGGATTTGCTTCTCCAAAACCTTTGCCTAAAAGCCTTTTGCCATCGATTCCTTTCCCTTGCAAATAAGTAACAACAGCCTTTGCACGGTTTACACTTAGTAAAAGATTGTCAGCAGGTTTGCCCACATTATCTGTATAGCCGCTTATTTGTATGGAAACTGCAGGATTATCTTTTAATAGGTCTGCTACTTTATTTAATTCGGTAAATGACGTTGGTTGAAGCTCATACTTTTTCGATTCAAAAAAGATATTTTTTAAAATAATTGAGGAGCCTTTTTCCAAAGGTTGTAAACCGATATTAACCACCAGCGCAGAATCATTTTCATTACTCTGCATTGTAAAATTTTCAGAGTAAAACAGATAACCCTTTCGATTTACAGAGAATGCATAACTTTTGCCTTGTGGCAATGTCGTTAGGTAATTTCCTTCTTCATCTGTTCTAAGTTTTGAAAGCACATAACCCGAATCTATGGTTGTTAATTCCACAGAAGATGGCAGTCCTGCATTTGTTTTTTTATCGTAAATTTTACCCTTAACCCAAAATGTTTTTTGTGCTCTTACGTCTTCCCTTAATTCAAAAGAGTAAAGATCTAAACCATTTTTAAAATCGCCTTTATCGCTTGCATAAAATGCTGTTTTACCATCTGCTGCCACAATTAACGAGCCTTCATCG
>JANOTH010000061.1:0-4375 GCA_031416275.1 Ferruginibacter sp. | reverse complement strand
TTTCAAAAAATAAATTTTTTAAGAGATTTGAAGGCTGATCACGAGCAACTAAACAGAACCTATTTTCCCGGTGTAAATTTTAAAAAGTTTACAGCGTTAGATAAAAGAATAATTGAAGAAGACATTGCATTGGATTTAAAAAATGCATATGAAGGAATTTTGATGCTTCCGGTCAAAGCCCGATTTGGTGTATATGTAGCCTACAAATATTACCGCACTTTATTCAGAAAAATTCAGCAGGCGCAACCACAACTTTTATTGGAAAACAGAGTACGCATCAGCAACACTTTTAAAGCAGTTATTTTGCTGAAAGCAGGTTTGCGCAGTTCGTTCAATTCTTTATAAGTAGAGTTTTATGCATCAAAAAAAAGCAGTTATAATTGGTAGTGGCGTAGCCGGTATGGCAAGTGCGATACGGCTTGCGGTGCAGGGTTTTGCCGTAACTGTATTTGAAAAAAACAGTTATCCGGGTGGTAAATTATCTGCATTTACAACCGATGGTTATCATTTTGATGCAGGTCCTTCTTTGTTTACGCAACCTCAAAATATAGAGGAGTTGTTTGTGCTGGCAAACGAGCCAATTGAAAATTATTTATCTTATCATAAAATAGATATTGCCTGCAAATATTTCTTTGAAAACGGAAAAGAAATAAATGCATACAGCAACCAAGATTTATTTGCAAACGAAATGCAGGATAAAACCGGAGAACCAAAAGAGAATATTAAAAATTACTTAGGGCGTTCTGAGAAACTTTATAACAATCTTGCAAATATTTTTTTAAATTATTCATTGCACAAAAAAAGCACATGGCTTAACCCTCGATCTTTCA
Source organism: Ferruginibacter sp. (assembly GCA_031416275.1). Lineage (GTDB taxonomy): Bacteria > Bacteroidota > Bacteroidia > Chitinophagales > Chitinophagaceae > Ferruginibacter. The sequence goes on along the minus strand of JANOTH010000061.1, from coordinate 3,545 downwards.
AAGCCTTTAGCTCCGTCAAGTTTCCATATATCTTTAAATCATTAAGCCAATACAACACAAGTTTTAAAGCAAAAGAAACGCAGCAAATCTTTAACCGATTTGCAACTTACAATGGCAGCAATCCGTACAAAGCGCCGGCTATGCTTAGCCTCATCCCACATTTAGAACAAACAGAAGGTGCTTATTACCCGCATGGCGGCATGATAAACATCACAAACGCCTTGTATAAATTGGCGCTAAAAAAGGGTGTTCAATTTCATTTTGATGCAGCTGTTCAAAAAATAATTTGTCCCGATAATATTGCTGCAGGCATAGTAGTAAACAACGAAAATATAATGGCTGATGTTGTAGTAAGTAACAGCGATGTTTATTTCACCTACAAGAATTTACTCAGTAACCCTATCAAAGCAAAAAAAGTTTTAAAGCAGGAAAGAAGCAGTAGTGCGCTGGCTTTTTATTGGGGCATCAATACTTCTTTTTCTCAACTTGAGTTACACAATATATTTTTCAGTGAAAATTATTCAGCAGAGTTTGATCATATTTTTAACAGCAAAAAATTATACAGCGATCCAACAATTTATATAAACGTTACCAGCAAAATAGAAAAAGCCCAGGCGCCTGCAGGTTGCGAAAATTGGTTCGTAATGATCAACGTACCCGCAACAAATACGTACGATGTTGAAGCGGTAAAAACCGCTGCAAAGGAATATATTATCGCAAAATTAAACCGAATTCTAAAAATAGATATTGCTGCTCATATTGTGAACGAAACATTTTTGCACCCACAATCTATTGAAGCCAACACGGGTTCTTATCTGGGTTCATTGTATGGCACCAGTTCCAATTCTAAAACGGCAGCTTTTTTAAGGCATCCAAATTTTTCAAAGAAAATTAAAAACTTGTATTGTTGCGGCGGCAGTGTTCATCCCGGTGGCGGCATACCACTTTGTTTAAAAAGTGCAAAAATTGTAAGTGATCTTGTAAAGCATGATATTAAAAATGATAGAAGAGTACATGCTTAAAAGCAGAACACAAATAGCGACTGCGCTGGCGATTTTTTTTCATATGATCGGTTTGGTAGGAATGTTTTTTAACAAAGAGTTTTTTTCTGCAGCCACACCTTTCAACCTTTTGTTGATGTTTGTGTTGTTGTTGTATACTCAACGAAAAATAAATATTCCGTTTGTAATATTTATGGTTGTTTGTTTTATTACAGGTATTGTGGTTGAAATAATCGGCACTTCTACAGGGTATTTATTTGGCGAATATGCATATGGAAAGGCGCTTGGACCAACCATTAAAAATGTGCCGTGGGTAATCGGAATAAACTGGATCATTATTATTTATTGCAGCGGTGTTGCTGTGCATATGTTGCTCGAAAAATTATCGGCAAAGCTGGAAACCATGACAGGCGGACCATCACCAGCAGTTCGTTATTTCTCAGTGATCTCCGACGGTGCTATGCTGGCGGTTTTTTTTGATTGGATAATGGAGCCTGCAGCCATTAAACTTGGCTACTGGCAATGGTTGGGAGATGGTGAGATTCCTACTTACAATTACCTTTGTTGGTTTATTATTAGCATGGGATTAATGAGTGTTTTCACTTTCTTAAAATTCGAAAAGAAAAATATTTTTGCGGTAAATTTGCTATTGATAATGATGATGTTTTTCATGCTGATAAGAACTTTTTTATGAACCTCATTTTATATATTTTAATAACACTCGGTACATTTTTTTTAATGGAAGGTATTACATGGGCGACGCATCGTTATGTAATGCATGGTTTTTTGTGGTACCTCCACGAAGATCATCACCATCCACACGGTTCGTTTTTTGAAAAAAACGACGCCTTCTTTTTAATATTTGCTATACCAAGTTGGTTGTGTATAATGCTCGGTTTGCAAAACGGAAATTACATTGCCGCCGCCATTGGTTTTGGTATTGCTATGTATGGTTTTGCCTATTTTTTGGTACACGATGTAATTATTCACCAGCGGTTCAAATGGTTTACACGCAGCAATAATGTATATGTACGCACCATCCGTTGGGCACACAAAATGCACCACAAGCATATTGGAAAGGAGCATGGCGAAAGTTTTGGAATGTTATACGTAGCCAAAAAATACTGGGAAAAAGTACGGGCAGATAAAGCAAGAAACGCTTTCTAAAAACAATTTGGGGCGTTTCCGACGAATGGCGGAAGGGACTTTTCGCATGTACTCCTCGCATTTGCTATCGCAAATACTGTGGGGTACATAGCTACAATTCCTCACGCAACGGATCACTGGTTAATGGTCCGTTCTTTTCACCATGTTTTACTTAGAAATTATGGAACTTAAACATTCACTCATCCCTTCAATATAGTTTTTTGTATAGAAGCTTTTGGTGTATTACAAAAAATTTCGGGCACTCCGGTTGCTGATATGGGATTAAACTTTTTTATTAGGTTCATTATAGTTGCAGGGCTTATAATTCTAAACAATTAATAAAGCCTCTTAAATTAAAAAAATCAAAAATTGGCAGTTATATAAATTAAAAATTATATTGATTGGTACAAATAAGGAGTGACAAATTATAAATAGTTTATGCAAATAATTCAAAGCATACAAAATAGGATTTATGAAATTCGGGGTGAAAGAGTAATGCTTGATTTTGATTTAGCTTCCTTATATGAAATACCTACAAAAGCTTTAAACCAAGCTGTAAAAAGAAATTTAAAAAGATTTCCCACAGATTTTATGTTTAGGCTTACAACTACGGAATGGAATAATATCCGGTCACAATCTGTTACCGCATCAAAAAATATTGAAGTATTGCAGTCACACGCTGTTACCGCATCTCAATTAAAGAGAAATACTTCCCTAACGCCTTATGCTTTTACAGAGCAAGGTGTTGCTATGCTCTGTGGAGTTTTAAACAGTGATAAGGCAATTGAAATGCATGTTGCAATCATGAGGGCATTTGTCGCAATAAAAAAGATTCTTCTACAGCAAAATGATTTTAAATTGCAGATGCAACAAATCAAAGAAAGGCTTGGTGAACATGATGCGCAATTGAATCAAATTTATGATGCTATGGAAAATTTGCTGGATGAAAAAGCAGCACAAAGAAAGTGGGAGGAAAGAGAGCGAATAGGTTTTAATAAATAACAACTACAAAATTGAATACCCACCTAACTTATTATTTAATACTTGCCTGCTCTTTAGCTGGGCCATTTGCATTAAGCTTCGATAAAAAGGTAGCATTCTATAAAAAATGGAAAGCAGTCTTTACCGCTATGCTTTTACCTGCACTTTTTTATATTGTGTGGGATAGCATTTTCACCTCAATTAATGTTTGGTTTTTTAATGAGCCGTACGTACTTGCTCAAACATTTTTATACAACCTGCCGCTCGAAGAAGTTCTTTTCTTTTTTATAGTTCCTTATTGTTGCACGTTTATTTATGAGTGTATTCGTTGCTATTTCCCTGCTCTAAAAACAACGAAAGCCAGTGATAATATTTTATTTTTTTTAGCTTTAGTGCTGTTGATCTTTTCAATTTTCA
>JANOTH010000060.1:0-6606 GCA_031416275.1 Ferruginibacter sp. | reverse complement strand
AAAAGGCGAAAAACAAGAAAAAGAAAATAAAGCAGAGCTAAAGAAAAACTCCAAAGCCAAAGTAAACAAACACCATATTAACTTTTTGAATAATTGGTGGAAGCTTGGTTATGGAAGAGAAGATATGTTATCTCAAATGACTAAGCTAAACAGATATGTAGCTTGTGCGAGAGTAACCCAAAGGCCCATCTTTGAATTTTTCGATACGGATATTCGACCGAATGATAAGGTAATGGCATTTTGTTTTGATGCATCTATTAAAAAAACCGAACTCACTGTTTTTGAAACTTCATCTGTTTCAAATTTTATATTACTTACGTAAAATTTAAGTTTTGTGATACTGTAATTTTCACCGAAGTCATTTACAAGTGTTCGATTCATAACACCGTCCTCTCCTTTGGAAATAGCTTCGAAAGAAACAGGAATGCTACCAGTTTCTTTTTGGCTAAAACTGTTTAAAGAAATTACAACTCCAATAAAAATAAATAGCAACTTACTCATGGCTCGTAAGTTTTTTTCTGCCCTGTTTTATTTCGGCATTTTTCTTTTTACTATCTAAACGCTTTCTTACCACTGCCCTTGGTATTTTGGTTGCCTTTCGGGGTGGCTGAACGATTAATGATTTAGTAACAAGCGCCAGTAATTTCTTTTGAACATTGGCTTTGTTTGCAAGCTGCGTTCTCGCCGTTTGACTTTTTACCAATAAAAAACCATCGCTGTTTATTTTATTTTTAAGCTTTTCTTTCAGTATTATTTTTTCTTCTGCAGTTACACTTGTTGAATTTTCAATATGCCAATAGCCTTCTACCATGGTTTCCACCTTGTTTACATTTTGTCCGCCCTTGCCACCGCTTCGGGCTGTTTTGTATTTTATTTCGTAAGTAATGTCAGTTACCATGGTATTCAAATTTACTTATAATTGATAGTTAATTAAAAGGATGGTATTATTTATGTGGTTAATATTTCCATAATAAGAAAAAAACAAGCATTTTTGCACCAAACCGAAGCCGTTTTATGTTGAATCATATTTATCAATCACTTACAGATCGTAAAAGCCAGAGCAAAAAGTCATTTGCAGTGCTCATCGATCCTGATAAAGTAAATGATAATAGTGTCGAAGAATTAATACAGCTATCGCTAGATGCGCAGGTTGATTATTTTTTTGTAGGAGGAAGTTTGGTTATTTCCAGTTATTTAGATGAATGTGTGCAGCTCATTAAAAGAAGTTGCGACATTCCTGTTATACTTTTTCCCGGCAGTCCGTCGCAGGTGAGTAAATACGCCGATGCGCTTTTGTATTTAAGTTTAATAAGCGGTCGCAATCCTGAATTGCTTATTGGTCAACATGTAGTTTCAGCGCCTTTTGTAAAAAAGAGCGGGTTAGAAATTATGTCAACTGGTTACATGGTAATTGATGGTGGCGCACCTACAACCGTTTCTTACATTAGCAATGCCTCTCCTTTGCCATCAGATAAAAATGAAATAGCCATGTGCACTGCAATGGCGGGCGAAATGCTCGGCATGAAATTAATTTACATGGATGCAGGGAGTGGTGCAAAAAAAGCCATCTCAGAATCTATGATACAAAAGGTTGCATCCTGTATTGATGTGCCGCTAATTGTAGGCGGCGGCATTACAACTGCTGAAAAAGCTTATTTAAATTGCAAAGCCGGCGCAGATGTAATTGTTGTAGGCAATGCCATAGAAAAAGATGCAAGTCTTATAAAAGAAATTGCCTCTGCTATTCACAGTGTACCGGTAAAAGTTTCTTAATAAATTATTTTTTCTCTACTCTTGTTGGCGTGTCTTTGCCACTAATAATCGTTTTGCTGCTCAGCGCAATTGCTTTTATTATTTCAGTCATATTATCTATGTCAATAGCTGTAATATCATCAGACTGTTTGTGGTAGGTTGGTTCATTATCCATTTTAGATGTAGAGATTGTATGCGCCGGAACACCAAGCGCAGCAAGGGTTGCATTGTCACTCCTGTAAAATAAATTTTCTTTAGGATATGGATCAGGCTCAAATTTAAATGCAGATCCTGCTAAGTTGTTCTGTAGTATTTTACCAAAATCAGATTTCTCATAACCTGTAATAAAAGCACTGTTTTTGCCCCACTTACTTTCTGTGCCTATCATTTCTAAATTAAACATAGCCACTACTTTATCAGGGTCTAGTTGTTTAGAAAAATATTGTGAACCAAAGCCACCGCTTTCTTCAGCAGTAAATGCTACAAATACCAGTGTGCGTTCGTTGTTTTTTAATTTTGCGAAATAGTTAGCCAGTATTATCATGGCCGTTGTGCCTGCAGCATCATCATTGGCTCCGTTGTAAATAGAGTCTCCTGTAGCGCTAGGTTTGCCAACACCTAAATGATCATAATGCCCTGAAAAAACAACCATTTCATTCTTTTTACTTTTCCCCGGCAACACAGCAACTACATTGCTGTAATTAAACGGCGTGATTTTATGTTTTATCTCTATATCATATTTATCACCCGCATTGTTTGTCAATACAAATACTACAGAAAAATCTGTCTTCACGCCATCCCTTTTGTAACGTCTTAGTTTTTTAAAATCACTTACAAAAAAGCTGTTTACCAAAACAAGTTGGTTACTTTTTGCATTAATAATCGCTTCGGCACGCTGCAATAAATTTTCTGTGTTTCCAATAACAACTTTTTTAAAAGAAGCTGTTTCATTTATTTTTAAAAGAGAATCTGTAGTAATAGCTATCACATTCGCTTCATCAATTTTATCTGCATCTATTGTAGCATTGGCAGATAAAAATCTTAAACGGATGTTTGTAAAACTTTGTTTGTAACTGTCAAGCCCCGTAAAATATTTTAACCCTGAGTTTTTAAATTCATTTGCGATAAAATCTGCAGCCTTGTCTATTTCCGGTGTGCCAGGTCTTCTCCCTTTCAGCTCATCTGCAGCAAGAAAAGTTTCTACACGCAGCACTTCTTTCGCTGTTATGAATTTATTTACATCCTGCGCAAAAGTCACCGTGGCAGTAAAAATTAAAATAAATGAGGCTAATGTTTTTTTCATAAAAATTGTGTTACGTATCTAAATGGACTGTACTAAAAACTTCTTCGGGTATTATGTGAACATTGAAAATTGAGAGTTGAATATTGATCATCGTTTGATTAAGAAAAGTACAATTTTTGCAACTGAAAAACTCTTTACATTATCTTAATCTAAACTTCCCCCTGTGGGGGATCGAGGGGGCTTTTACAAACTCATCATCTCTTTAAACCTCACCGCTTGCCTTCTACTCACTTCAATTTTTTCGCCACCTTTTATATCTATTAGCAAGCCACCGTTAAAAAATGTTTCAACTTTTTCAATCATTCTTAAGTTGATAATATGTTTTCGGTTCGCTCTAAAAAACACTTTCTCATCAAGCCTTTCTTCCAATGCATTTAACGATTTTAAAATAAGTGGTTTGTTTGTACCAAAAAATACTTTGGCGTAGTTTCCTACACTTTCAAAAAGTCGAACTTCAGAGAGTTTTACAAACCAGCAACGCTCGCCATCCTTTACAAATACCTGATCGTGTTCCCTTAAAATACCTCGGTTTACACCGGTTAAAGATGTTGACATTTCTTTCTCTTCTGCCAATTGTAATTTATGCAAGGCATCAGCCAATCTTTTCGGCTCCACAGGCTTCATTAAATAATCAAGGGCATTTACTTCAAATGCTTTTAAAGCAAATTCGTCGTAAGCAGTTGTAAATATTACGTGTGGCGCTCTGTCAAGTTCCAGCAGCATATCAAACCCTGTTTTACCAGGCATTTGTATATCTAAAAAAATTAGATCAGGCATTAAACTCTCTATTTTTTCTATACCTTCTTTTGCATTTGCAGCTTCCCCAATAATTTCAATTTCAGGGAAATCATTTAGCAGTTTTTTTAGTTCATTTCTGGCAAGTCTCTCGTCATCTATAATTATTGCTTTGTACATAATTAAGTTATTTTGGTTTGTTATAAAATTTCAGCAACGGGCATTATTATTTTCGATTCTACCATGTCGCCTTCAATATTTTTTATCTCGAAATGTGCTTTCTTATTATACAATAAATTCAACCGGTCTTGAGTGCTTTTTATGCCAAACCCTGCAGCGATATTAATATCTTGGGTTTTTAAACTGCCGGTATTTTTTACGGTAAGTTCATGGTGGTTGTCAACAAAATGAGAGCATATTTTTATAATTCCACCATTTATGTCTTTGCTAATACCATGTTTAATAGCGTTCTCAACAAGCGTCTGTAGCATCATTGGTGGTATTGGTTGAGATAGTGTATCCTCATCTATATCAAGTGTAATTTTTAACCTCTCTTCAAAACGCATGTGTTCTAATGCGAGGTAATCATTTACAATATCCAGCTCTTGTTGTAGTGGTACGGTTTCCTGTTTTTCTGCCTGCAAGCTGCTGCGCAAAATGTTACTTAGTTCTGTAATGGCTGTTCTTGCTCGGCTTGGGTTTTCATCAACCAAAGCTCTAATGCTGTTTAAAGCATTAAAAATAAAATGTGGATTTATGTGAGATTTTATTGTCTTTAATTCCAAGGATTTTACCATGCCTTCCAGGCGAAGTTTATCAAACTGGTCTTTTCTGTTTTTATCTACAAAATGCCAAACAACATAAATCAAAAGCCATATCGATAAAAGAATTACACTTGAGAAAATACCACCAAAAATTCTTCCTTTGCGTTGTTCTTCAAATTGCCAGTCGTTATTTTTATCTCTGTACCAGCCTGTGGCTTTTTTTATTTTTACAACAGTTGTATATTTTGTTGAATCCAGTACCCCATTATTTTCATAGAGGTAATATTTAGTGCCGGCAACCATATTTTCTTTTTCCATCAATATGGCTCTTTCCTTTCGCTCCTTAATTTCGTATTTTTCATACGTGGTACCCGGCAATTCCAGTAAAAGTTGGGAGCTATAAAACGATAACACTGCTGTAATTAGTATGCCTACAACAAATGTGAGAAAAATCTTCTCAGGCGAAAAACTCAACCATTTTAATCTTTTTAAAACAAATCTTAATAAATGCGTAATTGCTATAAAGCAAACGAAATCTACAAACAATGCATAAAAAAAAAGGTTTCTTTTTATTTCAGGTGTAAGTATTGTATCTGGCGCAAACTGATAAGCCATCACTAGCTGAAACAACAGTAAGCCTCCCCATCCTGCAATTTGGCAAATCCAATATCTGGTACTTCTTTTCATGGGTTACAAATTTATCATCTCAATGCCATAAAGCTATTTCTTACTTTTATTACTGGCAATATTTAGGTTTAAAAGGCTACTGATCTACTGATAGCCTTCGATAATGCAATTAAGATAGATGATTTTTTATGAGATTTTATATTTCGCTATTTTTACAACATGGCTAATCCCAATTTAAACAGCGATGCAAATAAACAAACTGATGTAGAAAAAGAGTTTGAGAACAACATCAGGCCAAGCGAAATTGCAGATTTTGCAGGGCAGCCGCAAACAATAGAAAATCTCCGCATTTTTATAAAGGCAGCAAAGTTGAGAGGCGAGGCATTAGATCATATTCTATTTCACGGCCCGCCGGGTTTGGGCAAAACAACCCTTAGCAGAATTGTAGCCAATGAGTTAAACGTAAGTATAAAAGAAACCAGTGGGCCTGTAATTGAAAAGCCTGGCGACCTAGCAGGTTTGCTTACAAATCTCGAAACAAATGATGTGTTGTTTATAGATGAAATACACCGACTGAGTAATGTGGTAGAAGAATATTTGTATGCCGCTATGGAGGATTATCGCATAGATATTATGATTGACAGTGGCCCTGCAGCTAGAAGTATTCAGATAGATATTAATCCATTTACATTAATAGGTGCTACTACTCGCAGCGGTTTGCTCACTGCGCCCTTGCTATCTCGCTTTGGTATAAAAAGCCGCTTAGAATATTATGATGCGGCCACTTTAAAAAATATATTATTACGCAGCTCAGGCATTTTAAATACACAAATTACCAGCGATGCGGCAGGTGAAATTGCAGGCAGAAGTAGGGGTACACCACGTATTGCAAACGGACTTTTACGCCGTGTGAGAGATTTTGCACAGGTGCTTGGCAATGGCGTTATAGATATGAACATAACCGAGCATGCACTCAATGCGCTCAATGTAGATGCGTATGGGCTAGATGAAATGGACAACCGAATTTTAAGCACTATCATCGATAAATTTAAAGGCGGCCCCGTTGGCATTACTACCATTGCAACTGCGGTAGGTGAGGAGCCAGGCACACTCGAAGAAGTTTACGAACCGTTCCTCATAAAAGAGGGTTTTATAATGCGCACTGCCCGTGGCAGAGAAGTTACAGAGAAAGCTTACAGGCATTTAAAAAGAACACCCCGCACAAATATGGGCGATGGAATGTTGTTTGTGTAAGTTTGGTTGAAAGTTAAAGGTTTGCTTAGTTCAAAGTAGTTTTTAAATAAGCCTGCCTTTCGTTTTTAGCTCTTGACGAATGAATTGTATTTATTTTCTACAAATAATATTTTAGGGCTTAAAAATTTGGAATACGAATCAACATTTGTTCCTGCTATTCGTTACAATCTT
>JANOTH010000059.1:0-4354 GCA_031416275.1 Ferruginibacter sp. | reverse complement strand
TGTTGCGGCAGATGGTACCTATACATTTACCAAAGCAACAGCAAGCACAACTTATAATGTCGTTCTTTCTACAACAACTCCAACAACAGGTGCTGTATTAACTACTTCAAGTTTACCTACACCTGCTACAGGAAACTGGGTTAACACAGGTGTAAATCCTGGCGGTGCATCACCAAATACAACCAATACTACCGGTATTCTTGCGGTAACAACGCCTGCATCAGGAAATGTTAGCAATCAGAATTTTGCAATAGAGCAAACACCCGCCACCACAAACTTTACTGCCACAGCGCAAGCTAACCCAGGTGGAACATTAACGGTAAAAATACCAGCTGCTGCCTTTACAGGTAACGATGCTACAGAAGGCACTTATGCTCCTGGTTTGAGTGGAAGAAAAATTACTTTAAACCCTGCTACAAACGGAACACTATTCTATAATGGCGTAGCAGTAAACAGTTCTACAACTATTACAAATTTTGACCCTGCATTGGTTACTATTGACCCAGCAGGTGCAGGTACAGGTGCAGTAACACCAACCTTTACTTATTCAGTTTTTGATGTGGCAGACAAGCCATCGGCACCTGCTACCATCAGTATGGCATTTGGCCCGGGCATAGTGTTAAGCGGAACAATATTTGACGATGCCAACGGAAATGCAACCCAAAATGTAGGAGAAAATGGAACAGATGCGGGTGGATTATTTGCAGTGTTAACAGATGCAGCCGGAAACGTAATAGAATCAGTGGCAGTAAGCGGAACAGGAACGTACACATTTGCCAATGCTACTTCTTCTGCAGCATATAATGTAATACTTTCTACCACTTCACCTGCAGTAGGAGATAAATTGACGGTATCAAGCTTACCAACCCCAGCAACTGGCGCATGGGTAAGTACTGGTGTAAATCCAAGTGGAGCTTCGCCTAGTACTGCTAACAAAACAGGTATATTGGCAATAACTACCCCTGCTTCAGGAGACTTTACAAATCAAAACTTTGCAATAGAACAATTGCCGTTAACCAATACCCAGTCTTATAATATTTCTACCCCAACAGGTAATTCATTTCTTACTTTAAACGGTACAGGAGCGGCAGGTAGCCCAGGGCCATTATTAGGTTCAGATGCAGAAGATCAACCTGCATCAGGTTCTTTAAGCACAAAAAATATACAGATAACCATGCTTCCTACCAACGGTAATGAGTTGTATTACAATGGTGCTAAAATTTTCTTTGGGGCAGATGGTTCAACACCTCCATCACTTACAAACCCATTAACAATTACCAATTACGATCCATCATTGTTGCAACTTCGATTTACTGGAACAGGCTCTATGAGTACTTCGTTCAACTATCGTTATGCAGATGCTGCCGGTAATCCATCAGCTAATGAAGCATCATACACAGTAAACTGGGCGAGTGTATTACCTGTAACTATTACGGCAATTAGTGCAGAAGAAAACAATGGTTTTGGTTTGGTTAGATGGACTACAAGACAGGAAACAAATCTATTGGTGTACTCAGTTGAAAGAAGTGAGAACGCAACTACTTTTACATCAATAGGTGATGTAAATCCTGCAAACAATGCAAGTGGAAGTAGCTATTTGTTTAATGATGATTTAAAAAGAATAGATGCTTCAGTTATTTACTACAGGCTTAAAATAGTAAATACTGATGGTAGTTTTAAATACAGCAGTATAGTAAAAATTGCAAGAAGTAAAACAGCTACTACTTCCTTATTGATTAGCCCAAATCCTGTACAGGAAACGATGCAGATAAAGGTTAATGCAGGGGTAAGTTCAGTAGCAGTTATAAGAATAATATCTAATTCAGGTCAGGTAATGTACACCGCAAGACAACAAGTATTTAAAGGAATGAATAACATACAGGTTACTAATCTTTCAGGTAAACTTGCAAAAGGAACATACATTCTTTCTGTAATGATTAATAATGAAAATTTAAAGTCAGGGTTTGTGTTTTAACTAAGATGTGTAATGTGAAAGGGTGCTGCAATTTTTGCAGCACCCTTTTTTATGGTGGTTACTTTGAAAAATACGATCTGGCATAAAAAAACCCCAACATTTCTGTTGAGGTTTGTGGTGCGAGCCGGGGTTGAACCGGCGACACATGGATTTTCAGTCCATTGCTCTACCAACTGAGCTATCACACCTTATTTCTAAAAAAGAATTTGAAGAAATATCCCCAGAGGGGCTGCAAAAATAAGGAGTTATTGTTAAATGAGCAAGTAATAGAAAATATATTTCAACTACTAATCTTGCTGATAAAATCTCACGCTATGCTCCATTAAAAAGGCTTTTATAATGTCAACATGTATGCACTGCCCAAGGTGTATGAAAGAGTAATCTGATATTTTTTTTACTTTATTTTCAATAAGAATTTCTTTGTCAACCAAATCGAAACCTAGGTGTAGATGCTTGGTAGAAAACTGCATACCGTACACAGTACCTTCATTATTAAAAAGTGGCCCACCACTTTGTCCTCTTAAGCCTGGTGTGCTCATTTCAATACCCGTTAGTTTTCCGGCATCTGCCAAAAACCTTGTTACCATTCCTTCAATAGGAAACCTTGGCGATACTTGAATGCCTGTAGTTGACCACTCAATATCGTCTGTGGCCTCATTAAAGGTAAAATTTGTGAACTCGGGAAAGGGAAAACCAAGTCTGCATAAAAAATTACCTTGTTTTATTTGTGTGGCATCTTTTAAAAAATTTGCATACCCTGTGTAATGAATTTTATTAAAGTCATTAAACTTTATAATGGCTAGGTCATGCGTAGGGTGAATGTGGCATGTGTAACCTGACATGGTATCTACACAATCAACAAAAGTATTTTTTATTTGTATGATGCTGTCAGCAGTGTATTTATATTTCAGCTCAAGGCCTTTCAATGCCATTTTATATTTTCCATCTTTTGGCAGGCTATCCCTCTCTTTTTTAAAAGATGTGAAGTCATTGTTTATTTTTTCTGATGATAATAGCATATCAACAACATGCTTGCAGGTAATTGCATAACCATCTTGGTTTACAAAAAAAAGTGTGGCAGAGCCAGGTATAATTTGCTTGCCACCATAGGTTCTTATAATACTGTTTATAGGCCGGGTAAAATTGGCAACTAGCTCTATTGATTGTTCAAACATGGTAATAAATCTTTAAACTATTTATCGAGATGCTATATCCAACTAATTTCCATACTCGCTTAAAAACTTAATACGCATTAATTTTAATTGCTCCCATGTAAAATCACCATCGGCAAGTTCCTCTTGTGCTACAGCAAGATCCGATGTTTGGCAACCTTTAAAATAATCCATTATTTCTTCCTGCTCGTATTCATCTACCATCTCATCAATAGCATACCCTAGGTTTAATTTTGTGCCACTTGCAACAATGGTTTCCATCTCTTCCAACAACTCTTCAATTTTTAAGTTTTTGTTTTTAGCAATGGTTTCCAGCGTCATCTTTTTATCTACATTCTGTATAATAAAAATCTTGTTGTTATTTTTATTTGCAACAGATTTCATTACAAAATCATCTGGCCTTATAATATCATTTTCTTCAGCATATTTTATAATAGCATCTAAAAAAGGTTTGCCATAACGTAATGATTTTCCTTTGCTAACACCGCTAATTTTTTCCAGTTCTTCCATTGTTGTTGGGTACATGGTGGCCATATCTTCCAATGAACTTTCTAAAAATATTACAAAGGGTGGCAAGTTCTTTTCTTTAGAAACTTTTTTACGCAGGTCTTTTAAAATCTCTAATAATTTTTCATCTTTCACGCTCTCAATTTCTCCTTCAGGCCCCGCAGCTTCATCGTCAGCATTTGCATCTTCAAAAAGATTATTTAATGCAATTTTAAAAGATGCAGGTTTCTTCATGTAAGCTCTACCGGCCTTGGTAATTTTTAAAACACCATACTCAACAATATCTTTATCAAGCAAACCGTGCAATAACATTTGCCTAATGAGGCTGTTCCACAAATGTGGCTCTTTGTCATTACCACAGGCAAACACATCCAGCTCTTCGTGTCTATACATTTTTACTGCAGGTGTAGCTTTACCGGTAAGAATTAGTAATACATATTCAATGGCAAACTGTTCGCCCAAAGCATCAATGGTTTTTAATACGCAGATGGCTTCGTCTTTTGCCTCTACTTTTTCCTTAGGGTTTAAGCAGTTATCGCAATGCCCGCAACTTGCAGCGTCGTCGTAATTTTCACCAAAATAATACAACAAAGTTTTACGTCTGCAAATGCTGCTTTCTGCGTAAGAAACAGTTTCATTAATGAGTTGTGCACCCACTTCTCTTTCGCTCAAACTTTTATCTCTCATTAAATGCTCCAGC
>JANOTH010000058.1:0-3516 GCA_031416275.1 Ferruginibacter sp. | reverse complement strand
TAATGCAGTTTTGCAACCGCCCCCAAATTGCTCAGGCGTATACTTCAAGCTTTGACCTTTGAGCATGTATGGGCGTGGGTTAGAAGGATCCTGTTGCATAGCTTTTTGCATTTCCTTTTGGCTGGCTGCGCCATACTGCATGAAACGTTGCTGAGGGTCAACAAGCATTTGCACACTAGCAATCATACTTTTTAAGCAACTGATTTCGCTATTGTTTGGCATTAAAGAATCAGCTGTATTGGCAAGAACTAAAGCTTTATCTGCAATTGGGTCATTACCTGAAGGATCTTTTTGCATAAATGCATAATTCACCCTGCAATAAGCAGCATAATAATATGGAAGCCATTCAGTTTTTTCAGCAGTACCTATTCTTTCAAAAGTATTTGAGAGGCTTAAAAAATTCTCTGGCTTTGTAAATGCAGAATCTAACAAAGCGATATTTTTTTTCATTGCGTTGGTATATTTTTCACTTTGTGCAAATGTTATCAAAGAGAAAAAATTAAGGACGGAGATAAAAATTATTTTTTTCATGTTTAGTTATTTTAAAAATTAATTATTGTTTTTAAGTTTATCGTATTCTCTTTGAACCGAATCTGAACCAGTTATTAGATAAGCATCTCTGTATTGAAAAGCTATGCCTATTCCCCAACCTAATGTTACCCAAATTGGCCAAGGCCAATTGTAATTACCGCTACCAAAATTTCTTCCACTAAAAAACCAAATTCCCCAAAGAAAAACATTTATAATAGCATAGGTAAGAAATGATTTTTTAAAGGCTGCACGCTTTTTTGCAATTGCCCAAAGCGTTTCGTCTCTGTCGTTTTGTGGTTGTAGTTCGTTTGTCATTTTGTAGGTTTTAATTTTATTTAATTAGTTATTTAGAAATATTCAAATCGCCTGTCTTCCTCCCTAACTACAGATTATTATTGATTGCATCTTGTGTTCTATCAATACCAAAACTTAAAAAACACCCTATGTATAAGAATCTTTTTGATGGTGGAATTACAGCCACTTTATTATTGTTACTAGAAGAGAAATTGTAATTAAAAATCTGCTCCTGTCCAAGCACATTCGTAAGCGACAAAACCCACACTATAAATGTTTTCTTAGTTGTTTTTCCAATATTGGGTAGGTAATTCATGCTAAAGCTGAGGCTGTTGTAGTTAATTGTTTTGCCTTCTTCTTTAATAAAATATTTGCTTTGTGCATTATCGTAACGCAGGTTATAATAAGGGCGACCGCTTGCAAAATTGTAACTCATATTAAAACCTGTTTTCCAGGGAGTAACAAACTTTTTAGCTACAAAGGATGCAGTATGACTTGCTGCAAAAGATGGCGTTATAGAACCCGGAAAATTCAGGTAATTTCTTTTTGTATCGAGGTAAGAATAAGATATCCAATAATCTAGATCTTTAATGGTTGTTTTATCCCTCCAAAAAATTTCTACACCTTTAGCATAACCGAAACCATCGTTGTTAGCCGCCACTTCTCTACCAAAATTATTAGATGCAGTTTTGTATAAAGCATTGTAGTTTTTGTAAAACATTTCTGTTCTAAAAATTCTGCTTTTTTTTGCAACCTGGTATTGTAAAATATAGTGAGTAGCTTTTGAATAACCGACGTTGTTATTTGCAACAGGTAAATATCTTCTCTCAGGATTTTGGTAAAAAATACCATAAGCAAACGAGAGCTGGCTCTTGTCTTTAAACTTATAAGCAACAGATGCACGGGGCGCAACATTCCATTTACCAATTTGTTCTGAGTGCTCTAACCTACCACCGGCTTTTAATGCAAGGTCTTTTGTTATGTACACATCCGTTTCAGCGAAAGCGGCATATAAATTATCATTCGCCACATCAGTGAACTTTGTACCATCAAATAATGTGTAAAGCGTTTTTTCTTTGCTGTAAAAATAATCCGAACCAAAACGAATGCTGTTGATACCTATCAATCGCTTTTCCAATACTATCTTAGCCTGAGCATACTGTGCTTTATTTACCAAAGAAAAGTTTTTCCCTGCGTAGCCTGAAGGTGAAAAGAATTGTTGCTTTTGGTTCTCACTATTTAATAATTCATTGCCGATGTCATCTCTATTAGTACTAAAACTTAATGCCGTATTTGCCTTCCAGCCGTTTCCTATATTTTCTCGCCAGCTTATATTTTGAAATGTGTTAATATTCTCGATATTAAATGCATTTTTTAGTTGTACAGAATCTATATCGGGATTACGAATACCTGTTTGGTTCCAACTTGCATAACCATAGTATTTAATAAAGCCGCCTTTTTTAGTTTTAATTCTAAAATTTGCATCGCCTTGATGAAAAACCGGTGTTTTAAAAAAATCGACCTTTTGCTTTATTACGGCAAAAGCTAGGGCAAGGTTTGTATAAGCGTAAGAAACTCCCCAAGCTGCCTTTTTATTCTTTGCCAGTTTTTGAATGCCGCCACCTACTCCAATCGCAGATAAACTCAGATTGGCTTCGGTTCTCTCCGGCAAATCTGCACTTTCGAGTATTAAGGCTGCAGATAATGCTTGGCCATATAGTGCAGAATAACCACCCGTAGAAAATACAGTTCCCTTAAATAAAAAGGGGTTAAATCTTCCACGAGTGGCTAAGCCTGGTAAACTGCTGTAAAAAAAATTATTTACTAATGACCCGTCAATAAAAATTTTACTTTCCGTAGCAGATCCACCTCTCACAAACAAACCTTCCGCTTCTCCTACCTGCTGTGTACCAGGGAGTGTTTTCAAAGCACCTGTAATATCTCCCTGGCTGCCTGCAGTGGTAACAATATCAATAGAACTAAGTACGGTTCCTTTTTTCTTATCGCTGGCTTCAAAGGAACCCACTGTAATTCTTACCGCATTTAATTCTGTAATAAATTCTTTTATTGTAATATTTACTTGTATAGGAGTGTTTGCTATAGCAATTTTTGAATTGAACGTTGAGTAGCCTGACATAGTGGCATTAATTGTTTTCGCTCCACTTTCAGTAGTTGCGAACGAAAAATTGCCTAAAGAGTCGCTTGTTACACCCTCATATGAATCTACTATTGTAATACATACTCCCCTAATTGGCAGGTTTTTTTTGTGTGTTACTTTTGCTGAGATTGTAACTTGACCAATTCCTAGCAAACCGAGTAAACAACAAAAAAGTGAAAGTATATATTTCATTTTGCTATATTTAATACAAATGTAGAGTAGTTTATATTATAAACCAAATTTTAGGGAAATTAAATTTTATTTTTTTCGTTTTTATTTATAAAATGTGTTCTGTTTTTGAGATAGATAATTGATTATCAAGTATATAATACGATATATTGACTATTTTATTCCATATTAAATAATTACTATCATCAAAAAATAATTTTTTGTTTTCAGGTGATTGTGTACTTTAGCAGTAGAATTTAATGGGTTAGTAAGTAAAAGAGCTGTCAGAAATGATGGCTCTTTTTCTATTTAACAGGTTTAAGAAAATGCTTGCTTTTTTTAAGAAAATCGGAATATTATTTTTC
>JANOTH010000057.1:0-4575 GCA_031416275.1 Ferruginibacter sp. | reverse complement strand
AAGTGCTGCATTTTATTTGTACCAAAAATTTGGAAAAAATAAAGACGAAGTAAAAAAGCGTTTGGTGTTTACTACTCATACGCCTGAGGAAGCAGGCAACGAAAAACACGATATGTACTTGTGTGAAAAAATGGGTTATTTCTGTGGGTTATCTATGGATGAGGTTAGGGTATTAACAGGCATTACAGATAACCAATTTAATCACTCGCTTGCAGCGCTGCGTTTTGCACGTTTAGCAAATGGTGTGAGCCAACTGCATGGTGAAGTGAGTAGGAAAATGTGGGGTAAATATGAAAATATTTGTGAGATAAAGGCGATTACGAACGCACAGAACTGGCATTATTGGGCAGATAAACAATTGTATAATTTTGCCGATACACATAACGAAGAGGGGTTTATTGACAGAAAACGCTATCTTAAAAAAAGAGCGTTTGAAATTGTATCAGATCAGTCAGGAAAGGTGATGAACCCTGATGTACTTACAATAGTTTGGGCAAGAAGGTTTGCAGGCTATAAGCGTGCAGAATTAATTACAAGAAATCAGGAAAGGTTTAGAGCATTGATGGCTAATACAAAATATCCTGTTCAAATTATTTGGGCGGGAAAGCCTTACCCTGTTGATTATCCTGCTATAAGCGATTTTAATTTCTTAGTAAATTTAAGTAAAGAGTTTGCCAATGTTGCTGTATGTGTAGGGTATGAGCTAGCGTTGAGTAAAAGATTAAAACAGGCATCGGATGTTTGGTTGAATAACCCTCGGGTACCACGTGAAGCAAGTGGTACAAGCGGCATGACAGCCGCAATGAATGGCTCAGTAAATTTTAGTACCAATGATGGATGGATATGCGAATTTATAAACCATGGTAATAATGGATTTTTAATTCCACCTGCAGATTACGAAAGTATGGGGCAGCATGAACAGGATGAATACGATCTTGAAAAAATGTATGAAATTCTTGAAAACCAAATTCTTCCGATGTATTATGAAAACGCAAACGTATGGCGCCAGATCGTAAAAAATGGAATGAACGATGTGAGATGGCAATTTGATAGTAACAGAATGGCGAAAGAATATTATGATATCATGTACAACGGATAACCGGTTTATATTTGTCTAATAAAATAATCTTCCCGCCTTTGCGGGAAGTTTTTTTATTAGCAATCTCTTGTTACACACAAAATATTTTAAAAAATATAAATTTTAAGCATGAATAATTTTCAAAAAAATATTGAGATACGTTGGTCAGATCTTGATCCTAATTTTCACGTAGTTCATTCAAAATATTATGACTTTGGAGCTTACTGCCGTATGGCATTTTTAGTAGAGAATGGTTTAACCCCCGCATTTATGCAGGAGCAGCATATTGGGCCAATTTTATTTAGAGAGGAATGTATTTTTAAAAGAGAAATTTTGTTTGGAGACAGGGTTATGGTAAATGTGAAGGTTGATAAACTCACTGCAGATTTTGGGCGTTGGACTATGGTGCATGAAATTTATAAGAATGATGAAACGCTTGCCGCTATAATTACTGCAGATGGTGCGTGGCTAAACACAATAATCAGAAAACTTACGGCACCACCCGAGATTATTACATCATTATTTGAAAGTGCACCAAAAACAGCAACTTTTAAAATTTCTTAAATCGTGAAATCGCTTAGGTGCTAGTATGATTGCAAAAACAGTAAATCTTTATAAAAATGCTTACAGAGGTCTTACAAAAGAGGTATGGCTATTAAGTGTAGTAATGCTAATAAACCGCAGCGGTACAATGGTATTAGCTTTTATGACATTGTATTGCAACCATCTTGGTTATACTTTAAAACAAGGAGGTTATGTAGTTGCCGTTTATGGAGTGGGTTCTCTCATTGGTGCATTAATAGGCGGAAAAATTAGTGATCGGTTTGGATTTTATTACGTGCAGTTTAGTGCGCTGTTTTTAGGCGGTGTTATGTTTTTGGTATTGGGGCAAATGAATTCCTATTTATCTATCATTATTTGCACTTTTATTTTAAGCATGATAAATGAAAGTTTTCGACCTGCAAATGCCACCGCTATTGCCTTGTATAGCACGCCCGAAAATAGAACACAATCATTTTCACTTGTAAGGCTTTCTATAAATTTGGGGTGGGGGATAGGTAGTGCACTAGGCGGCTTGCTTGCTGCTATTAATTACAAATTATTGTTTTGGGTAGATGGCTTTACCAATATTACTGCTGCATTTATGCTTGTTGCAATTCTGCCAAAAATTACGAAAGCGCAGCAACATAAATCTTCAACTGATAAGCCAATTTCAAAAAAATCGAATTCGCCATATGGAGATAAAAAATTTCTTTATTTTTTAGCAATACAAATATTATTCGCCGCATGTTTTTTTCAACTCTTTACCAATATTCCATTGTACTTTAAGCAGGCTCTACACCTCACTGAGTTTAACATTGGGTTGATTTTGTCAGCAAATGGTGGTTTAATTGCTTTGTTTGAGATGGTATTGGTTTTTAAGCTAGAGGGTCGTCGTCCCTATTTAATTTTAATGAGTTATGGATGTATATTGATGGGCGTAGGTTTTATGGTTTTAAACCTATCATTTTTAAGTGGCTTATTAATAGCCATTAGTTGCATGGGTTTTATAACCATAGCTGAAATGGTCTCCATGCCATTTATGAACAGCTTCTATATTGAACGGAGTAGTGAACGAACAAGGGGAAGTTATGCGGGCATGTACACAATGGGATGGAGCTTTGCACAGGTGTTTGGCAGTAGTGTAGGTTCTTTAATTGCCCAACATTTTGGTTTTTTTAGTTTGTGGTTTATCGTTGCCACTATTTGCATGTTGGCAGCAGCAGGTTTTTACTGGTTGCAAAACAGAGATTGGCAATAAGATAATTTATTACGTTACCCTATAAGAAAAGCCTCCATGTAAACGGAGGCTTTCATCAATTAAATAGTATTACGTTTATTCAAATACAGTATTTGCAGAAGATTTAATAGTAATAGGAAGCGACTGCCCCATCATCTCTAAAGTACCGTTTACATCATTGTTTAAGGTGCTTTTTTTAACCAAAAAAGTTTTCGTGTCAACCAAAATAATTCCATCTCCGGTTCCGTCCATTACAATTTCAAACTGCATACCCTGCGCTTCTTTAGAAATTGTTCCTTTAGCTTTAGTTGTAACAGCAATTGTGGCAACATTATCAACAATGCTTTTTAATTCAAAGTTTTTTAATCCTTTCATTCCTGCTTCGTTTAAAGAATCTGCCCATTTATCGCCAACTTTTTTCCCATTAGGAATATAGAAAAAAGCTGCTGCAGTGGAGGCTTCCGCTGAATTACCGTTCCCCATTAAACTCGCCATTGGGTTTGTATCATCTGCTACAATTTCTTTTTTATTAATTTCAGTAACTTTTCCGGTGTTTTTATCAATCGAAACAGCTGCTGCAACATCAAGTAGCTTACTCATTTCTTTACCAACTTCTGTTTCTCTGTCTTCTTTTTTATCTGAGTCAAAATTTACAGTTTGCCCCATACCGTCTTGCGACATTGTCATTTTTACTACACTACTTTTTGCGTTGTAATTTTTTGCATCTGATCCTGTAATTTCTATCAGATTTTTTGTACTTCCGTCAATTTTCATTTGTCCACCCATACCCATATCCATGTTAACTGAAGTTGTTGTGGTTGACGTTATTTTTTTTCCTGTTTCCAATTTCAGTTCCTGTGCAAATACATTTGCAGCAGCAAAACTTAAAGTAAACAATAGAATTTTTTTCATATTTATATATTTTTTAGGAAGCAAAAATAGGGGTTCATGGGGTATCAATTTCACAATAAAAAAATAAAAAAAGACCACCGTTTCGGGTGGCCTTTTAAACTGATAAAAATGATATTATCCTATAACAGTTACATTAACTGCATTCATTCCTTTTTTACCATTCTGCAATTCAAATTCTACTTTGTCACCTTCTTTGATCTCATTGATCAATCCGCTAACGTGTACGAAAGTTTCTTTGTCAGAATCATCGTGCTTAATAAATCCGAATCCTTTTTCAGAATTGAAAAACTTTACGGTTCCTTGATTTTTGTCCATTTTTTGTATTTGTATTGTATTAATAAAGTGCGAATGTAAGGGTTTTATTATAATAATCTACAAATAACTTATGCTTCAGCCTCCGCCTCCATGTAATTTTCAATAGGCTCACAGGTACATATCAAATTTCTATCACCGTAAGTGTTATTTACACGGCTTATGCTAGGCCAAAATTTATTTTCCTTTACATAACCTAATGGAAATGCAGCTTCTTGCCTTGTGTAAGCATATTTCCATGTATCAGCCGTTATAATAAACTGAGTATGTGGGGCATTCTTTAATACGTTATCTGCTTTATCAGCGGTTCCGTTTTCAATAGCTGCTATTTCTTTTCTGATAGATAAAAGGGCATCACAAAATCTATCCAATTCTGCTTTGTCTTCACTTTCTGTTGGCTCAATCATAATTGTGCCTGCTACGGGAAAGCTTAATGTTGGAGCGTGAAAATTATAATCCATTAAGCGTTTTGCCACATCTTCTGCTTCAATAC
>JANOTH010000056.1:0-8487 GCA_031416275.1 Ferruginibacter sp. | reverse complement strand
ACCATTCCGGGTGTTTGAGGCATTGGTGCCTTTACTTCTAATACAAGTCCTGCATCTTCGGCAGCCTTGTGGGTGTTTAAACCAAACGCACCAAAACGTGTTCCATTTTGTTGGTACCCGGGAAAATTTTCTTTAAAACTTTTTACACCACCGGGAGTAAAAAAACAGATTATATCATAATTCTTAGCAATTACTTGTTTAATATCATTACTTACAACCTGGTAAAGAACAGGTGTTGCAAATCCACAATTATGGCTTTTTAGCCAGTTGGTAATATCGCTATCAAAGGATTCAGAACATGGATATAAAAAACGCTCTAGCTCCTTGTGTTTATTTATAACATCAAAAAGACTTTTGTTGGTACCATCAGCGCCATAAAAAACTTTACGCTTGCGGTATAAAATAAATTTTTGAAGGTACAGGGCCACTGCTTCTGTTATGCAGAAATATTTTGTATCCTGCGATACGGTTACTTTCATTTCTTCACAAATCCTAAAGAAATGATCTATTGTATTTCTGCTTGTAAAAATTACTGCTGAATAGGCGGCAATATCAATTTTTTGTTTGCGAAAATCTTTTGCGGGAATTCCATTTATTACAACGAACGGGAAGTAATCAACGGTTACATCATACTTTTTCGCTACATCCGAATAAGGGGACTTAGCACCTTCGGGTGGTGCTTGGGCAATCAATATTTTTTTAACCTTTTTGGCCGATGAAACAACAGCCGTCTCTGCGTTTTTTACCATACTGACTTTCCTATGAGGGTGCAAATTTACGAACTATTCCCGAAAAATACCATTACTGTTTTGTAAATAAGTAAAATTGGTAATACCTCCAAGGAAACTATATAAATAAGAAAATGCATTCTATTTAATTTTAATCTGTTTTGTAGTAAGCCATATGTTCTAAAAAACCGGCTAAACAATAAAATTGAAAGTAGAATTAAGGATACATTTATGGCGTAAGTGGCTATTTGAGTTGTACTGAATGCTATGATTATTGTAAAGGGCAGCAACAGCATTCCAATTATTTTATTCAACAAAAAAATAGAAAATATATAAATTTTTGCCTCCGCTTTGTAAGTTGTTAACCAGCCGGTAAACAACAATGAAAAAAACTTAGTCAAATAACATACGGCTACTGCAAGCACACAAATACCCATGTAAAACCAATTGATACCAACGCTCTTTTCATCATAAAAATTATACAAAGCATATATATACAAACCCATAGAAACGGAGAAAAAAATATTGAAAAGAAGAGAAGGAAACGCCGCTTGCTCCAACTGATCGGTTAGCTGGTTCTGCCTTAAGGACGTGTTGAAAAAAACACGGAACATAGTGGTGAAGTACCTGCTAAATACACTTCGTAATACGCCCAACAGTAAAAAGAGTGATGCGAACAAGTAGAATAGATCTGAAGATGAATCTGTTTTTTTTAAGACTACCTCGAACGCCCTGGGTTTTCCATTACTGTTTAAAAAGGTATTACTATCTAAAACAGTTTTGAACTGATTTTTAAATATAAATCCTTTTGCAGTTGAATCGGTGGGTATTTTAATAGATGAATCTTTAACCTGAGCATTTACTTGCAAACCTGTGCCAAAAAGAATAAAAAAAATAACAAGACTCAACTTCACCATTAAAAATTTATAAGCAAAAATAAGTGGAAGAGAAACGAATTAAACTTAAAAATAATTGACATAGCCAAAATGAATTTTTGAGGCCTGCCGAATATTAAAAGGAGTATCATCTCTTTTACCTAAGGCAATGCTTAAATTTAAAAGACCTGCCTTGGTTTCATACACAATACCAAGCCCTGCACTTGTAAATAAATTTTTGGTATTAATGTTTTGATACTTTGCCTGTGTGCTACCAATATCGATGAAACCAAATAGATATGAATTTAAACTCAGTAACGATCTAAATTCAGAGGTAAACACAGCATATTTGGTGGCATAAATGCTCTCTTCATCAAAACCGCGGAGAAGGCGGTAGCCACCAATTTGAAAAACTTCGTTCCTAAAAATGTTAGGACTGCCATATAAACCTGCATTAAGGGAAGTTTTAAATGTTGATGATGTAGAAATTTTAAAATAATGTGCTGCAATAATTTTTAGTCTAAGCTGGTAACTTTTAAGCTGTATAGAATCGTATAATTTATCATAATTAAATCCGGTAGTTTTCAGGGCTAGGATATCGTTGTTTTTTTGAATATTTTTTATTCCTGTTAAAGCAGTAATGGATACGTCGCTGCCTTTAAGTGGATTAAAGCGATAATTGGTGTTTCTAAAATCGTATATAATACCAACGTTTACAGCTTTTACATCTATGTTGGCAGGCAATGCCCTACTAAACTTTATGGCATTGGTATCTATACCTCCCTGCAGCAAATTTGCATTTTGAAATTGAAGTAAAATTTTGCCCGATTGTTTATTTGTAAGGTTTAGTTGCAAACCAAGTTGTGCATTTACCTGTAAAAAGCTTGAATCTTTTTTAAACAACTCAAATAAAAAACCAAGCCCAAAAGGCGATCTTAAAAAATAAGGCTTTTCGTAGCCAAGGTTTAATCTTGGAGATTTAGGTTGAAGCGCCTGGTACTTTAAAAGCAAACTTTCCCCCGCACCAAAAACGTTTTTTAAATCGAGATTTACATCCCCCGTTACCTGTAATTTCCCTGTATTGTTTGCATCTGGCAAAAAACCGAAGATGGCGCTTATCTCACTACTTTTTTTATTGTTTACATATAAATTTAAAATAGAACCTGAGCCCAACATATTAAGGCTTGATGGCTGCGCCGTTTCTGCGTAAGGCAACTCTAGCATGCGCTTATCAACCTCTTTTAATTTTTCTCGCTTATAAATACTACCGTTGGAAATGTTTAAGTATTGCTGTAAAAATTTAGGGTTCAATTTTAGTTTTCCGTAATTATTAATGCTGTCAATTCTATAAACCAAGCCTTGGTTAACCATTAAAGCTGCAGTTATTTTATCGTCGTTTATTGCAACACTATCAAGGTAAACTGCCGCAAAAGGGAAACCTTCATTTTCGTAATAAACAAGCAAACGTTCTTTAAGCAAATCCAATTCAGAAATATTTAACGGCTTATCAATAAAGTTTTTTTGCTGGTAACCAACCTTTGAAAGCAACGCCTTATCAATACCGTTGGTTCGCAACTGAACCAAATTGTATTTTTTACCAACATAAAAATCAACGTGCACATTATTCTGCAAATACCAAACACTATCTACAGAAGCAACTAAATAACCCTTATTACCAAAAAGCCTTGCTAAATCGCTGATATATTTGTCTACCTGATCTAAAGCTGCAAACTTCGTTTTTACTAAAATTGGGAGTGGCTCTTTGATGCTATCTTTGTAATGAACGACAAGATTATAATCTATTTTTTCAGCGGCTCCTTTTTGAGCAGTGCTATTTATTGTTATACTACTTAAGATTAGCAGTATAATAAAAGACTTTAAAAATGTGAATTTTTCGAGTTTCATTGTGGTAGGCTACGATCATCAATTTAATAATTAAAATTACAAATTCTTTGGCGGGTATTTATATTCATATTCCATTTTGCAGGCAGGCATGCAATTACTGTAATTTTCACTTTTCAGTTTCTTTAAAAAATAAAGAAGTATTAATAAATGCTTTGGTAAAAGAACTTGAAATGGAAACAAATTTTATTAATGATGATAAAATTGAAACTATCTACATCGGTGGAGGTACGCCTAGTTTACTAAATGAATATGAGCTAGAAATTATATTTAAAGCCCTGCGAGAAAAATATTCTATACAAGATGGTGCAGAAATAACACTTGAAGCTAACCCTGATGATGTAAACAAAAACATTTTAGAAATTTGGAAAAAAAATGGCATAAACAGACTTTCAGTAGGCTTGCAATCTTTTAATGAAGCCGAATTAAAGTGGATGAACAGGGCCCACAATGCCAGCCAATCTCTACAATGTTTAGATGATATACAGCACGCTGGATTTACAAATTTTTCTGTTGATTTAATTTTTGGATCACCCCTTCAATCCAATGAAGACTTAAAAAATAATATTGATATTATAACGAGCAGGAACGTGCCGCATATTTCCTGTTATGCGCTAACAGTAGAACCAAATACGCTGTTAAATAAAAATATAAAACAAAACAAATCTGCTGCAGTTAGTAGTGAAAAACAGTCAGAGCAATTTTACATTTTACTACAAATGATGCAGAATGCAGGCTATGAACAATATGAAATTAGCAGCTTCTGCAAACCTGGCTTTAGAAGTAAACACAACAGCAGTTATTGGCAAGGCAAGCCCTACTTTGGTTTTGGCCCATCCGCACACTCTTTTAATGGATTTGATAAAAGACGCTGGAACGTTTCAAACAACAGTTTATACATCCAATCTTTACAAAAAAATACTATGCCTTACGAAGAAGAAATACTCACAACTGCGCAGAGATTGAATGAATATATAATGACAGCGTTAAGAACTATCGAAGGAATAAATTTAGGTTATGTAGTAAAGCACTTTGGCGAAGAAAATAAAGATCGCCTTATAATAGCAACGCAGAAAATTATACATACAGGCAGAATGGTTTTGCAGGATGAAAATTTAAGATTGACAAAAGAAGGTCAATTTTTTGCAGATGGAATTGCAGGAGATTTGTTTGTTTGAGTTTTATTGTTAAGTCGCTTAGGAGCACTCATAATAGTACACTTTTCACTCGCAAAATGTAAGATTCAGCATTATTACAAAATCATAAAAATTACACCAGTCCCTCTTCAATGGTTTTAAAACCAGTTTTTGCATCCATACCATTCCACAAAATATTAAATACAGTTTCTGCAATTGGCATATCTGATTGTACTTTTTGGTTTATGATGTACATACATTTTGCAGCATTGTAACCCTCTGCAACCATGCTCATTTCGAGCTGTGCATTTTTTACTGAGTACCCCTTACCAATCATGTTACCAAAGGTTCTGTTACGGCTAAAAAGTGAATAACAGGTAACCAACAAATCGCCTAAATAAACAGAGGCTGCATAATTTGCGTGCTTACCCAATGATTTGTTTTTACCGTGTTCCATGTATCCGACCTCTGCATTTATAATACCGGCCTTGCGTAAAAAACCTGCCATTTCATCTGCACTGTTTGCAATGAGTACACTTAAAAAATTATCACCATAATCTAGCCCATGAGCAATACCCGCTGCTACTGCATAAATATTTTTAAGTACTGCCGCATACTGTACGCCATATATATCTTTATTGGTTACGGTATTTAAATAATCTGTTTTAAAGAAACTTGCAATTTGTGTGGTGGCTACTTCATCAATACCTGTAAAAGTTAAATACGATAATTTTTCTGCTGCTACTTCTTCGGCATGGCATGGACCAAGTAATGCAAAATAATTTTCAATATTTACAGAAAAGTTCTTCTGCAAAAAATCATTCAACAATTCGTTTTCTTCGGGCAAAATCCCTTTCACGGCAGATATAATTTTTTTGCCTTCAAAAATATTTTTTGGGAGCGATAACAATACTTCGCTTGTATAGGCAGATGGAATGGCAATAATGATTACATCTGATTGTGTAATAACCTCTTCAACATTGGTGGTTAAATGAAGTTTATTGGTATCAAAACGGGCAGCAGTAAGGTATTGTGGATTATGACTTTTGGTTTTAAACTGTGCAATTGCCGCATCGCTCCTGTTCCACCACCAGATTGTATTGTCATTGTCTGTCAATATTTTTGCTATTGCAGTACCCCAACTACCACTACCTAATATTCCAAATTTCATACAACAAGTTTATCGTTATTCTTCTTACAAACCCAAAGTTTCTACTGCTTTAAAAGCAGCCAACTGGCTTGCATCTTTTTTATTAAATCCTTTTGCTTCGGCAATTATTTCACCGTCAATTGTTGCACCAATGGTAAACAATCTTCTGCCACTTTCAAATGATTCAGTCACAATTGTAAACTCCAACAATTTTCCGTTTTTGTTTGCCCAACCGTAGAGTTTATTTTTTATGTTTATTTCAATGGCCTCAAGGTCATCTGTAAACATGTGGTTGTGTATGATGTACTGCTCTACCCAAAGTTGTGTATCCTTGTATCCCTTGTCTAAAAAAATAGCGCCAATCAAAGCTTCCAATGTATTGCCAAATATTTGCGAAGTTTTTAAGGCATTGTCAAGCTTGTTATAAATGGTTATTTTTTTAAGACCCATCTTTACCGCTATTTCATTCAGCTTTTGGCGGTTAACCATTTTACTGCGCATTTCGGTTAAAAAACCTTCGTCTTTGTAAGGGTATTTTCTAAAAAGATAGTGGGCAATAATTGAGCTTAATACTGCGTCTCCTAAAAACTCCAACCGCTCATTATTTTCATCTGCACCTTCTCTCATAGATCTATGGCTAAGAGCAGTTTTATACAATTGTATGTTACTCGTTTTAAACCCGGTAACATTTTTTAATTGCTTTTTAAAATCTTTTGTAACAGGCTCGTCAACAAATAAACCCTGTAAATATTTTAACGTGTTTTTGATAAGAGAAGTTTATTTAAAATTAATGGATAAATACTTAATGCCGAAGCTATGAGGCTGATAATTTTTTAATCAGATTATTTGAATAACAATCAAGCTTCAAAAAAAGGCTCAATAAGGGTATGATGTAAAAGTGAGTCCCGAGATTCGGGATTAACATAACACGACCATGTTGACCATAAATGCTGCTTTGTTTGGACAACAAACAACGTTACAAAAAGAGAAGATACTTTGTGTTGAAATAGTTTCGTAAAATTGAAATCTTAGGCTTTGTACTTTTTAATAATCATACTCGCATTATGACCACCGAAACCAAAGGTATTGCTGAGTGCAGCATTCACTGTTCTATGCTGCGCTTTATTAAAAGTAAAATTAAGTTTGGGATCCAAATCTGGATCATCAGTAAAATGATTAATTGTAGGAGGTACAATATCTTTTATAACAGCAAGTATACAAGCAAGTGCTTCTAATGCGCCTGCAGCACCAAGGCAATGCCCTGTCATACTTTTTGTTGCACTTATATTGAGGTTGTAAGCATGCTCACCAAAAACACTCATAATTGCTTTTGTCTCAGCAATATCTCCAAGCGGCGTCGATGTTCCGTGCACATTTATGTAATCAATATCTGTCGGTACCATTCCAGCATCAGCAAGCGCAGCATTCATTACATTTCTTGCACCTAATCCTTCTGGATGCGGAGCTGTGATATGGTGCGCATCTGCAGTAGCACCGCCACCGGCAATTTCACAATATATTTTTGCTCCACGTGCAAGCGCATGGTCCAGACTTTCTAAAATTAAAATGCCTGCGCCTTCTCCCATTACAAAACCATCACGGTCTTTATCAAATGGTCTACTCGCAGTGGCAGGATCATCATTTCGTTCGCTCATTGCTTTCATAGCGTTAAAACCACCAACGCCAGCTGCACAAATTACGGCTTCGCTACCACCGGTAACAATAACGTCTGCTTTGTTTAAACGAATATTATCAAAAGCATCTATAATGGCATTCGTAGAAGATGCACATGCACTCACAACGGCAAAGTTTGGCCCGCGAAAACCATGGCGCATAGATATTTGCCCTGCAGCAATATCCAATATCATTTTTGGAATAAAAAAGGGATTAAACCTTGGAGTACCATCGCCACTTCCGTAATTCATTACCTCTTCCTGAAAAGTAGTAATTCCACCTATACCGCTTCCAAAGATTACTCCTACTCTATCAGCATTTGCATTTTCAGGCGTAAGTCCTGCATCGTTCACAGCCTCATCAGCAGCTATTATAGCAAACTGTGTAAAGCGATCCATTTTGCGGGCTTCTTTGCGGTCTAAATAAACAGTGGGGTCAAAATCTTTTACCTCACAAGCAAACCGGGTTTTGAATTTAGAAGCATCAAACTGCTGTATCATAGCACAAGAACTAACACCGTCAGTAAGACCCTGCCAGTATTCTTCAACAGTTTTACCTAATGCCGTTATTGCACCAAGTCCCGTAACTACTACTCTCTTAAAAGCCATAAAATTGCCTGTGAAAAAATAAAAAAGCCCGCCCGGTATTTACCGTTCGGGCATTGAAATTACTTTGCGTTCTCTTCCAAGTAAGAAACCGCTTGACCAACAGTGGTAATAGTTTCAGCCTGCTCGTCTGGAATAGAAATATTAAATTCTTTTTCGAATTCCATAATAAGTTCTACGGTATCTAAGCTATCGGCGCCTAGGTCGTTGGTGAAAGAAGCTTCAGTTGTAACTTCTGCTTCATCTACACCTAATTTATCAACGATAATTTTTTTGACTCTTGTAGCGATGTCTGACATGTTTGTAATGTTTAGTTAATACGTTGCAAAAATATACTTTTTGGTAAAAAAACAATCATTTAAATAAAATTGTTTGGGTAAGTTAATAACATGAGTAATTAGCTCTTATCAACAAAAG
>JANOTH010000055.1:0-2242 GCA_031416275.1 Ferruginibacter sp. | reverse complement strand
GTAGTAGTTTTACCTGAACTTGGTCCACCTGTGATAACATACCAATTTGTTTTAATTCTGTTATTATTATTAATGTATTTTTTGTTTCTTTCATTTAAGGCTTTAAGTTTTATAAACAGGTATTTCGTTAAAATCATTTGCCTCTTTTTCTTTTAATAAATAATCTTTCACTGCCATCAGCATAGCTTTGTTTGAAGTAAAAAGTTCCCGATTAAAATTAAGTGCCGTGGTTATATCCAGATTTTCGATCGGTGCGTTTTGCGCCTCTTTGTAAAAATTATTCAGAGAGAGACTGTAGTTATCCTGTATTACGGTAAATATGCTTTGAAGCTTTTCGAAATTAGGTTTTGCTTTGACTTCCAACTGCGCATTTATTTGCTGGTATAAACTTTCACTTTCTTTTTTGTGGTGCGTAAAAAAATTGAACTTAATATCGGTTGCTGAATCTCTGAGGTTGGTGATATTACTCCCTATATCATTCATGCTTTTTGCCGAATGCATGGCGCTGCGCACTGACGAGATCAATTGGCTGAGTTCAGCATATTTTGCATCCTGCAATTTTGTTCTCAGGGCTAGATAGAATGCCTGCAACTCGCCCTGCAACTGTTTTAAAAACTCATATTTTTCTTCGGTGTTTTTTGAAAAAAATTTTCTTTTCTCGTTGATAGTTTTAAACTCCGGGTTCTCACTTAGTGTTTTGGTATCAATATCAAACAATGCCAAGTTGAAGAGTATGGAGTTGTGAATAAAATATTCCGTTTCCTTGCGGAAAAAATCCAGTGCGGTTTCCGGTTCTTTAATATCGGCATGACCGATAAAAGCCGCAGTGGAAGCATCTGTATCTTTAAAGAATCTTTCGAGCAGTTTTGCGAACGGATCGAGGAAAGGAAGAAAAATCATAATACTGACCAAATTGATTAGTGTTGAAAAGGTAACTAAGCCAATGAGGGGATCTTTGATCGTAAAAATATCTGTGATTAAAGCTAAAGTTGGTTTCAGCAACACGAAAGCTAGTACAGTGAGAAAAATATTAAAAAAGAAATTACCGAGTGCCACCCGTTTTTTTGCTGCTATGCCACCTATAGAGCCCAATAATATTTTAAGGGTAGTGCCTGTTTCGGAGCCAAGCACAATAGCGGCTGCCGGAGCAAATCCGATAGCCCCGGCATGAAGTGCGCTGAGGGTAAGCGCCATTGTTACTGAACTTGACTGAACAAGCGAAGTGATGATAAACCCAATAAGCAGAAAAACTGCGAGCGACGTATCCGCATATTGCGAAAAATCAAATGCCTTCACCTGCCCTTCAATAGCAGTTTTCATAAATGCAAGTCCTATGAACAACAGGCCGAATCCTAAAAGAAAATAAGAAAGATATTTAATGTTCTTGCGGTTGCTAAAGACAATAAGAAGCATACCGCCAATGAAAACAACGGGGTATGCCGCCACTTCAATATTTACCTTAAAGCCAAGGGTAGCTACCAGCCAGCTGTCCAGCGTTGTGCCTAAGTTAGCCCCTAAAATAATAGCCATTGCATTTCGCATGGTAAACACGCCGGCCCCTACAAAAGCCAGCACCATCAGCGAAACCATCGAGCTGCTTTGCAGAACTGCTGTTATTACTGCACCGCCTGCTACTGCGCCTATCGTGTTTTTTGTAGTCCGTTGCAGAAAGAGCTTAAAATTTCTGCCTGATAAATTTTTCAAAGATTCTTCCAGCAAGTACATA
The DNA here is from genome assembly GCA_031416275.1 of Ferruginibacter sp. Lineage (GTDB taxonomy): Bacteria > Bacteroidota > Bacteroidia > Chitinophagales > Chitinophagaceae > Ferruginibacter. Next base: position 516 of record JANOTH010000055.1, on the reverse strand, counting down.
GCAAAGAGGAATAACCCAATGCCGGCAGCAAGTTTAAATATGAGCGAAAGAATTTCCATAATAAAAAAGTTCATTAAATGAATGTTGTTCCATTATATAACCGGAACTAAGCTGATCTGACTTTGAACATTCTTTTCTTTATGCAACTCATGCGCTTCATCGATTGAATGAGAAACCGAAATACAAGTCCTGTAAATACTTCAGCAAGCGATATATCCGTTCTGATTATTGAAGCAACATCCAAGCCATGAAGCAAGTTTTTGAAAAACTGTGCAACCAACAACCATCCAGAATGTGTGTTTGTTCATTTTTATTAATTTTTGATTTTTTAAATCTTGATAATCTTAATATTTTCTGTTCTTCTTAATTATGTATTATTGTTTTGGTTCTATACAATTACAAAATTCAACATCATGCCGCTATCCTCATGTTCAAGGTTGTGGCAATGCAAAACATATTTTCCTTTAAACTGTGAGAAGGTGGTTATTACTTTTACTTTTTCGCCTGGCATCAGCA
>JANOTH010000054.1:0-2110 GCA_031416275.1 Ferruginibacter sp. | reverse complement strand
GCAAAATTTGTAACTCCACCCAATTGAACATTGGCTTCAGCATACATCAAAATTAATTCTTCATTTTTAATGATTGGAGCACTGGTGGTATTGCTAGCATATAACCTAGATTCATGAGTAGAAGCAAAAGCTCCACTATTACGGGGAGAATTTCTTACACCCACTTTAGCAGTAGCTCCAAAAATTCTTCTGTCACCTGCTTCAGCATCTGCAATAACCTGGTTAAAAACTACATATGGTGCACCTGTAGAATTTGGTACATGAAAAAGGCCATTTGTTATATCATTAGGAGCGGTTGAAAATATAAAATTAGGTCCAGCTGCCAAATTCCCTGTTAAATCAAGAAAAGAAGCACTTAGTGCTGCTGACATACCAGGCCAGTCCATTTGATACATTGCAATGCGTGCAGCAATAGCCCTATTGAATTTTCTAAATTCAGAAGGATTATTGAGAGAGCCGTAGCCGCTGTTTATAGAAAAAGGAAAAGCAGTAGTACCCGCAGCATTTAAGGCTGCCAAACCGTCGTCTGCATATTTTTTACAAAGTGTTAGGGCAGTTGCATAAGTACCAAATTTACCTGGCTTTAATAAATCGCCAGGGGTAAACAAATCGGTAAAGCTTTCTCTAATGCCATTTTTACCCTGCATGTTGGCAAGGTTTAACGTTACATAAGCCTGTATTGTTTTTGCAAATCCTGTAATGGCACTTTTCTGAGCTGCCGAAATTGAATTTGTATTATTTGCTGCAATAATAAATTGCTCTGCTCTTCTTCTTGTTTGAGAATAGGCAAAATAATAAGTATTAAAGATACCTGCAGGATCGTTTGCACCTGCAGCAGTACCACTATATTGTGCAACGTTGGTACCAAGCAATTCAGTAAAATACCTGTTATCAGTTGAGGCAGAATAAATAATTTCTCTTCCAACTGAACCGGTAACTCGTCCAAAATCTAAAAAGGCTGTGCGAACGACAGATTGCAAACCCGTTCCCAGCTGTCTGATTTGAGCTTGATTGGCGTTTGTTAAATACAGTGCAGTTGGAGGAGCATTAGGATCTAGCTCTGTAGCAACCTCAAAATCTTCTTTTTTGCACGAGCTCGTTGCTATAGAAGCAAACAGCACTGCAGGTATTATATATTTTTTTATGTTTATCATTATTATGAATTTTAGAAGTTTACATTAAGGTGAAAGTATATTCTTCTTGCCGCAGGAAAACTTAATAAGTCCACAGGCGCAATTGTTGGTCTGTTACCAAAGTTAGCTCCTTCAGGATCGTATCCGTAGTAATTTGTGATTACGAAAACATTTTGAGCTGAAACGCCAATTCTAGCTTGCTCTATACCTTTTAGGGAAGAAGACTTATCGTAAACCGATTTAGGTATAGTGTAATACAAAGAAACTTCTCTTAATTTAGTAAAGGTAGCATCTTGTATAAACTGACGTGTAGTAATACCAGGCTGACCAAGTTGGCGAGCAAGACCTAATGGCACACCTGCTTTATTTTTTGTGCTCCAATCTGGCGACGTACCACCTTCATCTGTAAGCTCTTGGTTTAAGCTAGAATTGAAATTTTTGTGGCTGTGGTGAAACAAGAATGCAAACTCAAAATTCTTTGCAAATGCAATATTGTTACTCCAAGATGCCTGCCATTTTGGTTGTGCATCTTCATATTGGGTAGGCCTATTATTAACGTTTGGTGAACCATACCATGCAGTTGGCGAAGCACCAACCCTTTGGCGTTGCGTACCAAAAGCTCCAAAGCCAGATGCAAATACAGGCTTTTCTGGAATGATCATTCTCGTTATTTTAGTACGGTTGTTATACCAGTTGATGTTTGTGTTCCACCTCAAGTTTGTCTTTTTAATTACTGTTCCTCCCAATGCTAATTCCACCCCTTTGTTTGTAAAATCACCAACGTTAAATGCTGTAATTGAATTAACACCAGTACCCGGAGATAGATTAAATACATCTATAAAGTCTTTTACTTTTTTATTGTAAACAGTTCCTTCAAAAGTTATTCTATTGTCTAAAAAACTCGCATCTAAACCATATTCAAATTCAGAAGCTGTTTCAGGATCAATTAATGGATTTCCAATACTTGTAGGTGTAAC
>JANOTH010000053.1:0-4724 GCA_031416275.1 Ferruginibacter sp. | reverse complement strand
GCCAGGTACATACCAATGGAATTAAAAGAATTGAAGCCAAGAAAAGCACTGAACAAAGCTTTCTTAAAGGTAAAGCCAAACAGGTCGGCTATTGAAAGTTTTAAGGCAAATCTTATACAGTTGCTTGACAGAACAAATGATACGGAGAGCGAGGAGTTTCATAAAAGCCTGGTGATAGATTTTTTAAAGAAAACCTATTATGACCCCAACCATTTTATAAATACAAAAGGCAGAAACGATCTTGTTATACACAACGGTAATACAGCGGTAAGCCGGGTAGCAGTAATTATAGAAGCCAAAAAGCCTACCAATAGGGCTGAAATGATTACCACCAAAAAGCTGAACTGCAAAGCTTTTCAGGAGCTGGTGCTGTATTATTTAAGAGAAAGAATTACACATAAAAACCTTGAGGTAAAATACCTGATTGCTACCAACATAAACGAATGGTTTATTTTTGATGCTACTATTTTTGACAGACTCTTTGCCCAAAATAAAAGCTTTGTAAAACAGTTTACAGACTTTGAAACGGGCCGCCTTGCAGATACCAAAACAGACTTTTTTTACAAACAAATAACCGAGCCTTTTATTGCAGACATTGCCACAGAAATAGCGTTCACTTATTTTGACTTGCAGGATTACCAGCAGCCGCTGCGCAACGAAAACAAGGCAGATGATAACAAACTTATTGCCTTGTACAAACTGCTTTCTGCAGAGCATCTATTAAAACTGCCTTTTACCAACGACAGCAACAGTTTAGATAAAAGATTTTACAGCGAACTGCTGCACATCATTGGGCTACACGAAACAAAAGACGGCAGCAAAAAACTGATAGAAAGAAACAAAGAAGGAGAGCGAAACAGCGGCAGCATTTTAGAAGATGCCATAATACAGTTGGATAGTCTGGATAAAATAAACCGCTTGGACAAACCAAGCCAGTTTGGTGCAACCCAACAGGAACGTCTGTTTAATGTGGGGCTGGAGCTTTCTATTACCTGGATAAACAGGATATTGTTTTTAAAATTATTAGAGGCGCAGTTAATTACTTACAACAAAGGCAACAAAGCGTATTCGTTTTTAAACGGAGATAAAATTAAAAACTTTGATGACCTGAACAGCCTATTCTTTCAGGTGCTGGCACGCAGGCATGAAGACAGAAACGAGGATGTAAAAAAGGCTTTTGAAAAAGTACCTTACCTAAACAGTTCGCTTTTTGAGCCTACAGAAATAGAGCAGGTAACACTCTTCATCAGCAATTTAAAAGATGATAAAGCCATACCAATATTACCAGGCACTGTCCTAAAAAATGAGCAGGGCAAAAAGCGCACAGGCAGCCTTACCACCTTACAATATTTGTTTGAATTTTTAGATGCTTACGACTTTGCAAGCGAGGGCTCAGAAGATATACAGGAAGATAATAAATCGCTGATAAATGCATCTGTATTGGGGCTGATATTTGAGAAAATAAACGGCTACAAAGACGGCTCCTTTTTTACCCCGGGTTTTATTACCATGTACATGTGCAGGGAAACCATACGCAAGGCAGTAGTACAAAAGTTTAATGAAACCAAGAAATGGCAATGCACTACTATTGAAGAGCTTTACGATAAAATAGACGACCGCAAGGAAGCCAACAAGATTGTGAACAGCATAAAAATTTGTGACCCAGCTGTGGGCTCAGGGCATTTTTTGGTATCGGCGTTAAATGAAATGATAGCCGTGAAGAATGACCTTAAAATACTGCAGGACCGCAGCGGCAAGCGGCTAAAAGAATACCAGGTGGAAGTGGTAAATGATGAACTGATAGTAACAGATGAAGAAGGCGAATTGTTTGAATACAACCCCACCAACAAAGAAGCGCAACGCATACAGGAAACCCTTTTTCATGAAAAGCAAACCATTATAGAGAACTGCCTTTTTGGGGTAGATATAAACCCCAACTCTGTAAAAATATGCCGCCTGCGGTTGTGGATAGAACTGCTTAAAAATGCATATTACAAGGCCCCCTCTCTTTTGGAGAGGGCGGGGGGAGAGGCCTTGGAAACACTCCCCAATATTGACATTAATATAAAATGCGGCAACTCGCTTGTGAGCCGCTTTGCTATAGATGCAGACCTGAGCCAGGCACTTAAAAAAAGCAAGTTTACCATAGACAGTTACCGCATAGCCGTAGATACTTATCGCAATGCTGAAAGCAAGGAACAGAAACGGGAAATGGAAAAGTTGATAGCGACCATTAAAACAGATTTTAGAAGTGAGATAGCCTTAAACGACCCCAAAGTAAAAAAACTGCGTAAGCTAAACGGTGATTTGTTTACCATGACCAACCAAACACAGTTGTTTGAAATGGGCAAAAAAGAAAAAGCTGCATGGAATAAAAAGGTACAACAGCTTGCAGATGAAATGAGCAAGCTAGATGCAGAAATAGAAGCCATAAAAGCAAACAAAATTTATGAAAATGCTTTTGAGTGGCGCTTTGAATTTCCTGACGTTTTGAATGATAAAGGTGATTTTATTGGGTTTGATGTGGTGATTGGAAATCCGCCTTATTTAAGGGTTAGAGAGGAATTAGACCAAGTAAGAAAATATTACTTTGAGAATTTTAAAGTATCAGAAAACCAATTAGATTTATATCATTTATTCATAGAAAGATCATTTGCAATTTCAAGTAAACAAAGCACTCATTCCCTAATTGTTCCAAATGCATTTTTAGCAAATCAAAATAACGCAAGATTAAGACAGTTTATACTTAATAATTTTTCAATAGATAGAATTATTGAAATTAAGGAAGATGTCTTTGAAGAAGCATCAGTTGAAGTAATGATATTTATTTTTGGCAAGCCGGTAGTACAAAATTTGAGCGAATATTATGTTGCAGAAAAAGGTAATTTTAAATGTCTAAACAACTTTGATTCAAAAGCTTTTCAACATACACCAAATAATAATTTCACTGTTACTGTAGATATTAAACAACAGGAAATAATTAATAAGATTCTAAATAAATCAACTAGGCTTTCAGATTTATTTGATACTATTTCAGGAATCAAGGAATATCAAATTGGTAAAGGGAAACCACCTCAAAATGGAGAACAAGTAAAAGGCAGAGTTTTTAATTCTAATACTAAAATTGATGATACCTACTTGCCCGAGTTAAGAGGAAAGAATCTTTTAAAGTATTCGTTCGCTTGGGAAAATGAATATATTAGCTATGGATGTTGGTTAGCTGAACCGAGAGTTGCAGAATTTTTTGAAGGGGATAAAATATTAATTCGTCAAATCCCCGCGAAAAAGTCCTTAATTGCTTCTTATATAAAAGACACATATATAGTTGATCAAACAGCATACATTGCTAAACCCAAAGTAGAACTAAACATCCTATTTTATTTAGCTCTACTAAATTCAAAACTTATCTTTTGGTATTTTCAAAATATTAATAACGAGTTTGACCAATTATTTCCTAAAATCAAAGTCAAGGAATTTAACGCTTTGCCTTTGCCAGATATTCAATTTTCAAGTAATGAAGTTTCGGATATTGTTACGAAAATTCTCAACATAAAATCCAACGAAAAAAACAAGGATACTTCCAATTACGAAAACCAAATAGACCAACTCGTTTATAAATTGTACGACCTTACCGAAGAACAAATAAAAATCGTAGAGGGTGTCTGAACTGTGATTTTATGTGATTAAATGATTTTTATGATTTGGGGAGATTGGGGTGATTTTAGTTTTTAAAAAAGTTACACCCAACCGTTTTTAAAATTTGTTTTGATTTTATCAATATTTTTTCAATTTCAATTAAACTAAATTATATATTTGTGTAAACAAACGCCCCCCTATAGTCTCAGTATTATAGGTCTGCTCCTAATGGGAGCTTTTTTTTTGCCCAAACTAACTAAGAATGAAGCGAGTTATTTTCTATTTTGATGGATTTAATTTTTATAATGGGTTGAAAGACATGTGTAGCGTAGATCCAAATTGGAAAAATTATTATTGGATAGACTTGTTTAAATTTTGCCAACAATTTGTTTATGAACATGAAGGAAGTAAGCTAACAACCGTAAAATACTTTACAGCTCCTCCTAAAAATGAACAAAAAAGAAATAGACAATCTGCGTTTCTAGGAGCAAATAAGCTAATGAATGGTGATAATTTTGTAGTATTTGCGGGGCATTATGCTTGGAAAGATGTGGAATGTTTCGCAACATGTAAAGAAAAGTTTTCTATCCCCGAAGAGAAATGTACAGATGTGAATCTTGCATTAAATATCCTTTTAGACTGCGTGGAAGATAAGGTAGATACGATAGTGCTGATAACAGCGGATAGTGACCAAGTACCTACAATAAAAATGATAAAGTCCAAATTTCCCAAAAAGAAATTTAAAGTTTATTATCCACCTCTAAGGAAATCAGCAGATATTTTAGCTCAAGTAGGGCAAGTTGTTTTTCTTGAAAACCATGAGGATAAATTTAAGGCAGCAATAATGCCTTTTGAAGTAACTGATGGCAAAAAGAAATATACCAGACCCATTGAATGGAAAAAATAAATCCTGAAAAAAGACATGATCCTATTTTATTAAGGCTGTTTCAGGTCTACAACAATCGATTAATATTATTTAAATTTGAATATGCCTAGCATAGAGAAAACAATTAATAAGGTAAAAAAAGCTACAGTTTCGTCTAAAAGAGCGAAGCGAACTTCTTCTATTTCAAAAAGCAAAACAGTAA
>JANOTH010000052.1:0-14015 GCA_031416275.1 Ferruginibacter sp. | reverse complement strand
TTGCGCCTTTGTGGTTCAAAAAAATCATGCTCACAGATTGAATTGATTTACTCAGATTTTTTCCGTGAACCTTCTTCTTCTTTGCGCCTTCATGGTTCAAAGAAGAAAAAACTATTGTACCAAAATTACTGATTTGTTGCTAATAATATGATATAACCTAATTGTGAGGGCGTGGAAGAGTATTTTTGCATTTGCGTTGCGTTCAATATAATAGGCTGCCTTGTCTAGTTCTTCGGCAATTGCGTCCTGTTGTGAAACATCGCAGATTTTATTAATACGGTTAGCGAAATCTACATAAGCATTTGCAGTATTTTCATTTAACCCATCTGCTGAAACCCTTAAACGTATTGCCTGTTCCAACAAATGTGTAAAATATTTGAGAAACTGCTTTTGTTTTTCACGCCCAAGCTTTGCTACTTCTTCTATCCATTTTACCTGTGCTACAGGTCCACTTTTTAAAATAGCGTTGAGCCAGCTCCTTAGTAATACTTCCCAATCATCGTCGGCATGTTGCAATTGTTGGAGTGCTTCGTGGTAATTGCCCTCGGCAGTTGCTGCTATTTGAAGTGCTTTTTGCGAATCAATATTTTCCCTTTCCTCTAACGCAGTCTGAATATCTTGCGGATACAATGCGGGGATTTTTATAAGTTGGGTACGGGATAAAATAGTGGGCAGAACATTAGCATCGTTTTCTGCAACAAGCATAAACAGCGTATCTGGCGATGGCTCTTCAATGAGCTTTAATAGTTTGTTGCCGTTTTTGCCAAGAAATTCAGGCATCCAAATGATGAGAATTTTATAAGCACTCTCAAAACTTTTGAGGCTCATTTTATGAATAATGTCTCCACATTCTTCAGAAGTGATGTTGCCCTGCTTATTTTCTGCATTAATACTTTGCAGCCAGTCGAAAGCATTACCATAAGGGTTACTGTTGATAAAACTTCGCCACTCAGCTATGTAGTCGGTGCTGATAGGTTTATCGCCTGATTTGCTCGGAATAACAGGATAGCAATAATGAATATCCGGATGCACCATTTTTGCTGCTTTTGTGCAGGCGCTGCAAATACCACATGCATCTTGAAAGTTATCTGTTGATTGGTTATCAGTTGATTCTGGTACTTCCTCACCAAACAATGAACTTTCTTTAGGAACTGGTTTTTTACGTGATAATTGTAGGGGATTATTTTCGCAGGTAATATATTGTGCAAATGCCAAAGCCATGGGTAAACCGCCGCAGCCTTCTTTACCCAAGAACAACAAAGCATGGCTAAGCCTGTTTTGCTGTATCATATGGGTGAGTTGGGCTTTAAGATCGTGCTGGCCTATTACTTGGGAGAATTGCATGATGCAAGATATTAGATTTGAGACACAAGATACAAGACGTGAGATTTGAGACATGAGACATGAACTTTGAAAGCCTAGACTGAGATTGTAAACTATTTACCGAGTTATCTTCCGTCTTTTGTCTAATATCTTGTGCCTCTTGTTCTCTTAAAGCTTGCCGGTAATCTCCTCACTCATTGGCGTTGTGCCACTATCAAATTTTGCAATGATATGCCCATTTTCATCCAACAAAAACTTATTAAAATTCCATTTTATCTCAGCGTCCAAAACACCGTTTTCACTTTTGTTGGTCAGCCATTTGTATATAGGTGCCACATCACCACCTTTTACAGATATTTTTTCTGCCATGGGAAATGTTACGCCGTAATTTTTTTCGCAAAATGATTTTATTTCTGTGTTGCTACCAGGCTCCTGGCCACCAAAATTATTTGCAGGGAAACCTACAATTACTAATTGGCTTTTATACTTTTCATACAACGCTTCCAACTCTTTGTATTGAGGCGTGTAACCACACTCTGATGCTGTGTTTACTATTAATATTTTTTTGCCTTTAAAATCTGCAAAATTAATGTTGCTGCCATCTAACGCTTTTACCGTAAAAGAATGAATGCTTGCTGCTGTTGCCATTTCGTTTGTACTCATGTTTGCTGTTGTTGAATTGTTTTGTGCCTGTGCGCAACTCATTAACATAATAGTTGCAACTAATAATTTAGTCATTGTAATTTTTTATAAAGTTACGCATCAATAACAAATTACTGTTTTTCGTAGGCCCCTAAATCGGGTATTCCTACATTTCGATTTTTATCATCAAGATCTTTTAACAATGCTGTACCAATGCCCTTATTAATCCCGGGCGCCATTGCATTTTTTGTAATTCTAAAATCATACAACTGGCGAGTAACATCAATGCTGTCAAAACTCGGATCAATGTTTTTTATTGACTGTGTAATTACAGTATTTGACGGATCGGTGGTTGCACGGTAAAGACAACGATCAATATTTACAGTAAAAATATTGCTACCAATTTTTTTTGTTTGAAGGTCATTTTCAACAAAACCGGCATCGCCATAAATGATACAGTTTCGCAGGGTTGCAGATAATGCAGCAGTTTGGTTTGTAGCATCTGCATCTGAAAAATACACCGCAGGTTTTTGGTGCAGTACAAAATTATTTGAATAGGCTGCTACCGTACAATGGGTGAAAGAATAATTGCCCCCTTTTTCAATAAAAACATTTCTGCCATTATTGCTAAACAAACAGTTTTCTGCTATTACATTACTGTTATTGCACAAGAGCCCTGCATCAAAAGCATTGTCAATAATGGATTGTTTTAAAATTAATTTAGGGTTGGCATTTACAGATGGTTGCAAAACTACGACTGCCTGAAAAGCATTTTTGATAGACGTAAATTGTAAAAGATTGTCTTTGCTTGTGCCTCTAAAATAGATACCAGGCCAAGAGGCTGGAAAGTTTTTATAAGGATCGTCTAATCTATCTCCTGTAAAAATAATCGGTTGTGTTTTTGTTCCGTTGCAAACCAACTGCCCATCAACAATTATTGGCGCATCTGCATGGCAATAAATTTTAGCTCCCGCATTTACCGTAACAGATGCACCGTTAGTAATTTGTAAACCACCTAATATAACATAGGGCAATGTGTTGGAGAATGTAACATTACCTGTTACCAAACCATTGCGTATAAAAACAGCGTTTTGCCCAAAAGCCTCCAATTGCACAAACCTTGTAATCCCATTATAATTAATAGAAATGCTATCACTCAAAATAAATGGGAGATTGGCTGTTGTTGGGTTTACAGTAACAGTTACAAAAACATAAATACTGTCATTTTTAGCGATTTCAATGTTATTTGCTTCTGCAGTTGCGAGGCCATTTATGTTCATTTTATAAGGTGATAGCACCCCGCCACTAAGCTTTATTTTTGAGAGCAATAATTTTTGATCGTTGTTGTTTAATATTTTAAATGATTTGGTTACTGAACCTGTAACCGTAAAAACAGTATCAAACTTAAGGCTATCGGCAGATGTGGATAATCTGGCATCCTTACTTGTTATAAAACCATCTTTTTTGCAGGATAAAAAAATGCTGCAGGCAACCAAAACACCTGCTAATATGACGATAAAATTCTTCATTAAAACAAATTTACATTGAAATTATTTACCTGCAGTTGCGAGTGTTGCAATACAAATTTTTATACCGTCAATGTTATTTAGCACCTGCGCACATGCATCTAAAGTGGCCCCTGTCGTTATTACATCATCCACCAGTAAAACATGTTTATCCTTTAAGACCGTTGCATCGGTTACTTTAAAACTTTCATTTACATTATCCCATCTTTCTGTCCGGTGTTTTTTTGTTTGTGTTTCTGTAAAACGAATACGTACAATATTTTTTTCAAGCACAGGAATATTCATACTACTTGATAGGCCTCTGCAAACAACCTCTGCCTGGTTAAAGCCACGCTTGTATTCTTTTTCAGCAAACAGCGGCAACGGTATCAAATAATCAATATTATTGAAACGGTTGCTCTGCAACATTCTGGTACCCATTATTTCACCCAAATAAATACCAGCCTCTTTGTTGCCCTTGTATTTTAATTCATGAATGAGATGTTGTATCAATTCGCCTTTTGAAAAATAGAAACCACTGGTTGCAGCAACAAGTGGCAACCTTCCTATAAACATTCTTTCTATGGGATTGTTAGCATAGTTTTCAAAAGAAGTATGTGGCAATTCGTTTATACAACTTAAACACAACAGTGAATCGTGCTGCAACAAGTCGTTACCACAACCAATACACAGGTGCGGATAAAAAAGATGAGTGGCAGCAGTTAATAATTTTTTAAACAAGTCATTTACTTTTCAATTTCGTTTTAAAGTTAAAACTTATACCCTACAAAAAAGCGCACCCTTTTATAGATGCGCTTTTACCATTTAACGTGTCGCTGTTGGCAGTGCTTTATCTCTCTTTGCCATTTCATTTCTGTTGGCAAATTCCCATGCGGTATGAAATATCATTCGAACTCTTTTTTCGTAGAGCTCAAAGTTTATCTTATCAACTGTATCTGTAGGTTTGTGGTAATCTGCTTTTAGCATACCATCATAAAAAAACAAAACAGGAACGCCTTTTCGTGCAAAATTATAATGGTCGCTTCTAAAATAAATTCGGTTTGGATCGTTTGGATCATCGTATTTATAATCTAACACCAGGTTTGTGTATTTGTTGTTTACTGCCTCATTTACTACTGGTAATTCGCTACTTAATTTATCGTGCCCAACCACATAAACATAATTTAAGGTATCGGCTGTTTTTCTTTCGGTATCTGTTCTGCCAACCATATCTGTATTTAAATCAATAGACGTTTTATCTAATGGAAAAATAGGATGATCGCTGTAATACTCACTTCCCCACAAACCTTTTTCTTCGCCGCTTACTGTCATAAATACCAACGTTCGTCTAGGTCTGTTACCTTCTGCAGCAGCTTTTGCGAAAGCCTCCGCCATCATTATAACGCCGCAGGTTCCGCTACCATCATCATCTGCACCATAATAAATAACACCATTACGCTTGCCTAAATGGTCATAGTGGCCTGTAAGAAAAACGTACTCATCCTTTTTATCGGTTCCTTCAATAATACCAATCACATTGCTTGCATTTATGATGTTTCTTTTTTTCTGAAAGAAGTAAGAAATATTTGTCTTACCCTCTGTAGGCTGTGGCGAAAAAGTATTCTTTCCCTTTGCTTTTACGATGGCAGAATCAAACAAAACAGGGAATATAGTTTTTGCATATGCATGAGAAATAAGCGCATAGTTTAAAGACCTCGGGTTTCCAGATGGTAAACTTTCAAAGTTTACACCGCCGCTCATATTGTTATCTACCTGGCGCTTTGAAAAGGTTTCGGCAGCAGGGTTTACAATTAGAACACCTACTGCACCTCTGGCTTTTGCAGCATCTAGTTTTTTGCTAATGCCTGGGTAAGTCCATACAGAAGTTTTACCTGTAGCATTAATAAAATATTTTCCATCTTTTTGGGGCTCACCTAAAAAGATAACTACAACTTTTCCCTTCACATTAATATTTGCATAATCGTTGTATGCTACATCATCAATACCGTAGCCTGCAAATGCAAGTTTGTTCGATCTAAATTTTGCGTTATCGTTTTGCGCTAATGGTATTAAAAAATCTTTTCCGTTTTCAGCCATTATTCCGTTTATTGTAAGTGTTGGCACTTTGGCTATACTGTCTTGCGTAAGTGGATAAAACTGCTGATAGCTTTTTAATGCATCGGGCTTTTTTAAACCCATTAGTGCAAATTGGGTTTCAATATATGCTGCAGCCTTTCGCTGCCCTTCAGTGCCGGTTTCTCTGCCTTCAAATTCGTCGCCGGCAATAATTGTAAGGTGTTTACGCAAGTCAGCAGCAGTAATTTTTTCGGCATATTTAGCTGAAAGATCCACCTGCGCAAATGAGTAACTACATAAAACAGCAAGTGGTAAAAAAAATAATTTCTTCATTAAGGTTAATTTGTTTTTGGTAATTTATTGAAAGTTGTATTAGGGAAATTAAAAAATTTATAAAAGGCAAACGAGCCAGAAATAAAACCTTCTATTAGCCCGATAATTTATAAGTTTTTATTAAATATTAGCCGCACGTTTTACAGATTAGTCTGTAAATAGAGGATTTAAAAAAAGTTTTAAAACAAGAAATTATTCCTCCCCATCTTCATTCTGCAGTACAGCAATTTTATCAACCCTTAAGGAATGCCTGCCACCTTCAAAAGCAGTTTCTAAAAAAGTATCTATCATTTGCTTGGCAACTTCCAGCGTTACAAACCTTGCGGGTATACATAAAATATTTGCATCGTTGTGCATACGGGCAAGCAGCGATATTTCATTTTCCCATGCAATGGCAGCACGTATATGTTGGTGTTTATTGGCAGATATTGCAACCCCGTTTGCGCTTCCGCACAATAAAATTCCGCAGCAATATTCTTTGCTTTCCACCGCATTTGCAACAGGGTGTGCAAAGTCAGGATAGTCAACAGAGTCTGCACTGTAGGTGCCAAAATCTCTGAAGGCAATCCCTTTTTCATCTCTTAAATAACTTACCAGTTTTGCTTTGTATTCAAAGCCTGCATGGTCGCTGCCTATTGCCAATGGTTTTGTAAGATCGAAGTTCATGAGATTAATAGATTATAATGTTTTACAGGCTTATATAATTTTAAAAATACTATTTCAATTCAAATTAAACACGGTAGATGAGAAAGTTTGTGATTTGTAAAAACTAATCCGTAAGCAAAAAAAAATTTACAAATTTACCAACTTGCTTTAACTCCACTCCTTTTCTTCTTTAGCTTTTTGCTTATCAATTCTTGCCACAATAAGCACACTAATTTCGTATAAAATCAATAGTGGTACCGATACAATTATCTGGCTTGTCCAATCAGGTGACGGCGTTATAACAGCCGCTAAAACAAGAATTGCAATAAATGCATATTTACGGTATTTCTTTAAAAAACTGGCACTTATTAATCCTATTTTACCTAGCACATAAGCCATTACCGGAAGCTCAAAAGCAATACCACACCCTAAAATTAGGTTGTTAAGTGTATCTATATAATCATCAAGTGTTGGTCGGTAAATATATGCACCGGTAGTGCCTAACTTAAAACTTCCCAAAAAATTAAATGTAAAAGGTGCTAATAAAAAATAACCGAATGCAGCGCCTAAAAAGAAACACAATGACACCCATAAAAGACTACCTCGAGAATACTTTACTTCTTTTGCAGAAAGTGCAGGTTTAATAAAACGCCACAACTCCCAAAATAAATAAGGGAACGCTACTATTAGCCCTCCAATAACAGCAATAGAAATGGCCGACATAAACGGACCGCTCACTGTGTTACCCTGCAGCTCAATGTTTACAGCGGGCATACACAACGCTTCGCCGAGGTGTAGCCAATGGCTAAAATCGCACAAGGCACGGTAACTTACAAAGGTAGATCTTGCGGGTGCGTAAACTATATTATCAAATACCCAGTCTATTTGTGTAAAAATAGCAATTACAGCCACAAGCCAAACCAAAACTGCCCTCACCAAATGCCACCTCAATGCCTCTAAATGATCTACAAAACTCATCTCTACACCGGCTTCATTTCCCAATTTTCTTAAAAATGAAGTGTTATTATCTATTGTTTCCGCCACGAACCTGTTGTTTTAAATTTGGTTAAAGTTAGTAAAGAACAAACGTTATACAGTTACAGTTTGTTTTACACAACCTTTGCCTTTGTAAAATATTCGTTTGCTGCTGTTACAGCTTCTACCCAAAACCTTCTAAAATATAATTTGCTGCACATTGCATGCACTTACAATGCCAAGCAGTACAAAGAAATAAATGCAAAACAAATTCTAAAAAAACTAAACGACAGCCGATTCTCTATTTGAATTTTCAACCAAAAACAAAGTATGTACCATAAAAGAAGCCCCCGTAGAAACGGGGGCTGTTTACCAAAACTAACTGCTTATGAGAAATTTAAATTGATCGTTGTTGTTTCAAGTAAATTGCAAATGAGGTGCCAAAAATATTTGCCAGTTGTTAAATAATTGTAAACAGTGTAAGTGTTGAACAATCGTTTATTTGTAAGCTCATAAAAAAAGCCGCAAAAAATGCGGCTTTGTATTAATTATCGTTGGGTAGTAAGCTTCTCAGCATTTTCTGCAAATTGCAGTGCCTCAATAAATTCACCTACTTCTCCGTTTAAAACGGCATCTAAATTATAAACCGTCATGCCAATTCTATGGTCAGTAACCCTGCCTTGGGGAAAATTGTAAGTTCTTATTTTGGCACTTCTGTCCCCAGTACTTACCAAACTTTTACGCATGTGGGAAATAGCTTCCTCAGCTTTTCTAACTTCCTCATCGTACAACCTTGTACGTAACATTTCCATTGCTTTTAGTTTATTTCCAAGCTGCGATCTATCCGTTTGGCACATTACTACAATACCTGTAGGCTTATGGGTTAAAAAAACTTTCGTTTCTACCTTATTTACATTTTGCCCACCTGCGCCACCACTTCGGGCAGTTTCCATTTTTACATCGCTTTCTTTCAATTCAAAATCTATTTCTTCCGCCTCAGGCATTACAGCTATTGTAACAGCGCTCGTGTGTACACGGCCACTTCCCTCGGTATCTGGCACCCGCTGCACCCTATGAACACCACTTTCAAATTTTAATAATCCATATACATCATCACCCGTAACCTCCACCTGTACTTCTTTGTAACCTCCTACAGTACCTTCACTTTCACTCAACAAAGTTGCCTTCCAACCTTTTTTCTCAAAATATTTAAGGTACATACGCAGCAAGTCACCGCTAAAAAGAGAGGCTTCATCTCCACCGGTACCTGCACGTATTTCTAATATGGCATTCTTTTCATCGTAAGGATCTTTGGGAATCAACATATTGCGCAGCCCTTTTTCCTGTGTGTCTTTCAGTTCCTCCAAATCAGGCAATTCTAGTTTTGCCATTTCCCTCATTTCGGCATCATCGCTGTTTAACACTTCTTTATTAAACTCAATATCATCCATTGTTTTAATGTAAGCATTGCGGGCATTTACAATTTTCTCCAGGCTGCGGTATTCTTTGCTAAGTGTTACAAATCGTTTATTATCGCCCACCACTTCGGGGTTGGTAAGCGCAACGCTTAAATCGTCAAACTTGGCTTTTATAGCATCTAATTTATCTAACATAAAATGGTATTGAGTATTGAGTACTTAGTATTTAGACTTATACCCTTAAATAAAATAACCTACTCCCCTCATCAATTTTTAAAAAGGAATAAAATTCTTTGTGCAACTTTACATTGTAGCGCAATGGCGGATAAACGAAAACTGCGGCTGCGAAATTACGTTTTATCATTTTACCATGTTATACAGAAAATTAAAAGGTACTGATATTTTTGATGGGTACACTTTGAGAGGCTCAAACCAAGTGCTTGTTATAGGTGAAAATGGCATAGTTGAAGCACTTGTTGACGAGAAAGATGCAGGGGAAGGCATTGATTATTTTGAAGGCGTGATTTGCCCAGGGTTTGTTAATGCTCACTGTCATATTGAGCTTAGCCACTTAAAAAGTAAAATTCCTCAACATACTGGTCTGGTAAATTTTGTGCAGACTGTAATGAAAGAACGCACTGCAAGCAAAGAAGAAAAATACAATGCTATGGTTGCTGCTGCAACAGAATTGTACGAGAGCGGTACAGTTGCAGTTGGAGATATTTGTAATACGACAGACTCCATTTTACTTAAACAACAGAGCAATTTACACTGGCACAACTTTATAGAAGTGAGTGGTTTTGTGGGTGCAGTTGCACAAAAAAGATTTGATGAAGCGACAAAAATTATGGAAGAATTTAGAGAGGCATTAAAACTTTCTGAAAATGAATTAACGGTTGTACCTCATGCGCCATACAGCGTTTCTAAACCGCTGTTTAATATGCTCAACACTTCCTCAGCAAATAAAACCGTTAGCATACACAACCAGGAGTGTGCAGCAGAGAATGAATTATACATAAGCAAGGCCGGTGATTTTTTGCAACTATACAGCAACTTTGGTATTGACATTAATTCGTTTTCGCCAACGGGCAAACGCTCTTTAGAAAGCTGGCTACCATATTTTTCGGAGCAACAAAAAATAATACTGGTGCACAATACTTTTACCAAAAAAGATGATGTACTTTTTGCAGCAGCTAACAAAACACACGATAGCCTGTTTTACTGTATTTGCCCCAACGCAAATTTATATATAGAGAATACCCTGCCTGATATAGAAATGTTACTGCAAACAAACTGCAATATTGTGTTGGGTACTGATAGCTACGCAAGCAACGAGCAGCTAAATATGTATGAAGAGATAAAAACTATTTTAAAAAATTTTTCCACTATTTTGTTGGATACCGTTTTAAAATGGGCAACTATAGATGGTGCAAAAGCTTTAGGTATTGATAAGGTTGCAGGCAGTTTTGAAAGCGGGAAAAAACCTGGTGTGGTATTAATTAATAATGATAAGGCAAAGCGAATTATTTAAATTTTTTATTAACGACTACAACTAAAAATGTCATAGTGCTGTTTGATCGTCCTGCTGATTTCTGTTAAAATGATACACACTATCCGCTATTAAACGAGTATTAGTAAAATAAAATTTTAGTTTCTTAATTCCTTCAAACCCACCCGCCATTCCTGCGGTGTAATACCAAATTCTTGTTTAAACACCCGGGCAAAATATCCCGGATCTTGAAAGCCACAATCAAAAGCAATAGAGGAAATGGTTTCTTCTGTTTGCTGCAGCAGTTCTTTTGCTTTTTTTAAACGAATTATTCTAATAAATTTATTTGGTGAGCAACCTATCAATGCATCGAGTTTGCGGTGCAGTTTTGAATGGCTCATAAAGACCGCCTTACATAAATCTTCTACCGAAAATGCATTATCGGCAATGTGTGCTTCAATTATCTCTCGTGTTTTGCTTACAAATTTATCTTCAGTTTGCGGCAGTACTTTAATATTGTCATTTAAATTTTCTGCAAATGATGTTGCGGGCAAGTTATTTAGTAATCCAGCTTTGTTTAAATAAAACTGTTGGAGATTTTTTCGCAATTCCAATAATTTTTCTACCCGAATTTGTAACTCTTCATTGTTAAATGGCTTTTCCAAATACGCATCCGCTCCGCCCTGTATCCCCTGCATTTTGCTCTCCATATCTGTTTTTGCCGTAAGCATCATTATGGGGATATGGCTTGTATGTTCATCGCTGCGCAATTTTTTAAGCAACTCAAAACCATTCATACACGGCATCATCACATCAGTTATAATTAAGTCAGGAATAATTTCGGCTGCAATCTCAAAGCCTTCCCTTCCATCTTTGGCCACTGCAAGCCTGTAACCGGGCAGGCAGGATGCTGTGTATGCAACCACATCGGCATTGTCTTCTACCAATAAAATTAAAGCGCTTTCCGGGTTTAGTTCGTCGGCATGTATTTTAAAAGATTGCTGTTGACCATTTACACCGATACCGCTTGTATTGAAAGCATCCATAGCATTACCCTGTAAATTTTCTTGTTCATCTATGGTTTTTAGCAATGGTATATCCAGTGTAAATTCTGTGCCTTTATTTGCACCCAACGGTGGGCTCTTTACTGTTATTTCTCCACCCATTAGTTTTACGAGTTCCTTGGTAAGTGCCAGGCCAATCCCCGTTCCCTGTGTGGTGCCAGCATTACAATTTTCCAGTTGATAAAAGCGATCGAAAATAAGGTGAATTTTTTCTTCCGGAATACCAACACCGGTATCTTTTATTTTTATAATTAGCCCGGTATATTTTATCTTATTGTATACTGCTTTTTCATTTACCGAAATATAAATATTACCTTTTTCGGGTGTACATTTTAATGCGTTTGATAATAGATTGGCCATAATCTGCCGCATTTTTTCCGCATCATATTTTGTTTGGTAGGTGTCAATATCTGAAAGAAAATGCACCTGCTTGTTTTCATTTTCTGCAAGGGAATGAAATGACTCTACGATATATCGTAAAAAAACAATGATATCTCCAACCACCAGATTAAGGACCATTTTACCACTTTCCAATTTAGATAGATCGAGCATTTCGTTCACCAACTTTAGTAAACTTTCCCCATTGCGGATGATCATTTCCGTGCCTTTTTTAGCATGCAAACCCGGGTTGTTCTCTATCTGTTTTGCCATACCTAATATGACGGTGAGCGGTGTACGAAACTCGTGCGTAATATTTGTATAGAGTTGTGTTTTTACAGCATCCAATTCTTTTATTCGGCTACTTTCATTGTGCTCAAACTTAAGCTGTGCCTGTAGCTTAGCCCTGTTTTTTAAAAATTTAAAATACCGCCGTAGTAAAACAGCCAGTAAAATAAAATAACACATATATGCCCACCAACTTAGCCACCATGGAGGCAGTATTTTTATTTGCAGTGTTGCTATGTTTGGCATCCAACTGCCTTGGCTGTTGCTGCCCTGCACATTAAAAGTATAACTACCGGCAGGCAGGTGTAAATAAGTTGCAGCGTGCCTGGTGCCTGCTTCAATCCAGTCTTTATCTATGCCTACTAATTGGTAGCGGTATTTGTTTTGCTCAGGCACTGAAAAATCTAATGAAGAAAACTCGAGCGTAAGAATATCCTGCAAATAATTAAGTGTAATATTTTTTGCATGTTCTATGCTGTTTTTTAAAATACCGGTTTCATCTCCGGTAACAATTTCTTTGTTATTTACAACCAAACTGGTAATAAAAACATTTGCCAACATGCCTGTTTGTAGTGCCTCTTTTGGATTAAAAATGTTTATACCATTAACGCCACCAAATACCATGTTACCATTGGGCAATTTTGCATAAGCATATGTGTTAAATTCATCATCCTGCAAACCATCAGAGATGGTAAAGTTTCTAATGTTCCATTTAGCCTCCCCTAATTTTTGCAAACAAAATAATCCCTTGTTTGTGCTACCCCAAATATTATTTTTATCATCTGCCATAATACCATACACCACATCGTTTGGTAATCCTTCTTTTTTGGTAAGGTGTAGAAAATTATCGGCATTCTTTTCCAACCTGTTTAAGCCACCACCTTTTGTACATATCCATAAATATTTTTTTGGTTCATGTGGATCATCTAAAAAACACGAAACGTTGTTATAGTTTAACGAGTTTTTATTATCAGTATTTATTTTATACCATTTTACATGGCTTGGTTTTTTAAAATCGTTTGCAGAAAAAGTAAGTTTTGCAAAACCATTTGCTGTACCAACCCAAAAAATGCCATCACCGTCCTCATACAAAGCGGTGCAGGGAAAATCAATCTTGCCGGGTCTTTCATCCCTATTTATGATGCTGAAAATATTTACACTTAAAGTGCGGGAATTGATAAGTGAAAAAATTCCGTTGAGTGCGGGGAACCATATATTTCCTTTACTGTCTTCTATCATCGGTTGCTTTTCACCACGGCCATCATTGCTTATCACTGTTGGATAATGAACTATTTTTTTAGCCGAAATACTATATTGCAGTAGGCCTTCATTATCTGACCGCAACCAGTAATCTCCGGTTTTTGCAATTACAAAATTATCTATCTCATTGTTGGATGTAATGTTAGAAAGTGGATCATTCAACAAACTATCGCCCATTAATTTGTGCCATGCATATGGGTATCTGCTTATGTAAATTTCGTTGTTGTTTTCAGGCTTTATAAAAACAGTGCTTTTACCGGCTGCCATCGTATTAAACTTACCGGCATTTCTATTGTATTTAAGGAGGCCATAACCTTTTGTACCGCCCCACAAAATGCCGCCCCTGTCAATAATAAAAGGATAAATTACCCTGCCAAAATTTTTCGGCAAATTTTCATTCCATTTAGGCAATGTTCCCTCACTATATCTGCTGATGTCGTATTTTTCTATTTCGCCAAAATAATTATCCCACAATTTTTCTTTTTGCCGCATGATAATATTTCCGGCCTGTTCTTTTTTAGTATCAAAAAGGGGTGTTAGCTTGTCTTCATTCCACAAAAATAATTTTTTGTTTATACATATTTTTACATCTACATTTAGGTAAACGTTGTTTAAAAAT
>JANOTH010000051.1:0-6370 GCA_031416275.1 Ferruginibacter sp. | reverse complement strand
GGATGATCCCTTTTGCCGAAATGGTGATAGTACCTTCATTCATCTCCTCTAAAATGATACGGTAGGGAGTTTCTGCAGAGTGGAGAGAAAAAATTCTTTCTCCTGCAGCACCATTTACTACAATAGCATCTACCTCGCCATTTCTGATGGCATCCAGCAGTTCTTCCGCTTCGGCTAAACTAAGCTTTAGCGCTTCGTTTTCTTTTTTAAGATGTGTGATGCTTTCTTTCATTTAGATTAAACCTTTTTGATTTCTTCTTTTATATCCAGCCCCACCAAAACTTTTTCCTTACTGGAAAGATTACCGATGATGCGCCTTAATGGAAGTGGCAGCTTTTTAATCAATGTAGGTGCTGCAATAATTTGCTCGCCACTGGCCAGTTTTGGATTTTGATACAAGTCAATCACTTCCAGATCGTACCGGTTTTGTAAATTCTCTTCGCAAATGTTTTTTATATTTTTAATGGCGTTGATAGAACTGCAGGTAGAGCCTGACACGTATAATTTTAAAACAAAATGATCTTTCTTCTTCGACTTAGCTGCTGCCTCAAATTTTTTGGTAGAGCTTACAATTTTATCAGTCGCTTTTTTCATTTGTGATTTTTTACTTTTTATGCAATAAGTCTAAACCCACAAGTACCTTTTCAGTGTTGGAAAGGTCGCCAATGATTTTACGGGCGGGCTTGGGTATTTTACGCACCAGGGTGGGAATCGCTAAAATCTGGTCATCCCGGCTTAGCTGCGGATTGATCAACAGGTCAATCACTTCAATTTCATATTTGCCCTCCAGTTCCTTTTCGCAAATGGCCTTCAGGTTACTGAATGCATTTAATGATTTAGTTGTTTGCCCTGCCACATACAATCGTAATATCCATTTATCTTTTTCTGCCTGGGCTTGTTTTGAACGCAGCTTTGGTGTACTAATTGTTTTTTTGTTCATTGTAAATCTTTTTAAGATTTTTATTTTATATCCTATAATAGATCATTCAAGTCAGCATTTCTGCGTTTTCCCATGTCAGCTTTATTTTGCACCACCTGCTTAAATCTTCTTTCTTCGATTTTAATGTTGGTTAAAGCGGCAGTTTGTTCTGACGCAAACTGCAGCCTCAATGCTTCAATCTGTGCGTCCATTATTTTCCGCTTACACTCTAGTTCAGTTTGTTTCCGTTCAATTTCCTGCTGGTGAAGTTGTTGATCTGCATTTTCTTTTTCTTCCTGGGCAATTCTCGCCGAGCCGGTCAAAACACCGCCGGGGCCTATATATACGTCCAGCAATTCGGCACCATGATTGGTTAACCGGTATTCCCGTATCTGGTTAGAGTGGGCCATACCCCTGGATTTTAATATAAGCAAGCTCCGGTTGCGTTCGCCGCCAATTTCAATATCCCTAACCAGCAACCAAGTATCAACAAGCGAAGAAATATCAATTTGCGAACGTTCTAAATCTCCACCCCCTTTAGTAAGACAGGTAAAAAAGGCGGTAATTTGTTTGGTTTTTAAAAAGTCGATCAGGCGTATCATCATTGATTTTGCATCAAAGTCGTTTGCCGCTACAATAAAACTACTTACTGGATCAATAATGGCCACCATTGGGTTAAAGAAGTTAACATCCTTGTAAATTGTGGTTAAATAAGATTCAACACTCATATTGGTTGGCCTACGGGAATGAAATTTTATTAATCCCTTTTTTTCCCATTTACCTAAATCAATACCAATAGACCGCATGTTGCGGATGATTTGGAAAGAAGATTCTTCCAAAGCAAAATAAATCACCCTTTCGCCCCTTTTGCAAGCAGCATCTGCCAAATGAGCCGATAAGCTGCTTTTGCCGGTACCAGCTGTACCCGAAACCATTACGCTACTTCCACGGTAATACCCTTTACCGCCCATCATAGTATCCAGCCGGGTAATACCAGTAGAAATACGTTGGGATAAAACCTTATGATCTAAACCTACCGAAGTAATAGGCATCACCACAAAACCGCTATCCTCAATTAAAAAAGGATATTCATTAGTGCCATGGGTTGTACCCCGGTATTTTACAATGCGCAACCTGCGGGTAGAGGATTGTTCGGTAACCCGGTTGTCGAGCAGTATTACACAATCGGATACATATTCTTCCAGGCCCTTCCGGGTGAGTATACCATCGCCCCGCTCGCCGGTGATGATGGCCGTTACGCCTTTTTCTTTTAACCAATGAAATAGCCGTCGTAGCTCAGCACGGAGAATGCCATCATTTGATAAGCCGGAAAAAAGTGATTCAAGTGTATCGAGCACTACCCTTTTGGCACCAATGCTGTCAATGGCATAGTTGAGGCGAATGAACAAACCTTCCAGATCGTACTCGCCTGTTTCCTCAATTTCGGTCCGTTCAACTCTTACATGATCGAGTACCAGTTTTTTTTGTGCTACCAGTTTATTTAAATCGTAGCCCAATGATGCTACGTTTTCGGCCAGCTCTTTAGCTGATTCTTCAAAACACATAAATACGCCAGACTCATTATATTCTGTTGCACCACGTACCAAAAACTCAAGCCCCAATAATGTTTTGCCACAACCTGCATTGCCGCAAACCAATGTGGGCCTTCCTTTGGGTAAGCCACCCATTGTAATTTCATCTAACCCTACAATGCCTGTGGGTGTTTTGGGCAACACTTTTTGCAGTGGTTTTAATTTTTTGTTATTTACATTTTCTGTAACCGGCTTAGTACTGTTTTTTTTAATCATCGTTTCAGGTTTTATTGTTGGCGACTATAGATATGCCGGTATTGTATAGTTGCTATTTTTTGTACCAAAAAAGCAATGCAATAATTTTATGCTTGCTTTTATGGGTATTTTATGCAGGTTAAATAACGGTCTTTTTTACTTTTTAAATATTCACTGTAAGCTCTACATCGTATTGCTTTAACAAAGCACAAACAGCCTTCGGTTTATCAATACGGTTTTTGAAAACCTTGACTGTTTGTGCATTTTATTGTTGGTTTTACTTCGGGGATATTATTATGCTCTCTTGTTTATATTACATTCAATGGCGTTAATATGTTCAGGTATTTTTTCAAATTCAAGAAACTTATCTAAAAAAACTGTTGCGCCGAGTTGCCTGCATTCTTCTATCATAGCATTATTGATGTAAATGGATAAAATGATGATACTCGTGTTGTGCCCTGTTTTTTTTATTGCCCTTAATAATTCTATAGATTGATTGCCGGGTAAATTCATGCCGAGCAGAACAGTTGAAGGTTTACTTTCTGTAAATAATCGTAAAGCAGTTTCAAAATTTTTAGCAGTGTAAATAATGGCGTTAATAGTTTTGAAAGTGACGATATCACTTAACCTTGCTAATATTCCTGCCGAGCTGTCTGCAATTAGTACATTCATCTACTTTATGTATTTATACAAAGCATCATTTATTAGAGAAAGAAAAGAATAGCAGTATATATATTACTTGGGTAGGGTGCTGGGCATATATTACGGTAGTCATACTACTACTGGTTTGCTTAAAAACCAAAACAACTAAATAATTGTTTTGTTATAGAGCAATATCAGAAATAATATGGTGGGCAATGGCATAACGTGTTAGTTCCGAATTGGTTTGTAAACCAAGCTTTTCTAAAATGCGGCCGCGGTGTGTACTTACCGTGGTTAATGCAGAGGAGAGGGATTGGGCTATCTGCGTTAGTGTTTTTCCTTCGGCAAGCAATTTAAATATATCAAGCTCACGGTTGCTGAGCATTTCATGTGGCTTTTTGGAGGTGCCTATATTGATCAATAATTTTTCTGCTATTTCAGGTGTAATGTATTTTTTGCCCATTTCAATGCGTCGTACAGCATTGATCAATTCGTAAGGCGCTGCGTTTTTATTTATATAACCGGCGCCACCTGCTTTTAAAACCCTTATGGCATAAAGATCTTCTGTAAAAACGCTGAGTATCAAAACAGGGATGTGTGGCTTTATGAGTTGTATCCGCTCCAAAGCATCTAGCCCCGATATACCGGGCATATCGAGGTCTGAAATAATGAGGTCAAAATCATGTAAGGTTACTTCTTTTAAGATAGATCCGCCATCGCCTACTTCCGTAATTTCAATAGTAGGATATTCATCTTTTAGTATTTGTATCAATCCCCTCCGTACAAAGCTGTGATCATCTGCCAAAAGAATCCGTTTCATATGATTGTTTTTAAACGAAAGCGTAAGTTTTATTTTATTTTTTCAACATCCCGATTATTCAGTTACTGTATCTGTATAGGGTAAATTAACAACAATTGTTGTTCCTTTCTCCGGCAATGAAATTAAATCAAATACCCCATTTAATGAATGTACTCTTTCCTTCATGCCCAGCAACCCAAATGAATTTTTACTTTGCACTGCAGCGGTATTAAATCCCTTTCCATCGTCTTCAATAACAAGTACAATTCGCTTACTAATTACATTTAACGAGCTTACTACTTTACTTGCACCTGCGTACCGCATGATATTGGTAAGTGCTTCCTGGTATACCCTAAAAATACAAATAGCAGCTTCCTGAGGTAATTTGATGGTAGTTTGGTTGCTCGTAAAATGCACTGGTGTTTCGCTCGATTCCGTAAACTGCTTTCCCAGCCATTCCAGTGTCTCCAACAAACCATTGTCATCCAGTGCAGAAGGCCTCAGTTCGTTTAAAATCTTTCTTACAGATTGATGGCTTCCATCCAGCAATTCTATCATATTTTGTAGCTTATTTTTTACCGCAACAGATTCGGGAGGAATTTGCTTATCAATCCAAACAGTATCCATTTTAATGGCGGTAAGCTGCTGCCCCAGTTCATCATGAATTTCACGGGCTATGCGTTTGCGTTCTTCTTCTCTAATGGTTTGCAAGTGAGCAGTTAACTGGCGTAGTTCTTTAGTTGTATTTAAAATTTTTTCTTCCGCTTTTTTACGTTCGGTAATATCTCGGGTTACTCCTAATAGGTTTAATACTTTTCCTGTAGCATCTTTCAATGGTACGGCATGTGTTTCCAGCCAGCGGTGGCCACCTTTTAAACCGGTTACCTCAAATTCAAAAGTACCGGAATTGCCATTAAATACATCGTTGCATAATCGGTCAAAACCCAACCGGTGTTTTTTGTCAACCAGCTCTGTCATGCGATGGCCCAATACCTGTTGTTCATTATCGGCTTCTATCATGGCAAGGCCTGCTGGGTTCATTGATAACAGTTCCCCTTTGTTGTTAAGTATTTTTACACATTCAGGTTCGGTATCTAAAATAGTGCGTAAATAATTTTCATTTTCCTTCAGCTTGTTTTCTGCTTTTATGCGTTCGGTAATATCCAAAACATAAGACACACCCTTCCCGAAATTACTTCCTTCCAAAGCTGTAGCTCCAATCAATATTGCCACTCGGCTGCCATCTTTCCTAAAATACTCCTTTTCGTATGGCTGGCAAATTCCGGTGTTTACAATATCCTCTATTGCTGTGCGGTCCAGCTCCTGGTATTCAGGCGGGGTCATGTCACTCCAGTTTATTTTATTCTTCCCCAGGTCTTGTCTGGAATAGCCGGTTATTTCAAGAAAACGGTCGTTGGCATCAAGTATTTCGCCATTTACATCCCAATAGATAAAACCAATCATGTCAGATTGAAATATTCTCCTTGTACGGTTTTCGCTCAGGCGCAATTCTTCTTCTGCCTTTTTCCGTTCGGTAATATCCTGCATAGTTCCTGTAGCACGTATGGCTTTACCATCTGCATTTCTAATAATATAGCACCGGTCATAGATATCTATAAATCCATTCTTTGTTTCAAATCGGTATTCAGATATCCAAGTTTTTATATCAGATTCAAAAGCATTTTTTTTAGCAGCTACTACCTTTTCTCTATCGGCCGGGTGTATTTTTTGCTCCCATACTTTCTCTGAAGGCACAGGATCTGAAACATCAACCTCGTATAAATGCTGGTGCTTTTGATTTGCCCAAAGTTCACCAGTTTCAAAATTCCATTCCCATAATGCATCGTTTGTGGCACTGGCAATTACTTGGAACCTTTCATTGTATTTTTTTATTTCATTTTCGGCTTCTTTTCGTTCAGTAATGTCTGTAACAATTCCAAAAATTTCTTTCGGTATTCCGTTAGACTTTCTTAAAAAAACAGATTCTGTGCAATAAAACCATTTCCAATGTCCACTTCTGCTTTTCATTCTAAATTCATTAGTAATAATTTCTTTGTCTTTTATACCGTGGTATTTAGGAAAGGTATCAATAAGATAAGTCTCAAAATCTTCGGGGTGCATAAGTGTGGGTAACAGCTGGTTGCCCATTTCTTTTATTTCTACATCTGTATATCCTAAGTTTGTTTTTATGCCGTCATTTGTAAATACATTTTTTCTTTCTTC
>JANOTH010000050.1:0-13804 GCA_031416275.1 Ferruginibacter sp. | reverse complement strand
AAAAGGAAATGGCAGCAGGCGTTACGTAGGTATGTTTTAGAAAAGAACGTAAGTGAAGGATACGCTATGTACTTTGGATTAAATATAGAAAGTTTCAGACAATGGATAGAAATTCAATTTACACCCGATTTAAACTGGGGTAATTTTGCGACCGCCTGGCAATTTGACCATATAGTACCGATTGCTTATTTTGATTTTAATAGTGAGGAAGATCTTAAGCTTGCATGGAATTTCATAAATATTAGGGTAGAAAAACATGATTTAACTAAAGCAAGAGGCAACAGGATTGATGTTTTAGCCGTAAAAAATTATTTTGAGGCGCTTTACATAAGAACTAATTATTCGTTTTGTGCTAAAATGTTAGCTAAAATAGAAGCTATCGAAGTCTCAAACATAGTATCAGAACCAAAAATTGAACAGTTTATTATTAATAGAAAAGAGGAATTTGAACTATTAGCCACCCTAACTGCAAGTGAATTTGCCCAACTAAACCGTGGAGTTACACTCTCAGATATACTTCTAGAGAAAGAAATTTTGAGAAAATTCGGGTAGAGCCATTCTTTTCTTTGTAGACAGTGCACTTCGTACCTTTGCAGTAATGTTTCCAAAATATGATATTATAGTAGTAGGCGCAGGGCACGCAGGCTGTGAAGCTGCAGCCGCAGGTGCAAATATGGGTAGTAAAACACTACTCATCACCATGAATATGCAGACAATTGCCCAAATGAGCTGTAACCCAGCAATGGGTGGTATAGCAAAAGGACAAATAGTGAGAGAAATAGATGCGCTTGGCGGTTACAGTGGAATAGTGACTGATAAGAGTATGATTCAATTTAGGATGTTGAACCGATCTAAAGGTCCAGCAATGTGGAGCCCAAGAGCACAAAGCGATAGAATGCTTTTTGCCCAAACTTGGCGTGAAATGCTTGAGCAGACCCCCAACGTAGATTTTTATCAAGACACGGTATCTGCTTTAATAGTAGAAGATGGAGTTGTTAAAGGAGTTAAGACAGGTCTTGGGCATGGGATTTATGCGAATTCAGTAGTGCTTACTAATGGAACATTCTTGAACGGCATTATACATATTGGCGAAAAAAATTTTGGTGGAGGCAGGGTTGCCGAAAAAGCAGCTACTGGCATTACTGAGCAATTGGTATCGCTTGGGTTTGAAACCGCAAGGTTAAAAACTGGAACTCCCCCACGTATTGATGGTAGAAGTTTAGATTACTCTAAAATGGAGGAGCAGAAGGGAGATCTAGAAATGGTGGGATTTAGCTATTTATCTACACCTGAATTAAAGCCCGAAAAGCAAAAAAGTTGCTGGATTACGTATACCAACCAAGAAGTTCATGATATATTAAAAACAGGTTTTGAAAGTAGTCCGATGTTTCAAGGGCGAATACACGGTACAGGTCCACGATATTGCCCAAGCATAGAAGATAAAATAAACAGGTTCGCTGAAAGAGAAAGACACCAATTGTTTGTAGAACCTGAAGGTTGGAACACAGTGGAGATCTATGTAAACGGTTTTTCTTCCTCATTACCGGAAGAGGTACAATTAAAAGCTTTGCGAAAAGTACCCGGATTTGAAAACTGTAAGATGTTTAGACCGGGTTATGCAATAGAATACGACTTCTTTCCACCAACCCAATTAAAAGCAAGTTTAGAAACGAAATTGATTAAAAATTTGTTTTTTGCAGGGCAAATAAATGGCACAACTGGCTACGAAGAAGCAGCTTGCCAAGGATTAATGGCGGGCATAAATGCGCACTTAGGAGTGAAGGATGAGGAACCTTTCATATTAAAACGCAGCGAAGCATATATTGGCGTTTTAATAGATGATTTAATAAATAAGGGGACAGACGAGCCTTATAGAATGTTTACAAGCAGAGCAGAGTTTAGGACCTTGTTGAGACAAGATAATGCTGATTTGCGCCTTACACAAATCGGGTATTTGTTAGGAATTGCCTCTCAAGATAGAATGGATAAGGTGATGATTAAGAAAAGAAAAGTAGAAGAAGCCATTGAAATAATTAATAGTTTGTCAATCAGTGGATTAGAGGCTGATGAGTATCTTACTTCGATTGGTTCTGCAACACTATTGTTTAAACAAAAGGTTTCTCAACTCTTACTAAGACCAAATGTATCTCTTGCTGACATGAAGCTAAATATTGAAGCGGTTCAATCAGCATTAAAAGATTTTTCTGTAGATCAGCTGGAACAAGCGGAAATACAAATTAAATATTTTACTTATATTGAAAAGGAAAAAGAATTAGTAGAAAAAATGAGTCAACTCGAAAATCTATCTATCCCGGCAGATTTTAACTACGAAAAGTTGATTTCGCTTGGAAATGAAGCAAAGCAAAAATTTAAAAAAATACAGCCCCGTACTTTAGGTCAAGCTAGTCGTATAAGCGGCGTAAACCCAAGCGATGTGCAAATTTTGATGGTTTACATGGGACGTTAATAAAAATGAATATGGAAGAGTTTAAGGCGGGAGATATTGTAGAATTAAAATCAGGTAGTCCGAAAATGACAATAGCCTTTATTTCAAAAGAGGGATATTGCTACTGCACTTGGTATGATCCAAATGCATTTACGTGGCACGAACAAGTAAAAATATATACTGTTTTACTAAAAAAATATTCTGATTAAATAATAAAAAAGAAAATCCTTTTCACCAACATTTTCGTAAATAATAGTGTATTTGAGGGAAATTAGGTTCTCAATAATGCATAAAGAATGTTCAGGTGTAGTTTTTAGGTTAGATAGCCCTTGTGAAAACAAGGGTTTTTTTATTTGTAAGATTTGAACCATTCACTCATAAGCTTCCAATAAAGATTAAAATCCAATTTGGTAAAATCAAACAAAAGCTAGGGTTTTGTAAAGAAGAGCCTATTCTTTACATTTGTGAAAACCCTTTTCAATACTTTTTAATAAAATATTTATGGCAGAACCAAAGCTTAGTGAACTTGCAGAAACATTGATAGGATCAGAAATTGTGAAACTTGGGGGCATCATAAAAGAAAAAATAAGTAAAGGAGATCAAATTTATAATTACACAATCGGAGATTTTGATTCATCAGAATTTCCAATTCCGGCATTGTTGCGGGAAGAAATTAAGAAGGCCTATGATGAGGGTTATACAACTTATCCCATAGCAGATGGAGAAACAGATCTTAGAAAAGCCGTTTCTGGTTTTTTAAAAGATAAGCAATCACTTGATATTGATATTTCTGAAATTTTAATTGCAGCCGGTGGAAGACCATTGATATATGCTGCTTTTAGAGCAATAGTAGACAAGGGAGAAAAAGTAATTTATCCTGTACCAAGTTGGAATAATAATCATTATACACATTTTACAGAAGGCGAACATGTAAAAATAGAAACCTTACAGGAAAATAATTTTATGCCTACCGCGGAGCAGATTCGCCCCCATGTAAAAGGTGCTGCAATGATAGCCTTATGTTCACCATTAAACCCAACCGGAACCGTTTTTAAAAAGCAGGATCTTTTAGAAATATGTGACCTTATTATCGCAGAGAACGAACAACGTGGTGAAGGGGAGAAAAAGTTATATCTATTATATGATCAAATTTATTGGACACTCACATTCGGTGATACAGAACATTTTGATCCTATAACGTTGCGACCACAAATGAAAGCGTATACTGTTTTTATAGATGGTATTAGCAAGGCCTTTGCCGCAACCGGTGTTAGGGTAGGTTGGAGTTTTGGACCGAAACATCTAATTGCAAAAATGAAAGCAATTAACAGCCACGTTGGTGCATGGGCACCCATGGCTGAGCAAAAAGCAGTTGCAAAATTTTTAGTACAACATGATGCTATTGATACTTACTTTAATCACTTTAAAAAGGAAATAGATTTTAGACTAAAAAATTTACACGATGGTGTTATCGCTTTAAAAAACGAAGGCCTTCCGGTAGATGCCATTTACCCTCAAGCCGCTATTTATTTAACTGTAAAAGTTGACCTTGTTGGCAAATCTTTTAACGGAGTAAAAATAGAGAACCAGGCAGGAGTAACGGAATATGTTTTAAATGAAGCTAAACTAGCAATGGTTCCATTTAGCAGTTTTGGTGCAAAGGCAGAAAGTAGTTGGTATAGAATTAGTGTAGGCTGTGTAAAAAAAGGAGATATTGACGATGTATTATTTAAGCTAAAAACAGCTTTAAAAAAGGTTGACTAAAATTATAACACAACAAAAACAGAGGAATTGATTTAGTTTTTATTATTGAAAAATACGAATGGCTTTGTGAGTTTTTTTTGGCGAAGCATCTTTTTAATTTCAACAGGGTTGCTTATGATTTTATATCTATTCAAATCTAACACTTCATGCGCACCTACAAAATTATCAAGTCTCTCAGTTGTAAACAACATGTTGTTTAACTGAGACAGTTGTTTGTCAATATCTTGTTGTGTCATCGCGTGTTGCCTGAACATAACTAGAAGATCACGATTGGATGTCATAGTATTGGTTTATTTATAACCCACCATACCCGTACAACCACATGTGCTTTTTTTGGTAGAAGAACAACCGGTTGCAACCAACGCAAATGCGATGAGAGTTAATGAAGTTATTTTTATTATTTTCCGCATAATTATGTTACAAAATAACAATTTTTTAGTTACAAACATTAAATTTTGTCTGCCACCACTAAAAATATTAACATAACTCGTAAAAGAGTATTAATAGCACCACTTGATTGGGGGCTTGGTCATACTACTAGATGCATACCAATCATACAAAGTTTCATAGAGAATGATTATGAGGTTTTACTGGCCGCTAGCGGTAATTCTGCAGCGTTATTGAGCAAAGAATTTCCGAACATCACAATTTTATCTTTAAAAGGATACAACATTACCTACTCAAACAAAAGGGCTTTATTCACAATTTGGTTAGTAGCGCAAATACCTAAAATTTTAAAGGCAATAAAAGATGAACGTTTATGGCTAAAACAAACAATAAAAAGAAATAACATTGATATTGTAATTTCTGATAACCGCTATGGTCTTTATAACAAGGCAATTAAAAGTATTTTTATAACGCACCAGCTATTTATTGAAACAGGAAATGTATTAACTAATGAACTTGTTCAAAAATTAAATTATAAACTAATAAATAAGTTTAATGAATGTTGGGTGCCTGATGAAGACAAACCAAATGAGGTTGCCGGAAAATTATCACACCCGCACGTATTACCTCAAATACCAACGACTTATATTGGAGTATTATCAAGATTTAAAAAGGAAACAACGGAAAAATCTATTGATTTACTGGTATTAATATCAGGTCCTGAACCACAGCGTACAACCTTAGAAAAAATACTGCTGTCGCAGATGAACAATCTTTCTATAACAATGGTATTAGTTAGAGGATTGCCGGGGGATACAAATAAAATAATCAATGAAAACAAATTGTTGACGATTCTCGACTATCTTCCCGCTAAAGAATTAAATACACTAATCCAATCTTCAAAAGCCATAGTTGCACGAAGCGGATACTCCACCATAATGGATTTAATAACATTGCAACAAAAAGCAATTCTAATACCAACGCCCGGGCAAACGGAACAGGAATATCTTGCAAAATATTTAGCAGAAAAAAAATATTTTATAGCCGCTGAACAAAGAGATTTTAATTTGGAAAAGGAAATGATAAATCTTCAAAATCTTGGTCAAATAGAGGTTCCAATCTCAGAAAATAAAAAGTTAGAGGAATTGATTAAAAGGCAGAAATAAATTCGCCCCGTTCATTTTTGTTATTACTACTAATTATACTGTCGGCATTGTTTTGATAAAATAAAAAGTTAAAATGACCTGCTGAAATAGATATCGTTTGCATAATCTCCAAGTTGGAAAAATGCTCGCTTTCTCCTAAAATGATTGCCCCAATATTCTTTTCTTTTCCAATAGATTTTATGTCATCTAAATTAACTCCATCAAGCACATTGAAAAAACCATCAAGAGAATAATGTGTGTTTTGCAACATTCTTTTAACTCGTTCAAATTGCTTTTCTTCACCAATAAAAAGAGCGTTTAATGAAGTTGTTTTTAGAAAAGAAGCTTTATTGTTGGAGAATTTATTTTTAATAGCTGCAATATTTTTACCTGCATTTATGGCAACATACATGGCTGCATATTTAAAAGAATTTTTTCTGTAGTGCTTATCAACAAAGAGTTGCATGGCACCATAAAAATGTTTTAAATAGAAAGTATCTTTTTTGTGTGTGCTCTCTCCCTTAAAATGAATGATGGTTGTTTCACCCAAATAATAATTGTGAAATCCGGCTTTTGTAATGCTATAACTTAAATCAATGTCTTCACCATACATAAAAAACGCTTCATCAAAACCATGTGTTTTTTCTACTGCTTTTTTACTTAGCATCATGAATGCCCCTGCGAGCACTTCTACTTTATTGTTTTCTTTTTCAGGTAAACTACCCGCATAATATTTTGCAAAAAACGAAGAGTCAGGAAATACGCTGGTAAGACCAACCATTTTAAAAATCCCTGCCGGTGGTGTGGGTAAACAGCGTTTGCTTTCTTTTAAAAAATGCCCGCTTCCATCTATCATACGAACGCCTAGCGCTCCACAATCTGCATGAGTTTTAAAAAATGAAATACATTTTGTGAAGCAATCTTCCGATACAATTGTATCTGGGTTTAAAAATAAAATGTAATCTCCTTTCGCATCCTTTAATACACTATTATTTGCCTTACCAAAACCAAGGTTTGTCTTGTTCCAATAAAATTTTACAAAGGGGAATTTTGGAGTAAGATAAACTTCACTGCCATCGCTTGAATTGTTATCTACAACAAATATTTCAGCATCAACTTTTTTGCATGCTTTTATAACTGACAGCAGGCAATGCTCCAGAAAAAATTTTACGTTGTAGTTTACGATGATGATTGATAGCTGCATGTAAATACGAATTACGATTTTTTAATCGGCTTAACAAAAAGTTTTTAAGGCATAAAAAAGTTTTACCGCAGAGGCGCAAAGTCGCCAAGCATGAATCTTCAAAAAACTGAAATAAGATAGGGAAACTGCAAAGGAAATTGAAAATCTAATTATTCTTTTAACTATTTGACACACTCAATCATACATTAAAAACATAAAATTGTTTGGATAAAATGTACCGTAGTAAATAAAAATTAATATTTCCGCCTTAGCATATCTGCGGTTAAGATGCAGCCGACACATTATCTTTGCCGCATGTTGAAGGAAACACTTTTAAATGCGGTACAGGCAGGCGGTGCACAAATGCAACAGTTTTTTAATGGAAGATTTACTATCAGCAGCAAAACAAATATCAACGATCTGGTAACGGAGGCAGACCATGCATCCGAAAAAGCAATTATAGAAATTATCCAAAAAAATTATCCTGATCATTTTATTTTAAGTGAAGAAACGGGCGAAGTTAAAACTGCGAGTGAATACAAATGGATTATAGACCCAATTGATGGCACCATCAATTTTGCTAACGGAATACCTATTTGTTGTGTAAGTATTGGGCTTGAAAAAGAAGGAGAAATAATTATGGGGTCGGTTTACAATCCATTTATGAACGAATTGTTTGTTGCGGAGAAGGGAATGGGGGCAACTTTGAATGACAAAAAAATTGCTGTGAGCAGCAAGAGAAATGTTGGAAATAGTTGCTTAGTAACAGGTTTTCCTTACACTTATTTAGATTCAGAAAACGGTCCATTACAGGTTTTTGAAAAATTGATAAGAAAAGCAATACCTGTCCGCAGACTTGGGAGTGCAGCTATAGATTTATGCTGGGTGGCAGCAGGAAGATTTGATGGATATTTTGAACATCATCTACAAACATGGGATAGCGCTGCTGGATTTTTAATGGTGAAAGAAGCCGGAGGAAAAGTGACAGATTATAGTGGCAACGATTACTCAGTTTACCAAAAACAAATATTAGCTACGAACGGATTAATACATGAGGAGCTCAGCGGAATGATAAATGGAAATGAACTTTAAAATACAATTATGGAACGTACAGAAATATCATCCCTTGGGGAATTTGGTTTAATAGATCATCTTACACAAAACAATGAAACAAGAAACGCATCTACTATTTTAAGTGTGGGAGATGATGCCGCGGTTATAGATCATTTTGGAAGACAAACAGTGATATCATCAGATCTTTTATTGGAAGGTGTACATTTTGATTTATCGTATACTCCGCTAAAACATTTGGGTTACAAAGCTGTAGTGGTAAATGTTAGTGATATTTATGCAATGAATGCAACGCCTACACAAATTGTGTTGAGTATTGGTTTTAGTAACAGGTTTGCGCTGGAAAGTTTGGATGAGTTTTATGAAGGTGTGTACGCTGCTTGTGAAGAATACAATGTTGATTTAGTGGGCGGAGATACAACCACATCTCTCCGTGGTTTTGTAATAAGTGTTACAGCTATTGGCGAAGTAGCACCAGATAAATATGTAACAAGAAGCGGTGCAAAATCCGGCGATCTTATTTGTGTGAGTGGTGAGCTTGGTGGTGCCTTTTTAGGACTCACTTTATTAGAAAGAGAGAAAAGAATATTTGAAGAAACCGGCGCACAGCCAGACCTTGAGGGGCAGACATATATTGTAGGAAGACTATTAAAACCCGAGGCAAGAAAAGATATTATTGAATATTTTTCTGAAGAAAACATACTACCAACAAGCATGATTGATATAAGCGATGGATTGAGTAGCGAGCTAATGCACATTTGCAAACAAAGTAAACTTGGCTGTGTGTTGTATGAAGATAAACTGCCTTTTGCTGATGATATGAAAGAGTTTGCTTACAAATTGAAGACTGACCCAACAGCTTGCGCATTGAGTGGAGGCGAAGATTATGAATTGTTGTTTACTGTGCCACAATCAGATTATGATCAAATAAAATTGAATCCATCTGTAAGTATTATTGGCTACATGACGGATGAGGGCGAAGGGAAAACACTGATTACCCGAGCTGGTAATAAACATGCATTGGTGGCCCAAGGTTGGAACCACATGAAGAAATAAAACTTATAGCCGCATAAATTGCGGCTTTTTTATTTTATATAACATTCATAATTTTTGTTTGGTTGCCGATTGTATTAATTTCAGTTTTTATTATGAGCAAATTTTACGGCTACTTTTTTATTTGTATAGTTGTTGCGCTGTGTTCTTGCGCCATTTCAAAAAATTACAATCCCGCAAAAAAGTACCCTAAAGAAACGCTACAAAAAGATTACACTATACTGAGAGAAATACTCCAAGCCAAGCATCCATCATTGTATTGGTACACACCCAAAGAAAAGATGGACGAGTATTTTAAAAAATATTACAACGGCATTACCGATAGCATGACCGAACAACAATTTGCCTGGCTTGCTGTTTCACCACTCATTGATAAAATTCGTTGTGGTCATACAAGCGTTAGCTTAAGCAAAGCTTATGGCAAATGGGTTCAGGGAAAAGTAATTCCATCTTTTCCTTTGTACATGAAAATATGGAATGATACCTTGGCAGTTACGGGGAATTTGAATTATAAAAAAGACAGTACATTTAAAAGAGGAACTTTAATAACCTCTATAAATGGTATTCCAAATAATTTGCTTATAAAATACATGTTTGAATTTTTGCCCGAAGATGGATACGCCAACAATGTAAATTATATTCGACTTAGTGCAAATTTTCCTTACTACCACAGAAACATCTTTGGATTGAGTAAGAATTATTCCGTTAATTATTTAGATAGCTCAGGCGCAGAAAAAAATATAAATGTGCCGTTGTTTGTTCCCGCTAAAGATTCTGTAAAAAAAGACAGTATTATTCGAAAGCAAAAAAAAGTTGAGCCCCAAGAGAAAAAAATATTGCAATACCGTTCGTTTTCAATTGATAGCTCAAAACTTTTTGCGACTATCACTTTAAATACTTTTTCAGAAGGAAAACTAAGATCATTTTTTAGAAAAACATTTAAACAATTAAGAAAAGAAAATATTGAAACTGTTGTGTTAGATTTAAGAAGCAACGGAGGCGGAAGAGTTGGTATGAGCACATTGCTAACAAAATATATTTCTAGGGAAAGGTTTAGAGTTGCAGATACACTCTATACGCCATCAAGAGGAATTGGACCTTATGGAAAATACATAAAAGGTGGATTTTTAAACAGCATAGAGATGTTGTTGATTTCCAGGAAGAATAAGGATGGAAAATATCATATGCGTTATTTAGAGAACCATTTTTATAGACCGAAAAATAATAATTACAAAGGAAAAGTGTATGTACTTACGGGTGGTCCCACATTTTCTGCATCTGCCATTGTTTGCAATGTTTTAAAAGGGCAAAAAGATATTACATTATTGGGCGAAGAAACCGGTGGCGGTTGGTATGGCAACAATGGCATTATGATACCCGATATAAAATTACCCAACACTGGGGTTCGTGTGCGACTTCCATTATATAGACTAGTACAATTTAATCATCCTACAATAAAAGGAACCGGTATACCTCCTGATATTTTAGTACCTACGAGTTATGATGCGCTACTAAAAGGGTATGATAAGAAAATGGAAGAAGTGAAGAAATTAATAAATAGTACTCCATAATTTTAATAAGCATTTTCGTTTTAATCTCCGAGATTTCCTCCTCTTTTTGGGGAGATATAGAGGGCCGTAATATTAAAATCATCTCCGTCTTTTAAAAAAGGAAATTTGCTTCTTACTTCATGAAGTTTCTCTTTATCAAGCGCTATGGTAAATATATCTTCCTCATCAGCATTATGATAAAGAACCTGCCCGAGCGGATCAATAACCATTGAGTTGCCGCTGTGGTAAATATTATTGCCATCATCTCCTACTCTATTTACACCCACTACATAACATTGGTTTTCTATTGCCCTCGCACAAAGCAATGTTTTCCATGCATGGCTTCGACGCTCCGGCCAATTGGCTACATAAATTAAAATATCATATTCTATCTCACCCCCCGCCCTCTCCGAAGAAGATGGAGCTTGCCTTGCCCAAACGGGAAACCGCAGATCGTAGCAAATTTGTAAATTTATTTTCCAACCCTTTACACTAGCTATTAATCTTTTATTACCTGGGCTGTAATGTTCTGTCTCATTGCCAAAACCAAAAAGGTGACGTTTGTCATATACACCGTATTCACCGTTTGGCAACACCCAGATAAGCCTGTTGTAAAATTTTTCATTTTCTTTAATAATGATGCTGCCTGTTAATATAATTTTATTTTCTGCAGCTACACGTTTCATCCAATTGACTGTTTCTCCATTCATGTCTTCAGCAAGCGCTCCTGCATTCATAGAGAAACCTGTGCTAAACATTTCGGGTAAAACAATCACTTCTGTCCGTTCTTCTATACTTTTAATTTTTTGCTCCAGTACCAAAAGATTAGCAGCTTTATTTTCCCAAACAAGATTTGTTTGTATGACGGTAACAGAAAGCATAGGTATAAATTTAAAATTAGTTTGCTAAATAATTAAAGTGGTATTCATTGAAAGTTTAACCATTTTCTTCCTTTCTCTTTACAATTAAAAACCAATCATTCTCTAAAGGCAGGTACCCCATATCATAACAAAAATAATATACATCGCTTTTTTTGTTGGTGTAAGTGTGCGTGAAATATTTAAATTGAAAACCTTTTGCAAGTAGTTTTTCAGCATTGGTTT
The DNA here is from genome assembly GCA_031416275.1 of Ferruginibacter sp. Classification (GTDB taxonomy): domain Bacteria; phylum Bacteroidota; class Bacteroidia; order Chitinophagales; family Chitinophagaceae; genus Ferruginibacter. The sequence continues at coordinate 2,102 of JANOTH010000050.1, read as the reverse complement.
TTCCTGTTTCCTGTTCCCCCGAAATACAGGTCTCTAAAATCCTTCGGTTTTTCCCCAGCGCATTATTGATATTGCGTACAAGGTTTGTTGTACCCGATTTTAACCCGTTGTTATATTCATTCCTACAATAATCATTACAAAACTTTTTATCCGCTCTACCTTTTACAGCGCTGCCACAACTAAGGCAAAGTGTTGGTTCTTTCTTTTCAAGCATAAGCTGATATTGGTTTGTGAGCAAAAGATACGAAATGTTTATATAAGTACAACCGTTTACAAACGGATATATACAACTATAAACGGTTAAGATACGAGTAAGGCTTTTGCTGCGGCGCATCTTTGCTTTGTCAAACCGAAACAGGGTATTGGCTGAAATAAATAAATCTTTAAACCGTTCCGCATAAATATTTCTAAAATGATATTATGCGGAACACAAATCTTAAAAACATGTACGCATTAAAAAACAAAGTTCAATTGATTGGTAATTTAGGTAACGCACCAGAAGTAAGAAACACCGAAACAGGAAAAAAGCTTGTACGCTTTTCAGTAGCTACAAACGAGCAGTACAAAAATGCAAAGGGCGAAAGAGTTTCGGAAACGCAATGGCATAATCTAATTGCCTGGGGAAAGGTGGCAGATATTGCTGAAAAGTTTTTAGTGAAAGGAACCGAAGTTGCCATTGAAGGGAAATTGGTAAACCGTAATTATATGGATAAAGAAGGCAACAAAAAATACATTACCGAAATACAGGTTACCGAGTTGCTTATGTTAGGAAAGGCAACCGGGAGTATGGTAGCATAAGTGCATCTTGCCTTCGCAATCACTTGAGGAAACACAAGTGATTGCGAAGTTTCCACAGGCCTTGCCTGCGGTTATGTAAAGTTGAACCCCTTCGGGATTTGTAGCGGCTAGTAAATCAAGCTCATATAGGTGGAATTGTTTGTAGAATTTAGAAGTAGAAAAATTTTATAAAATCAATTATCACCAACAGAATGTCGCAGGGGTTCAACTATTAGTAACCACGAGTGCAGCCCATGGAGAAGGATAAGCAATGATATAAAAACTAGTTACACAAAAACAATTATCACCAATAGAATCCCGAAGGGATTCAACCATCTTATAACCATGGGTGCAGCCCATGGGCAATAAACCATGAGTAGCTACCGCCAAACATACTACCAAATAATCTTCGGAACAAAATACCGTAACCCTACTATAGATAGAAGGTACGATAAAGAATTATATGCCTATATATATGGCATTATTACAAAACAAAAATGCAAATTATATCGCATAAATGGTATCGAAGATCACCTTCATATTTTTTCTGATTTGCACCCATCACTTAGTTTAGCGCAATACGTACAAGACATAAAAGTGGCGAGCAACCTATGGATGAAAGACTCTGGCAAATTTCCATACTTTGAAGGATGGCAAGTTGGCTATGGCGCATTTACTTATAGTATTAGAGAAAGAGATATGATTATTAATTATGTGAAAAACCAAAAACAGCATCATCATGATAAAGAAAATTATTACGATGAATACAAAAGATTACTCAATGAAAACGGAATTAAGTTTGATGAAAAATATTTTTTGTAAATAAAACAAAGACTTAATAACATACTTATAGTGCAAAACACAATGAAAGCTGATTAAAGAAAAAATGCTGAACCTAGCCGTGATAGTAGCGTAAATACTTTTGTGAGGAACGAGCAAAAGATTGCAGCGTATAGCACGACACAAAAGATAAACAAAGCAAAAATGATCCTGCTCCTAAAAATCGAAATCGGTAATTTTATATTTTATAAAAAGAATTTGGTTAAAATAAAATGGCAACAGAAACAATAGAAAAAAATGAAGTGTTTGAATTGGCATATCGTTTTGTAACAGAAACGGCTGAGAACATTTTTCTTACAGGAAAAGCCGGAACTGGTAAAACAACCTTTTTAAAATATTTAAAGGAGCATTGTACCAAAAATACAATAGTGGCTGCACCTACGGGGGTGGCGGCTATAAACGCTGGCGGTGTAACGCTTCACAGCCTTTTTCAATTACCGTTTCACCCATTTATACCAAGTACAGGCGGCAAAAATGATTTGCTC
>JANOTH010000049.1:0-8707 GCA_031416275.1 Ferruginibacter sp. | reverse complement strand
AAGCTAATTAGATGTATTTATGAATTAATAGATAGATATTCAATCATTTATACAAAAATCTTTAAAGAGAAAATTTACCCATTTTACATAAAAATAACATCAAATTCTTCGTATGGCCAGTTTTTTAAATACAATATTTTCGATTTGTTGTAAAAAAATATCGGGGAAAACTACTCGGTTTTCTAACGAGCAAAAATCTTATAATAAGTATCTTTACACACCACAAACTCATCGGGATCATTTTAATGACTAATGAGCTTTTCTATGCGATATTATAATGAAACGAGGAGGAAGTTGGGCAAATGTTTAAACATGTGGCAAAATTGATTTACAACATTTGTTTTGCTTTTAACTCAAGGTATTTGTTGATGGTATTAACCGTTAGATTTTGCGGAGCGCTAGTGATGGATAAGATTCCGTACTTTAATAATTCTTTTACAACAAGGCGTTTTTCGAAAGACAATTTATCTGCAATTGTTTTTACATAAACATCTTCTACATTATTTGCCTTTGCCACCGATAATTTTGTAAGCTCAGTATTTTCAAAAAATACCACTAAAAGTAAATGGTGTTTAGCAATAGACCTTAAGTAAGTTACCTGCCTTTGTAAACCATTTAAAGATTCAAAATTTGTAAACAAAATAAGTAAGCTTCTTTGTTTTATCTTCTTGCGAATTTGCATGTAAAGCATTTCGTAATCACTCTCTAAAAAGGCGGTACTTTCTCTGTACAACACCTGCATAATATTTTCTCTTTGTATGGGCTTTCTATCTGCAGCAACAACACTGCCCATTTTATTTGAGAAACTTATGAGCCCAACTTTATCTTGCTTTTGCAGGCATATATTGGTAAGTGCGAGGGTAGCATTAATGGCATAATCTAATAAACTGAGTCCATAAAAGGGCATTTTCATTAAACGGCCTTTATCTATAACACAATAAACCTGCTGCGATTTTTCATCTGTATAATTGTTAACCATCAAAGTACCTTTTCGGGCAGTGGCCTTCCAATTGATTGTCCTAATATCATCACCACCTACATAATCTTTTATCTGCTCAAACTCCATACTTTGCCCTATTTTACGCATACGCCTACTACCCTGTTCATTTGTAACAGCCTGTGCCATTAATTGATATTTACCAAGGTTAATAAAAGAAGGATAAACCTTTACCGCTTCGGTCGCTTTTACAACTTCTCTTTTTTGCAGAAGCCCTAGCCGTGACTGAAAGTAGATAATGATGTTACCAAATTCATAAACGCCTCTTTCAAAAGCCGTTAAGGAATAATTTATTTCAATCGTTTTCTTTGCAGGCAGCCTTTTGAAAATTTTAAAATTTCTTTCCTGCAGCTGAATAGGTAATTCATCTATTATCGATAGTTGTAAAATGAATGGCATTCGGTTAGTAACAACAATGCTCACCTTGTTTACTTCTCCGTTGCTTAATCTGTCTGCCACTTTTCTCCTGGCGAGAGGAGGCTTAAACACAACAAATAAAAATATATAATCCACAACAAATAGCATACAGGAAACGAAAAAGAATACATTCACAAATCCATAAAATGCATTAAATAAAAATGAAACAATATAGGCAACTACGCAACTTCCCATCACAATGTAAAATCGCTGCGTTACAAACAAATCACCTATATATTTTCTTGCTAATCCCATTTATCTTGGTATCTCAATGCCTTTTAAAATATTTTCTATAAGTTCATCGGCAGTAATACCCTCCATTTCCTTTTCGGGTGTTAGCATAATTCGGTGGCGCAATACGTGTGGTGCCATTGCCTGAATGTCTTCGGGTATAACAAAGTCCCTCCCATTTAAGGCGGCAGTTGCTTTTGCAGATTTTAAAATAGCTAACGATGCCCGGGTAGATGCGCCTAAGTAAAGAGACGAATTACTTCTTGTTTCGTGTACGATAGTAGCAATATATTCAATAAGCTTACCATCAATATTAATGTTTTGAACAACCTCTCTATATTTGGCAACTTCACTAGCTGATAAAATTTTACTAACAAATTGCAACAGTTGATTTTGTGTTTTGCCTTGTTGTTGTGTAAGAATTAATATTTCTTCCGCCAATGTAGGATAACCAATATTTATTTTAAAAAGAAACCTGTCTAGTTGGGCTTCAGGCAATCTGTAGGTTCCTTCTTGCTCTATCGGATTTTGAGTTGCCAAAACAATAAAAGGATATTGCATGGCGTGAGACGTTCCATCTACCGTTACCTGCCTCTCTTCCATCACTTCAAAAAGTGCTGACTGCGTTTTAGCGGGAGATCGGTTTATCTCATCAATTAAAACAATATTGCTAAAAATGGGCCCTGCCTTAAAATAAAATACGCCTTCTTTTGGGTTAAATACCGATGTACCTACCACATCGCCCGGCATAAGATCAGGGGTAAATTGCAAGCGAGAAAAATTAACGTCTATTATACGAGCGAGTAATTTTGAAGCCAACGTTTTGGCCACACCTGGTACACCTTCCAACAGCAAGTGCCCATCGCACAAAAGCCCGGTAAGAAGCAAGTCAACAACCAGTTCCTGCCCTACAATCACTTTGGCAATTTCTGTCCGTATCTCATTTAACTTCCTGTTTAGCTCTGTAACAGGGCTACTTTCCTGAAAAAAATTATCTTCCATTATTATTAATTTTTAAAAAACTTTTCGGTTAATCCATTTAATTTAAGCAACTGCTGATCGGTTACTTTTTCACTTTTCTGTGTTGACTTTATAACACTTATCAATTCATTTACTGTTGCAGGCTCAACACCACTTTTTCTGCTTAAAATTTCTGCATAGCCAATATCGCTTATGCTCGTGTAGATAAACAACTTGGTTCGAATGTGCTCATTTAAATAGGTAATTATTTTCTCGGATATAATTTTATTATCTTTTTTATTAAAGTATAAGCCTGCAATTGCTTCAGCAAAGGCAATGCTTGAGTTCTCTGTTTTCTTTATTACCGGTATAATTCTTTGCCTACGCTTGCTGTTAAAAAATATATACAGCAACAATAATCCTATAGCTATAAAAAAAGCTTTAGCTAACGGAGGATATTTCATTAATGTACCAATAGTTGATTTGCCAGTGTTGCTGTTTGACCCAAAGTTTTTATTGCTGTAATAATTATCCCAATAAACATTTTCAGGCTTTTCAGGCATCATCTGTAAAATTTCCTGCAGGTATAAATAGTTATTTTTAGTAAGTAAAAAATAATTGCTTAATGCCCGGGGTTCATTGTGGAAATAAATTCTGCCTTTACCCCACATAAATACAAAAAAATTAGGATTGCCTTCGTCATTATACCCCACAATTCTTGCATACGAGTTATTAATTTCAGAAAAATAGTTAGTAAAGGGGAGATAGAAATAACTGTATTTTTCATCGTACAGTTTTAAATTATCGTTAAACCGAACAGATGTATTTTTTAATGTTAATGCTTCAAGCCCCGGAAAATACATCGGTTCATTTTGCCTGCAATACAATTTGTTCAGCAATACGGTATCATAATTTGCTGCCGATATAAATGCGGTATTGCCTTTATAAATAAATTCCATTAACGACTCTGCGTCTCTATCAGTAACATAATAATTTCGACTGATATTTATGTATAAAGATGCAGTGTCAAAATCCCATCCATAATTGTCTGCAAAAGTTTTTTTATTTACCTCTAAGTTCTCAACTCCGTACATTTTTTTCAACACGCTGTAGGCAACTGAGGTTCCAAAAGGCCGTGGGTCTCTGTAAGAAAAAGTTTCTCTTAGGTCAGGTTTTTTTTTATTGTCGGCTTGGCATGCAGCTAGGCAGATCAACATCAATAAACCGATAATATTTAAACCCCCTTTTACCAATTTATATTTTGTTTAAAAAGCTATTGAATTTGTTTTCTATAGAATCAAAAATGGTCTTTTCTATTGCCGCTTTGCCATACCATATGTATTCATAATAAAGTGCAAGAGCTGCAAAATCCTCTTTTCTAGTTTCAGTCAACTCTTTAACGTAAGCACTATTTGTTTTATCAACTGCGTAACTTATCAAATTATTCTCGTTGAGTTTTTGTAGGGTTTTTAAAAATAAAAACCGCATGGCAAATCTCCAGTTCTGTTCCCCATAAGCCTTTCGTAATAAAAGGTCATAATCATTCAACAAGCGAATATCATCTTCATCAGTTTCAATGTCCACTGTTTTTTTAACTGATCTTCTACCGAAAACGCCTTCGCTTAAAAAAAGTTTGTAAATGATAAATATCACAAGCGCTGCTGCAATAAGCCACATGAAAGCCTGTAAAATAGCCGAGTTAAATATCCTACCTATAAAAGATCCTGATCTGTTTTGCTTTGATACAACTGTTGCTTTATTATTTGCCTCTTTTTTTTGCGCTAATAAAAAGCTGTCAATATTAGATACCCAACCGTATTCTTTTTTTAATTTGAATGCTGAAATTGAATCTCGTTGAATAGAAAAATCTGAAAAATTTATGCTTGTATCTGAAAGTACATCTTTTGCAAAACCACTTGAATTTTCTGCTTCTTCGTCTTCGCTTGTTTCTAATAAAAATGAAGAATCTTCCATTATTTTTGGCACATCATTAGGTTGTGCATTTAAATTAACGGCATGTAATACCAGATATAAAAACAGGATAATGGTTCTAAACATTGTTGGGTTGCAGCCGAGAAACGATACCGTCTTTTTTAATAAAAAATCCTTTTCTATGTAATAAAATTGGCAAGGCAATAAAATACCATGTAATTAACAAAAATGATGATCCCAATATAAGTACACTAACCCAAGCCGGCATACCTCCAGGAGCTTTATCGTAAGCATCACTCATTAAATGGGTAATGTAACTTTCTAAAAAGGCGGCGCCAATAAAAAAAGGTATCAAACAAATTAATATTTTAGCTGCATCTTTTGCGTTCCTTTTAAAAGATTCCATTCGGGTGTAAGTACCGGGAAAGAGAATACCATTTGCCAACACAAAGCCAGCCGCTCCTGCAATTACGATTGAAGCTATTTCTACAGTGCCATGTATCCATATTACAAGTATTGATTGTATTCCCAAATCGTTTGCAAAAAACAAATATTGAAAACTGCCTAGCATAATACCATTGCTCCACAGCAAATAAAATGTAAGAAGCCCACCGGTGAAACCGCCCATAAAAGTTATGAATGCGACTTTAATATTATTAAACGCAATTCTTACAAACATGTTAAACGGATTATCGTCTTTGTAAACACCAAAAGGGTCACCTTTCGCAATGTTGTCTTCTGTCATTCTCACATAATTATCTCCCAAAATACCCCTAATAAATTCGGGATCTTGCCTAGATGCGAATACTCCCAATGCAACAAACAAAGTGAAAATTAAAGTAGTAAATAAAAAAGCCAGATGATGCTTTTTTACAATAAGCGGCAACTCATATTTCCAAAAAGTAAAAATTCGAGAATATTTTTCTTTCTTATTTCGATAAATATTTTGGTAAACACTTGCAGCTAGTCCGTTGATCCATTTAGTGGCTTTGCTTTTTGGGTAAAATGTTTTAGCATATGCTAGATCATCCATAAGCGTTATAAAACGCTCTGAGGCTACATCAGGATCTGTAGAATCTTCTTGCTGGTACGCCTTCCACTTCTCCGCATTCTTCTTTATAAACATTGCCTCCCTCATAAAAAACGCTGCTTATTTAATTACAGTTAATTATAATTACAATTTCCTGCTTTTTTGATTCATAAAAAAATATGGTTTTTTTAAAATCTGTACTAATGGCTGTAAATTGCAAATGATGCCAACCGTACAAATAAATACAGCTTTTAATGTGGAACTCGATTTTGAAGTGGCTCCTTTTCACAAAAGACTGGTAGCATATTTAATAGATTTTGCGTTACTTGCTATTTACCTTTTTAGCATGAAACATTTGTTATACGGAACCTTTAGCCTTGATACCGAAAAAAGCACAGGTATTGACATTTTGGTAATTTCTTTACCAATGTTATTTTATTCCTTACTTACTGAGCTGCTGTTAAATGGTCAAACGATAGGAAAAAAAATAATGAGAATTAGGGTAATTAGTCTTGATGGTGGGGAACCAACATTTGGGCAATTTATTTTAAGATGGATAACCAAATTTTTTGAATGGCCATTTCTGTTTGGCTACATATATGCATCATCCATTGCGCTTTTTCTCTATGCGATGTACACAGGCTTTTTTGGAATTGCGGTTGTAATTGCCATTTTAGTTACAAAAAAGAGCCAAAGGCTGGGAGATTTAGCTGCAGGCACAATAGTGGTAGATTCAAAAACTTTTATGTCAATAAACGATACCATTTTTATTGCCGTAGATAAGACAAACTACAAACCTGTTTTTCCGGAAGTTATGCGACTCTCTGACAATGATATAAACACAATAAAAACAGTATTAACACAGGCCCGCAAAAACCACAATCACGATATTTGCATGCGTATAGAGTATAAAATAAAAGATGTACTTAAAATAGAATCTAAATTATCGTCAATTGATTTTTTAGAGAAGTTATTAGAAGATTATAATTATTTGGCTACAAAAGAATAACTATCTAGTTGTTTTACTAAACTTTCTTGAATTTTTGCTAAAACTTATTTCCCTTTTTTACCTGATCGAGAATCATTGGCATAAAGTAAATGAAATAAAGTACTATAGCAATTAAAAATATGGTTCCAACCACAATCCCGATTATAGAACATATTCTGCCTGCCCGTAAATTGCTAATGCTGCCGGGGCTAAATACATCAGGATTGGCTTCAATTAGCTTTCTATCTTTATTGGCCAACACCAAACCTATTATCCCTAGTATAATACCAATGCCGTAGCAAAAAGCGCCAACTATAGAAATAATTCCTAAAACGAGCGCTGCTGTGGCGTTTGGCAATACAGGGGCTTGATTAAAATTTGGCGTCAATAGATTTTGCTGGTCACTCATTTTAGTAAACTTAAATAATTTTGTATAGATAGGAAGAAATAAACACCGAAAAAATAAAAATTAAACCTCCATTTAAAAGATTTTTATCATTTATAAATTTATGATTAGAATTTATAAATAGACATCCAAAAAATAACATTAAAGCAAACGTAGTTGGAAACAAGAAAAAACTTTCTTTTATGCTTCCTCTCAACAATGCAATAATACCTCTTTGAAACCCACAACCCGGGCAATCAATATGAAAATACTTTTTAAACAAACATGGCAATTCTCTCTGCTCCAACCAGCCAATGAAATTTAGAAAGGTAACCGTCATTATTTATTCGTAATTCAACATTCGTAATTCAACATTCGTAATTCGTAATTCCCTAATACGCTCTAGCAAATAAAACCCTCTCTTTGCTTGGCTTTCCGGTTAAAATACAAACACCTTCTTCCTGTTTATTGTCTAAAGGAATACAGCGTATAGTTGCTTTAGTTTGTTCTTTTATTTTTTCTTCTGTGTCTGCTGTTCCATCCCAATGCGCTGAAATAAATCCACCTTTTTCGTCCAACAATTTTACCATTTCCTCAAAGGAATTTGCTTCCGTAATATTTTCGTTTCTAAATGTCAGTGCACGGTCGTAAATATTTTTCTGAATTTCATCCAACAGATTTTTAAGATAGTCAGCAATACCATCTAAAGAAATTGTTTGCTTTTCTTTTGTATCTCTTCGTGCCACTTCAACTACATTATTTTCTAAATCACGCATACCAAGTGCTACTCTAATAGGCACACCTTTTAATTCATATTCCGCAAATTTCCATCCTGGTCTAGCGTTATCACTGTCATCATATTTTACACGAATGCCCATTGCTTTTAAAGTATTCATCATAGCATGTGCCTTTTCATCAATCACAGGTTTACTTTCGTCTCCTTTGTAAATAGGAATAATAACGACCTGAATCGGTGCAATTTTTGGCGGCATTACAAGTCCTTGGTCATCGCTGTGCGCCATTATTAATGCACCAATTAATCTTGTAGATACACCCCAACTCGTTGCCCACACATATTCCAGTTTATTATTTTTATCACTGAATTTTACATCAAAAGCTTTTGCAAAATTTTGCCCGAGAAAATGCGATGTGCCTGCCTGCAATGCCTTACCATCTTGCATTAACGCCTCTATGCAATAAGTATCTTCTGCACCTGCAAATCGCTCACTTGCAGATTTTACACCTTTAATTACCGGCACCGCCATGTATTCCTCCACAAAATCAGCATACACATTTACCATTTTCACAGTCTCTTCAATTGCCTCTTCTTTAGTAGCGTGAGCGGTATGACCTTCCTGCCATAAAAACTCTGCAGTACGTAAAAATAAACGTGTCCGCATTTCCCAACGCACCACATTTGCCCACTGGTTTATAAGCAATGGCAAATCTCTGTACGATTGTATCCAACCTTTGTATGTGTTCCAAATGATCGCTTCACTCGTAGGTCGCACCACCAGCTCTTCTTCTAATTTTGCTTCAGGATCTACAATTAATTTTCCTTTATTATTTGGATCAGCCTTTAATCGATAGTGGGTAACCACTGCACATTCTTTTGCAAATCCTTCTGCATTTGTTTCCTCTGCTTCAAACAAACTCTTTGGTACAAACAATGGAAAATATGCATTTACATGCCCTGTGTCTTTAAACATTTTATCCAGTTGGTCACGCATATTCTCCCACAACGCATATCCATAGGGCTTTATAACC
>JANOTH010000048.1:0-3559 GCA_031416275.1 Ferruginibacter sp. | reverse complement strand
CCTAAAAGGAAAGTTGAATGAGTCAGGAGTTTTAAGTTATAAAGGACAAATTCAATTAAATGGCTTTTGTAATGCAAAGTTTTTATTGAACAGATGTTGCTATAGGGTAGGGATAAGCAATGCTTGAAGTATACAAGGGTTTGGTTCCCTATAACTTCCCTATAACTTCGGTATAAGTCCCGTATAAGATTGGGTGTGTCTTGTACCGAAAAAACTTTACAGTGTGCAGGTATTAATGCCGATATAGCTTTACATTTTTTTAGAATGATAGTATTTTAAACTATTGCAAAATTGGGGTGAAGGGTTTGTGAGATAGTGGCTTGGGCCGAGGGAAAATCATAGTTATAAGCCGCACAGATACGCCACCCACAAAGCTCGGCTGCATATTTGCGCCAGAAAATTCTTTAAGACGAAAATCGAATCTGTAAATTTAATTTCATGTAATAATCTTTATCAATTTTAAGAATTTCACCGAATTTATGTCGGGTGGTACTTGGCGTTTCAAACTTTGTGTTTTGTAAAAGGTAGATTTCAAATTCATTCCTAAAATAAAAATGATAGCACACTATTTCGCCATCTTTTTTTACAATTATATAACCGCCTGATGCTTGAAAGTTCTGCTTCCAGATTTCTCCTGCTCTCATTCCTAGTGCATAGTCATATAAAAAATGCCTCATGAGAAAAAAATAACGCTCGCTATTTATTTCAAGGTCATAATTAACAGGGTTGTGTTTTGTAATAGTCTCTAAAAATTTAAAAACACTATTATTTTTACTGTCATCATTTTTATAAAATAGAAGGAGCATCTCAGCAAGTATTTTGTCAAAATCCCTTCCATAACTTTCTAGGTTGGAGCGGAAAATTCGATTGTCCATTTTTGAATACTGTAGCTGTATATTTTCAGATTCTAATAATTTAAACTTATCCGAAAAGCTTTCAATCAAGTTGAATTTTTTAATAAACTCTTCGTTCAGATTATCACATAAAAGTTTAAAAGTGAAATTTGTTGGTCCACTAGCATTAACCAAGGTTGAAGGTCTACCCATTTGGGATTTAACACTGAATCCAAGAGGTACCGACACGTAAGTATTAGGATCATTGATCTCTATGATAAGGTCACTTTTGTTACCTGGCTTTTCTTTTGAAACACTTACAGAAAAAGAGTTTAAAAAGTCTTCTATTTCAGGTATAGCAAAGGATCCTTTACCTTTCTTGATTGCGTCGAAGCAAATTTTTGAATATTTTATAAATTCAGAAATTTCTTCTCTAAAAATTTCGTTGCCATTATTTATAATAATAATTTCATTTTCGTAGGAAAAGCTAACCTCTCTATCTTTCTCGTTCTTTATTATCGATAGAATTGGAAAGAAATAATCCTTTAATTTTTCAAGGTTATAATCTCCTAGATGCAATTGTCTTTCAGAAACTAGTTTGATAATTGCATATGTCTCACCCCATTCACCTTTATTATAAGTGGAATACATATTTGTTTATTTTAAAAATTTCTGAATTGTATTTATTATAGCATCTGCCGTGGCTTCTATCGCAGGTACTGCAACAGAATTACCGAACTGCTTATATGCAGAAGCATCAGCAACTTTATCAATTATGTAATGGTCTGGAAATCCCTGCAGTCTTGCACATTCTCTTGGAGTTAATCTTCTAATTCCATCTCTATTTATTTCCCCTTTAATTTTAGTGGTTGGCGTAAAATCTTTTAATCTTCTATCTATAACCAAATTTCTTTCTCTCCCCATCCCCCCAACAACTATTGCATTCGCAACACCATCGTTTTTTAAAATTTCATAACCAAATCCATTTCCTTTTGAAGCATGACGCTCTTTATGTTTTACAAGTGTATTCCAATATTGAGTTGACATGTAATACTTGGCCGGAACTACTTTCTTTTCCAGAATTGTATTAAGTTTCACTTCTACATTTTTTGATTGGGGATATTTGAAATCCTTGACCTTTAGATCAGATCGAAACCCTACGATAAAAATTCTTTCTCTATTCTGAGGCACTCCAAAATATTTTGCATTTTTTATTTCAGGGTCAGGCACATAGTATCCTAGATCTTCTTTTAAAACATTTAAGATAGTAGCCAGTGTTTTTCCGCCATTATGATTGAATAAACCTTTTACATTTTCAAGAAATATTGCTTTGGGTTGATGGCGTTTTATAATCTCTGCCACATCATAAAATAATGTTCCTCTCGTATCCTCAAATCCACCTCTTTTCCCCGCAATAGAAAAAGCCTGACATGGGAAACCTGCGCATAAAACGTCAAACGTTTTAGGTATCCATTTTTTTGTTTCGTCTTTTGTTATATCGCCAAATGGGATTTCACCATAATTAGCATAATAAGTTTTTTGTGCTTCTTTGTCCCATTCTGAAGAGAAAACACATTCACCCTGCAGGTGTTGCATTGCCATGCGAAATCCACCTACCCCGGCAAATAAATCAATAAAAGTAAATTTTGGAAAAGCAGGTTTAGGAAAAGGGATATCATTGAAATCAAATAAATATTGAATCGCCTCTTCTGCCAATTGATTGTCAATTTCCTCTACTTCAAAATAGCCAACAAGAAGCTCTTTCATGCTTTCTAAAGCAGGCTTTCTTAATTTTTTGTTCCTCGAATAAACATAGTGGCTTATAATTGCAGACTGATAATTATCGGGACCATACAATGCAATCCGTAATATTTTTCCAGCGGCTTCTATCAGTTGTGTACTCACTAACACAGGATCATTCTTTTTCATAATACCTTCTTCTTCTTTTTATTTCCTGTAAATAATTCTGCTTCAAAAAACTCTTTAAAAGTAACCTCCAGCCCATGGCACACAAGCTTCTCTAATGTTTCTATTGAAACATTTCGTTTACCATTTTCAACATGATTCATGAAGGTTCTGTCAATCTCAGCTTTAAAGGCAACTGCCTCTTGGGTGAGTTCTTTTTCGGTGCGGATTTCTTTTATTCGTAGACCAATTTTTGTCTTAATATCCATAAAGCAATACTACCCTATGTGACTTAAAGTACATTTGCTTTTAAGTCACGTTAAGATGTTGTATGGATATATTTTTAGGGAGTAGGATACTATTGAAATTATTTTTTCTAACAGTGAGAATTACTATTACAGAAGTTTAGTAATTGAGAATGTCATTAACCAGAACGGCTAAAGTTTTTTCAATTTTGTCTTTTTTCAGTTTGCATTGCCAAATTGAAATGACTTTCCATTTCTCTTTCTTTAATGCTTTCTTGACTAGAACGTCACGTGAAATATTTCCTGTTATTTTATTCAGCCAAAAATCAGTATTAGTTTTTGGGATTACAAAATATTTACAGCTTTTATGGCCATGCCAGAAACAGCCATGAACAAATATTGCAGTCTTGTATTTTGGTAAAACAATATCAGGCTTGCCAGGTAAATTATTTGCGTGTAGTCTGTACCGAAACCCATTTGAATGCAGGTATTTTCTAACGAGCATTTCAGGCTTTGTATTCTTGCCCTTTATCATACTCATATTATAGCTTCTGGTTTCTATGCTGTGTTTATCTG
>JANOTH010000047.1:0-25999 GCA_031416275.1 Ferruginibacter sp. | reverse complement strand
ACTTGATCTCAGCTCTCGTCTTACTGCCCTAAATACAAATATTGCCCCCGCTAAAATCAATAGAAGAAAAGTGCCACCTTCACCTATATATTGTGCGTTCTTTTTACCTTTTGCCTTTAAAATTTTATCTTTTTTAGCAGTGTATTTTATATCTGTTTTTTGAAGGTCATCTATTTTGTATTGGCTCATTGTTTCGTTTTGCCTGCATAAAGCAATAAACCACCAAATGAGTGCCGCTATAATATATGCAAGCAATACCCAATAAATTACGAATGCGCTTTGTATTTTCTTTTTTTGTGCCTTCATTTTAGTTCCTCTTATCTAAGCCCCACGATAATTTATTACGAAGTGTTTGTAAAAAATTATTTTCATTAAGCCTGATTAGGTTTATGCCAAAAGTCTCCTTTTTTACAGCAAGCTGTATTTCCTTTGTAACTAGTTCCCTCCTACTGTCCAACGTACACAAAAATCCGTCTGTCCGTCCTTCAACTTCAAATGAAACAATGGTATTATCAGGAACAATTATTGGGCGAATATTTAGGTTATGCGGAGCAACCGGCGTTATCACAAAGCTTGCACTATCAGGGAATACAACTGGGCCATTACAACTTAGTGAATAACCTGTAGAGCCAGTTGGCGTTGCTACAATAAGTCCATCTGCCCAATATGTATTTAAAAATTCACCGTTTAAATAGGTGTGAATTTTAATCATAGGAGATGTATCTTTTTTATGCAGCGTAAATTCATTTAACGCATAAGGCATGTCGTCAAAAATTGGAATATTAGCATCTAAATGCAATAGTGTTCTTTTATCAAGAACGTATTTTCTGTTAACCAAAGCATTTAGCGCAGAATGCAGTTCTTCTTTACCAATACTCGCCAAAAAGCCAAGCCTTCCGTAGTTGATACCAAGTACAGGGATACCCGAATCTTTAACAAGCGTAACGGTGTCAAGCAGCGTCCCATCTCCGCCTAGGCTAATCAAACAATCTATAGAAAGATCTAAATCTTCGGAAGATGTAAACGTAGAATATTTGCAAGGAATTTTAATTGCAGAATAAAAAAGATTAAAAAAATCCTGAAAAAATACAGGCTCAACGCCATACTTCTCCAATTCTTTCAAAAGCAGTTCTATATCCTGAAGCTGGTTATTCTCTAAGCCTCTGCTGTATATTGCTATTCTCATGATAAATTTAACTTGCAGGGTTTAAATTAAAAACCACCACTACCACGTAAAAATAACCCCTTTTCGCCTAACTGGTTAAAACTGTATTCTACTTTAAAAACTATATCGTATAGAGTAATTATATCTATACCAAAGCCGCCTGTGTATAAAAGCCTATTGTTAAGTCTGCTGTCGTATTTTTTTGAAAGATAACTGTAGCCAACATCAGTGTATGTTTTTACAAAAATTTTGAACGGTACATAAGGCACAGATTTTATTTTAAAAGGCAATGGAATTTTAAAATCTGCTACTTTTTTATTGAGTGTATATTTTGCAACTCCAGCTGCTACGCCATCAACCAGATAAACTTCTAAACCCCTTAACGTTAAATTACCAAAACCTAGGGCACGCCTGTTTATGAAAGCCTGCTCAAACGGTAATTTTAAAAGTGCAGATGATTGAAGAATGCTGAAAAAGTTACGCCTGTGTTTGTAAAATTTTGCAAAAGAGCCTGATATTGATAGACTGTTAATACCTCCTGAAAATTGTAACCCTCTTTTGTTTATGCCATAAGAATAAATCAATCCCTTTTGAGGGTAATTAATATTATCTGTATTGCGGTATAAAACAACAACACCAAAATCAGATATAAATTGTTTGCTGCTCGTGCTGTTAAAATAGGTTGGATTGTATTTCGCTGAAATGATGCTGTCATCAATATTTGAAAAATTAAACGCCATTGAAAAATTAGTCGATTTAAAATAACCTTTTCTCAATGAATAACCCAAACCTGCATTAAAGCTATTCCTTACAAAACCTTCTTTTCGGTAGTTTAATAATTTGTTATTAAAATTTAATTTGTACTGAACCTCTCTGTTTTGTGTATAGCCCATAGCAACGCCAAAACCTTCGGTAAGTTTACGATTGCTGTAAGGTGCACTATAGCTTGCTGATACATTTCTTGCATAACCATTTAATACAAAAACACGGAGCCGGTCGTTTCTCCCACTAAAATTATTATGCGCAAACTTCGCCCCATAAATAACCCTTTTAAAATCGGCATTATACGTTTTTATCCATTCATTAAAACTTCTATCAACAAGCTGAAATTGCGGTGTCGGAAAAATATACCACCTTTCTTTCACAAGAATATTTACCGTTAGTGATGAGTCGGGTTGAGGAATTGAATCGAATATTACTTCTGTAAAAAGATTGGTATTGTAAACCTGGGTTCTTGCCTGTAATAATGTTGCCGTAACATTTTTTTTTAACAATGTATCGCCCACTTTAAAGGGAATTTCCCTTTTAATAATATATGATTTGGTATGCTTGTTACCTGAAATATTTATTGCATTTACAATAATCTTAGGGTTAACACTATCTTGAATTGGAAGTTTGATAGCAGAGCTATCAGTAAAAGACTGCGCAGAAGCAATTGTAGGAATGAATAAAAATAAAACAATGCAAACAAATAAGAAACGTATACTAACCATCTTTTTGTAGCAGTTTAAAATAAAATATTTAATGGGAATATATGCAACAAAAAGAATTTTAGATATCTAAATAGTTCATCAAATTTTGATAGTTACTACTTATTTCGTTTTCAAATTTTTCGTTTCCAAAAGAATAAACTACATCGTATTCATATCTTTCAAAGGTTGAAATGATTGCAGCAATTTCTCTTTTATTTAGATGTAGGGTAACAGTTAGTAGCCCGGTAATAGCATCTGTGGTGGTGTTAAGGTGCAAAATGGTGCAATCGTTGCTTTCAACAATTCTGCTTATTTCTGAAATAGAAAACTGAGGCCGTTCCATTTCCAATACAACAATACCTCCTATTTCATCTGCCCCTGCAAAATTGCCCAACATTTTTAAAAGATCGTTAATCGTAATTACCCCAACAAAATCGTTTTCATTTGTTACAACAGGTATTACCGTAGTATCGAAACGAATACTGTTGCTCACAGCATTTAAAAAATGAACGTTGCCAGGTACAGCTGCATTTAAAAAACTGTCCTGCAATACTTCGATCGTTAATTTCTCATTTTCTGCATCTAATAAATCATCTTCACTAACCAAACCCAAAAAAGTATTGTCGCTCACTACAGGCAAATGAGATATTCTAAAATCATTGATTAATTGCAAAGCTTTTCCAACACTATCTTGCAGCTGTAACCTCGGTATATTGTTATTAATAAGATTTTTTGTGAGCATTTGCAGGCTTTTGTTTATCAAGTTACAAAAACTGATTCAATCAATATACAGCTATGACAAAAGAAATAGTTAAACCGTTGCAGGAGCATTTACCTTGGTAAGAAAAGTATCCAATATTTTATTAAACTCGTGTGGTACTTCCATCATTGGTGCATGCCCACATTTATCTATAAAATGTAATTCACTTTTGGGGATTAGCTTGTGAAATTCTTCACCAACAAAAGGTGGCGTTACATTATCGTTATTACCCCAAATAAGGCATGTTGGTTGTTTAATAGCTTTCAATTCCTCACCAAGGTTGTTTCTTATAGCGCTTTTTGCAAGTGCAATAATTTTAATAACCTTCATTCTATTATTAGTAATTTCAAATACCTCTTCTACCAATTCATCGGTAGCCATTGCAGGATCGTAAAATGTAAATGCAGTTTTATTTCTTATATATTCTTTATCACCCCGCTTTGGATAAGTATCTCCCATGCCATTTTCAAACAAACCAGAGCTACCCGTAAGAATGAGTGACTTAATTTTTTGAGGATGTTTTAATATATGCACCAGGCCTACATGGCCGCCTAAAGAATTACCCAATAAATTTATATTATCATATTTTCTATGATCAATAAAACGGCTAACAAACTTTTCAAGCCCACCCACGGTTGTATGCAACAAATCCATTGTAAGCAAAGGCAAAATAGGCACTACAACGGTATAATTTTTTTTGAAATGTTCAATTAAATCCTGAAAATTACTGAGTGCTCCAAACAACCCATGTAAAAGCATCAGCACTTCACCGCTGCCTTCTTCTATAAATGAAAATTTTCCGTCTTGTTTAATTTCGTAGCTCATTCCTTAGTAAGAGTAGTTCAGTATTTTGCTAAAATACGTTGTTTCCTTCAAAGATGAAACTAAACGCACTTATTAAAAGAAATAATATTATAAAACGTAAAACTATAAAGAACGGTGTGAGTAGCATGAATAATGCTTACAAAGAAATACACCCCGCAGCGCTTAATGATCTAATAAGCTTAAAAAGATTTTTTTGCAGTTGATGAAAAGAAATTTTCCAATTCGTTGAACATATCTTTAAACCAAGGTATAACCAAGCCTACTGCATTTATAATTTTTGGTGCAAGCGGTTGTAGGTAGGGGTAAACAATGGAGGAATTAATAGTATCTGCTTTAATAAAATGAAGTTGCACTGCATAAAATAAAAAAACACTATAAATAATACTGTACAATAAAATAAAAAGTGCAAGACCTGCAAGCCGGTTTATCCACCCAAGCATTACTGTTTCAAAAGTTTTTTGAATTATTTTTCCTACAACACTAACAACAAAAGCAACAGCTAAAAAAACTATTAAAAAAGATAATGGCGGTAACCATGTAGCATCACCCGTGTGTGTAGAGAGTTTAATTGCCACAACAGAGGAAAGTTTTAATGCCGCTGCAATACCTATTATAAACCCCAACACAGAAAACACTGCAATAATAAAACCTTTGCGTAGACCTTTATAACAGGCTATGGCAATTAAAATAAAATAAGCAGCATCTATAAACATATTTTTCTAAGCTAAAAGTGATTTTACAATTCCACTTATAACTTTACCGTCTGCCTTACCAGCTAATTGTTTTGTTGCTGCGCCCATTACCTTGCCCATATCTGCTGCTGAAGTTGCGCCGACCTTAGCGATTATTTTTTTAACTTCCTCTATAATTTCTTCTTCAGTAAGTTGCTTTGGCAAAAAACGCTGAATAATTTCCAGTTCTTCCTTTTCCTTAACTGCAAGGTCCGCTCTGCCCTGTTGTTCAAATATATCTAAAGAATCTTTGCGCTGTTTAACCATTTTCTGCAAAAACTTTTGCTCAGTTGCTTCATCAATTTCTCCACCTGCGCCCGGTTCTGTTTTTGCTTTTATTATTTCTGCTTTTATTGCACGCAATGTGCGAAGCGCAGCTTCATCTTTACCCTTCATGGCATCTTTCATTTCTGCCATTATTTGTGTTTCTAAATTCATTGTCTGATTTTAATTGAAAATTAAATTAAAAATAGTGTTTTTGTCCTTTGTCTCCTATCTACCTCCTAAGCACCATTTTCAGTTATTTGTGCAGCTCTAAATTTTTTAATAAATGCTTCAGAAAAGCTTTTCATTTCTGAAGCGAGTTCAGCATTTTTTGTGGCTCTTGCAAATGTATCTGACATTGTGAAAATCATTTGATAGAAAAATTCTCCCATTTCGTCTACCATCATATCCTTTGTCCAAAGATCGATACGCATAGCTGTTTTATCTGCAGGATCCCAAAATGCCAAACACATTGCTTTTGCTTTTTGTGCAATTTCCGCACTGCTGTCTGTAGCATTCCAATGTATACTTTCAGGGACTTTTTCAGGGTCTAAAAGGATATCAATATTTATAGATGATTTGTGCATGTTGGTATTTTTTTAATTTGCGAAGTTAAACCGATTTATCTTTAGAAGAGGATTAAAGACTTTCTCAAACAAATAATTTTTAGAACAAAAAATAACTTTTTTAAATTTCATCTTAATTGTTTTTTAATAAATAATAGTTTGAAAACTTCTTTTAATAGTAAACAAAATATCAATCTAACTTGCGTTAAAAACAATAACTACTAACATAAAAATTTGTGTAAAATATTTAAGTATTCGCATTTTAATTTTTAAAATTAATTACCCTTATCCACAACAATAAAATAAATGTGAATAAAATAGTGAGCAAGAATAATTAATGTGGAAAAATTATTTTTAATATTGTGCAGGGATGTTACTAATCCCTGTACTTACTAACCCATCTTTATAAAAAGCTCGACATTAAAAAAGTCGGGCTTTTGATTTTTTAGCAGGTAATTAAAATCCTAAAAAATATTTATCAAGCCCTGTTTCAATTATCTCTAAGCTTTTATCAAAATATTTTGAAGCGCAATAAAAGTTATATTGCGTTTAAATATTTATCTATGTTGAGATCTATGACGGGCTTTGGCAGAGCGGAACAAACCACAGGCGATAAAACTTTTCTTGTAGAGCTAAAAGCCCTTAACGGCAAGCAGTTCGAATTACAATTAAAACTGCCACCACTTTTAAAACCGTACGAATTTGAAATTAGAAATATGCTACAGGAAAATCTTGTACGTGGCACAATCGATTGTTATGTAAACCTAAAACAAAATGGAACTGCAAAGCCTGTAGTCATTAATACAGATTTAATTAAAGCATATTACACACAGCTAAAATCACTTGCAACAGAACTAGATATTGACACAAATGCTGTTTTAAGTTCGTTGTTAAGGTTACCCGAAGTTGTAACACCGTCAACCGAAGTAATAGATAAAAAAGATTTTGAATTATTTTCAGAAGTGTTGATGACTGCAATAAAAGAATTGAACGAACACAGATCAGATGAAGGCAGATCTTTAGAAAAAGATCTAATACTTCGCATTGAAAATATAAATGCTGAGGAAGAAAATATTTTAAAACTTGAACCTACACGTATGCATAAAATAAGAGAAGAAATAAATACACTTCTTGAAGAAAATGTAGGAAAAGAAAATATTGATAACAACAGAATGGAGCAGGAACTTATTTACTACATGGAAAAAATAGATATACATGAAGAACAAATAAGGTTGAGACAACATTGCCAGTATTTCAATGAAATAATGAGTGGAAAAGAAGAAGAAGGAAAAGGCAAAAAACTCTCTTTTGTTTTACAGGAAATTGGAAGAGAGATAAATACTACCGGCAGTAAAGCTTACGATGCGGGCATACAAAAATGCGTTGTTACAATGAAGGATGAGCTGGAAAAAGCGAAAGAACTTGTTTTAAATGTTTTGTAATAATTTAAATGATAATGATGAATAAATTATTGCAGTTCTGCCATATAAAAATAGTTTTACCATTTTTTATTCTGTTATGTTTTTTAACTTCTTGCGCGGAGATTGATCTTTTTGAGAAGAATATTCCTATCCCGAATATGGAATGGCAGAGCAGCTACAATGCTACAGGTTCGTTTATAATTAAAGACACATTAAGCAATTACAATGTCTTAATTGTTTTGAGGCATACCGATGCTTATTCATACAACAATATCTGGCTAAATATTGGTTTACAGGCACCCGGAGATACGGCATTGCAATTTCAAAAAATAAACCTCCTATTAGGCAACGATGCTAAAGGTTGGGAGGGCGTAGGCATGAATGATATTTGGGAAGTAAGAAAATTAATTTCAGGAATACCTAAAAGATTTATAAAAGCCGGGGTATACAACTTTAGTGTTGCTCAGCTAATGCGAGATAACCCTTTACTAAATATAATTAGTGTTGGTGTCGCTGTTGAGAAGGCAAAATAGTGTTAACGAAATTTAACTTTCTAATTTTATCTTAGTTCTATAATAGAGTTGTAATAGCAAACATTTGTTTATTTTGCACACAATTAATCAGCTATTACAGCGTTTTGCTGTATATCCAAATAAAGACTTTTAAATCATTACAGTGAATAGACTAATCTTTGGCCTTGTAACCCTGTTACTTGTTTCAACTGCTTCAAAAGCGCAGATGTATTACGAAACTGTACAAAAGGGAGAATTTGGAATTACTGCAGGAGGTGCGCATTATTTTGGAGATCTTAACAACCGTGCAGCCTTTAACAGACCAAAACCTGCCTTTGGAATTTTCTTCCGTAAACAATTCAGCGAATATATTAGTGCAAGGGTGTCTGCACATTATGCTCAACTTGGCTACAGCGATATTTATAGTAAGAATGAATTTCAGCGTTTAAGAAACCTCAGTTTTAATACAAATATTTACGAATTTGCCATACAAGGTGATTTCAATTTTTTCAAGTTTACGCCTTACAATCCGGCAAATTCATTTACCCCCTACGTTACTTTAGGCGTTGGTGTATTCAACTATGATCCTTACGCATTTTATCAAAATGAAAAATATTTTCTTCGTCCACTAGGTACTGAAGGGCAAACAATTGGTTACCTCGGCAGAAAACCATACTCAACTACTGCGCTATGTATTCCTTTTGGAGCAGGAATAAAATACAACCTTACTGAAAAAGTAAACATATCATTTGAGGTTGCACATCGCTTTACTTTCACAGATTATTTAGATGATGTAAGTTCAACATATGTTGGAAATGGTAGGTTTCAACCTGGACCATTAGGACCAAATGGGTTACCTACAAGCAGCGACGTACAACTGTTGCACGATCGTAGCTACGAAGTAACAAAAGATGGATCTCGTTTTTTTGCAGAAGGCCAACAAAGAGGTTTTAGTAAACAAAAAGACCAATATTTGATTGCAGAAATAGGTCTCTCTTTTAATTTGAGTGCTTACAGGTGTCCAACAGCTGAATAAATTAAACAAATAGGTTTCAAAAGCGGCAGTATATAAGTACTGCCGCTTTTGAGTTTATAGCAATTATTTGTTACTTTTGCGCCCCTGCAGGCTTTTAGAGCGGCGCATTAATACAAAATGAGTTTACACCAAGAAATAAATTTGCAAAAGCTTCCAAAGCACGTAGCCATTATTATGGATGGTAACGGCAGGTGGGCGCAGGAGCAGGGCAATGACCGTCTTTTTGGTCATTTGCACGGTGTGGAAAGTGTAAGGGATATTGTTGAAGCTGCGGCTGAGCTTGGCATTCAATATTTAACACTCTACACTTTTAGTACAGAAAACTGGGATAGACCTGCGTTTGAAGTAAATGGGTTGATGGAACTTTTGGTTGATACAATTAAAAAAGAAGTACCTACTTTAAATAAAAACAATATACGCTTACAAGTAATAGGGCATACAAATATGCTTCCCGAGCATGCACAGGGCCAACTTACAGAAGCATTAAATGATACGCAAAAAAATACAGGACTACATTTAATTATGGCGCTCAGTTATAGCAGCAGGACCGAACTTGTAGATGCTGTAAAAAACATTGCTCAAGATGTAAACGCAGGCGTATTAAAAACTGAAGATATAGATAGTGGTACCATTTCAAATTACCTAAGTACTAATAAGTATCCCGACCCTGCACTACTAATTCGTACCGGTGGTGATTATAGAATAAGTAACTTTTTGCTATACCAAATTGCCTATACAGAACTTTACTTTACAGATATAATGTGGCCATCTTTTAGAAAAGAAGACCTGTATAAAGCTATCATTGAATTTCAAAAAAGAGAAAGGCGTTTTGGTAAAACAGGAGATCAGATAAAAAACAACAAAATATAATTATCAAACTTAATATCTAAGCTCGCTTTTATAATGTATATCTAATAATAACATTGTAGGAACGTTTAACAAATACTTTTGAATATAGGGCTTAATTTGCCGCCACGAAAAAAACTATTGATGCCAAGGATTTACCAAACTTTTTTACTTACTGCAATTCTTTTTTTATCGGGCACAACTTTGTTTGGGCAAGATACAACCGTGTCAGTAAATCCGGCTTTAATGGAGATTTTCAACTCTAAAATTCCAAAAAAATATAGCATTGCAGGTATCAATATCATTGGTACAAAATCTTTTGACAGAAACCTAATTATTTCAATTTCAGGACTCGCTGTTGGCGATGAGGTTCAAATACCCGGAACAGATGTTTTTAATAAAGCCCTTGTTAAGCTATGGAAACAGAGTCTTATCTCAAATGCGGAAATAAATATTACTAAGCTAGAAGACACAAAAATATTCTTAGAAATTATAATTCAAGAAAGACCAAGGCTACTAAATTTTAATTTTGAAGGTATAAAGAAAGGTGAGAAAGATGACCTTGGACCAAAGACAGGTTTATCTAAAGACAGGGTGCTAACCGAAGACATGAAGTTGAGCGCTGTGGAAGTTATAAGAAAGTTTTATTATGATAAAGGTTATAGAAATGTAACCATTAATATGGTTGAAGAACCTGCACCTGGCCAAACGAATGGCGTATTGCTTACTTTTTATGTTGATAAAGGAAAAAAAGTAAGAATTAACTCAGTAAATTTTGCAGACAACCAAGAAGTTTCAGATGCAAAGTTGAAAAAGCAAATGAAGGGCACTAAGGAAATGTCACGCTTTACCCTTTACCCTGACGAGGTTATAAGCCCCTACGGCGATACAACTAAAAACAAAACATTTAAAGAATATTTAAAGGAAACTGGATATCTGTATCCAACAAGAACGAAGGAGTATTTAGACCCTTACTTTAGATTTAAATTGTTTGCCGGCGCAAAATTCTCCGAAAAAAAGTACAAAGAAGATAAAGAGAAAGTACTAGACTATTATAACGCACAGGGTTTTAGAGATGCATCTATCATTGCCGATACGACTATAGAAAATACAAAGGGTAACATTGATGTTCACCTGAAAGTTACTGAGGGGCGCAAATACTTTTTTGGTGATATTTTTTGGAAAGGAAATACCCGATACTCAGATTCATTATTGAATGTTATACTTGGCATTAAAAAAGGCGATGTTTACAATGCTGAAACATTAAATAAAAAGCTCGGTAAACAACTCTCTGCCGAGGGTGGAGATGTTGGAAGTTTATACCAAGATGACGGATACCTTTTCTTTAATGTAGACCCAATTGAAACTGCAGTTTATAACGATACAATTGATTTTGAAGTACGCATGCGTGAGGGGCCGCAGGCTGTTTATGGCAAAATAACAGTATCAGGAAATGATAAAACAAAAGACTACGTTATTCTTAGAGAGTTAAGAACTATACCCGGAGAAAAATTTAGCAGACAGGATATTATCCGTACACAGAGAGAATTATCTCAATTAGGATTTTTGAATGCTGAAAAAATAAATCCACAAGTAGTACCTAATAATGCAGATGGTACAGTAGATATCAACTGGCAGGTAGAGGAAAAATCTGCAGATCAGTTAGAGCTTTCTGCAGGTTTTGGCGGTGGAATAGGGTTAACAGGAACCTTAGGTGTAACGTTTAATAATTTTTCCATTAAAAATATTACAAAGCGCTCAACTTGGGATCCATTACCATCTGGCGATGGGCAAAAATTTAGTGCAAGAGTTCAATCAAACGGTAGAGCATTTAGATCTTATAATTTGTCGTTTACTGAACCTTGGCTTGGGGGTAAAAAACGAAATTCGTTTTCTGTAAGTTATTTCAATACAAAATACTCAAATGCGTTTGATCAATTTGGCCAGCCTTGCATATCCTGCGGTAAAAACTCATTTGTAAATACGGTTGGTTTCGGCATATCGCTTGGTAAACAGCTAAAATGGCCCGATGACTATTTCAACCTCATTTATTCTGTGAATGTGCAGCAGTATAAGCTTAAAAACTATGCAAATATTTTTGCAGGTCTTAGCAACGGTAAGTCTACCAATTTAAGTTTAAAGCTTACCCTACTCAGAAACTCGGCAGGGCCAAATCCTATCTTTCCTACAAGTGGGTCAAACGTTTTGCTAAGTGGCCAATTTACTTTGCCTTACTCTTTACTAGGCATAACATCGGGAGCAGAGAACCAATACAAATTACCGGAGTTTCATAAATGGAGATTTAATAGTGAATGGTATGTGCCTATCGGGCGTGCACGGGGTGCTGAAAAAAATAAGCAGTTCATTTTTAAAGCTGCTGCAAAGTATGGTTTCATAGGTAAGTATAATCCTAATTTACAAGTATCTCCATTTGAACGTTTTCAGGTTGGTGATGCAGGTTTAAATAATACCAATGCGCTGTTGGGCTACGATATTATTGCGCACAGAGGTTATCCTGTCTACAGCAGTTCCAACCCTAAAATAAATCCTGATGGCGTAAACCAAACGGAGTATTTTACCATCTTTAATAAATATACAATGGAACTTAGGTATCCATTTACCACATCTGCAAGCAGTACTATTTACGGCCTTGCTTTTTTTGAAGCTGCAAACGGTTGGTATAAATTTAAAGATTATAATCCTTTTAAATTACGTCGTAGTGCCGGTGTTGGTATGCGTTTCTTTTTACCAATGTTTGGTTTGCTTGGGTTTGATTATGGTGTTGGTTTTGATAGATACAATCAAAATTCAGGAATAAAAGGTGCAGCTAAATTTACCTTTATGCTTGGCCAAGAGCCGGAATAGAGTTTAGATACAAGATGTTAGATACAAGATTAAAGACAAAAAAATAGGCCAAATCCTTTAAAATTATTTCTAACAGGTTTAATCAACAGAAAAAAGTAACAGTATGAAAACATTATTTTTTGCATTTTTATTTTCGGTAACAGCACTTACAAGTAATGCACAGCGTTATGCAATTATTGATTCTAAATATATTCTAGATAAAGTACCTGAATACAAAGAAGCCCAAAAAAACCTCGATAATTTTAGTGAGCTATGGCAAAAAGAACTTGACCAAAGGCAGACAGCCATGGACAAAATGTACAAAGATTATGATGCAGAACAGGTTATGCTTACTGAAGTTTTAAAGAAAAAAAGAGAGGATGAGCTATATAACAAAGAAAGAGAATTACGTGACCTACAAAAAAAGCGTTTTGGTTTTGAAGGCGATCTATTTAAAAAAAGACAGGAGTTGATTAAGCCAATACAGGACAGAGTATACAATGCAGTTCAAAAGCTTGCGGTTGAAAAACTTTATGATTTTATATTGGATAAAAGTGAAGGAATTACTGTTATATTTGCCGACCCAAAACTTGATAAAAGCGATGATGTGTTAAAAAATATGGGCGTTAAATAAAATACAAAAGAAAATTTTAATGCAGCATTTTTACAAATAAAATGCACTTTAATAGTAACAATAAAAAGAAAATAATCTAAAAAGAAAAATGAAAAAATTATTATTCGTAGGTGTAATGGCCTTAAGTATGTTTACTGCAACTGCACAAAACAAAATGGGCTATATTAATACAGATGAGTTAATTGGTCTTATGCCTGAGGCTGCTAAAGCACAATTAGAGTTACAGGAATTTCAAGCTGGGTTAGGGCAATATTATCAAGAGCTTTCTGCTGATTTAAATGCTAAAGACAGTGCTTTTGTAAAGGATTCTGTAAAACTTTCTGCAAGTATGAAAGAAATTAAAAGAAAAGAGTTGATTGAACTTTATCAAAAAGTACAAAACTATCAGCAAACTAGTCAGGAAGAATACCAGGCAAAAGCTAACGAGAAAATTGCACCCATAAGAGAAAAAGCTTTGAATGCGATTAGTGCAGTAGCAAAAGAAAATGGCTACGGTTATATTTTCAATGAAGATAATTTGTTAGTTAAACCGGCGGGCGATAATATCTTACAATTGGTAAAAAATAAATTAGGTATTAAAGATGCACCAAAACCTGCAGCAGGCGGTGTGAGAAAACCATAATTCGTAAACTAATTTCTATATAAAATGCCGAGCAAATAATACTGCTCGGCATTTTTCTACCAGTTACCTTTTTTTTATTCGTTACTTACGAGTACTCTCTTTGGCCGCCCAACAACCCAATAAATAATCGACCCTAAAAAACCTAATAAAATAACCACTAAAAGCCAGACGATTTTAGTAGAGTCATCATCAAACTTACTTTTAACCACATCAACCACTGTGTAAATCCAAAAGCCGGCAAATGCTAACACAGTGGCTAACACAAGTATAACAAGAAGCCATTCGGCGCCTGCGGGCATAGATAATAATAGTTGCATAACCGTTTTTTTATTTAAAGTAATAGAGTGCTATTTCAAATATAATATTCTACAACCAAATAATGCTAAAGAAATTCCAAAACTATCCGCCGCCCAATCCCACACATCAAAACTTCTCCCGGGAACAAAAAACTTTTGTATAAACTCGGTAGTAAGGCCCCAAATGCAAACTGCTATTGCTATTTTAATAACATAATTCCATTTGATATTAATGTCTACTTCACTACGGCAAATAGGCATCATAAATAAAAAAGCTAAACCTGAAAATAAACCTGCATGCACCCACTTATCAAAATAAATATAACTCAACCAATTATCTGCCTTTGGTAAGTTATCGCCAGGCAAACAAATTAATATAAGCACTAAAAAAAACCAGGCAATGCCTGGTATAAATTTTTTTATTGAAATCATTTTACTTTATAGTTAAGCAACCAATTTTTCGTAATCTTCGGCGCTCATTAATTTCTCAATATCGGCAGGGTTATCAATCTTTACTTTCACCATCCATCCTTCACCGTAGGGGTCGCTGTTCACCAACTCAGGGTTTGCTTCTAACGCAGCGTTTACTTCAAGCACAGTTCCTGCTGCTGGTAAAAAAAGATCGCTCACGGTTTTCACCGCTTCTACTGTTCCAAAAACATCTTCAGCACCTAGTGCTTTGCCTGTACTACTGATATCAACATATACAATATCTCCTAATTCGCCCTGAGCAAATTCAGTAATTCCAATTGTTGCAACATCACCATCAATACTAATCCATTCATGGTCTTTTGTGTATTTTAAATTTTTCGGATAGCTCATATTAATTAAATTGTTTTATGTTGAATTGTTTTATTGTTGGTTAAAAGTATGACACATTTTCAAATAATTCCATCTTAAAATTTGAGAACTACTTTATCATTTGCATCTTCATTCTAATGTCTCCGATTGGTCTGTCACCAGGCGCTTTTTCTGCAGCAGCTATTTTATCTACAACTTCTAACCCCGAGATTACCTCTCCGAAAACGGTATAGTTTTGATCAAGCATTGCTGTACCTCCAATCTTCTTATAGGTGTTTCTCTGTTCAAGGGTGTATTTACTACCAATCCTTTGCTCCATCATATCAAGTTCAGGGTCGCTTAATGTTTTGCCTTGCACAATATAAAATTGACATGCACTACTTGCTTTTTCGGGATTACCATCCCTTGCTGCTGCCAAGGCTCCTTTTTTGTGTATGATGCTTTTCTTAAATTCCGCAGGTATTCTGGCCATATCACCTCCACCACCTCCTAACATAACGCCGGGGGATGCATTTTTGCTCATTGGGTCACCGCCCTGTATCATAAACCCCTGAATAATTCTATGAAACATCAAACTGTCGTAAAAACCTTCTTTTACAAGCTTTACAAAATTGTCTCTGTGCAATGGTGTTGAGTCGTACAATTTTACAATCATAACACCACTATCTGTTGTTATTTTTACTTTTACTGATTTATCAATTATAGGTTTTACAGCAGGCTTTTTGGTTTTGCTAACGGCAACAGTTTTACCCTTTACAACTTTAGTTGAAACTACTTTCTTTGCAACTACTTTTTTCACAACCGGTTTTTTTGCAACCTGCGCATATATATCTCCTGCAACAAATAAACCCAAACACAAAACTAAAAACTTAAATGGCTTCATTTATATTTCTTTAAATAAATTTTTGATTTTGAAAGTACAATAATACATGATCTTTCAACAGATCTTCCTGATGATTTAAAAATAATTCAGGTAGCGCTTTCAACTGTGTAAAATGAGGCCAGCCCTCTTCGTCTAGACCATCATTTTTATAATAACCACTAGCAGCTAAAATTGTACAAATGGCAATATGCATTAAATCTTGTTTCTGCTCCTTACTAAAAGCCTGTGGCCCTTGCCCAAGCTCCTGCACGCCTATTAAAAGCAATACACCATTCATATCGGGCTTAATGCCAAAATGCTCCTTCAATTTAATACGAAGCTTTAGCCAACGTACCTGTAAATCTTCTTCCACGTGTTGCATAGTACAAATGTAGCAATTATGCTTTTCCCGTTTATATTTGCAACAGTTAAATAGAAAATAAATAATGTTACAAATAAATTATATAAAACAGAATATTGGTTTAGTAAAACAAGGTCTTGCTTTAAAAAATTTTAATAACCTTAATCTGGTAGATGAAGTTGTATCCATTGATGAAGAAATTAGAAAACAGAAAGCGGTTACTGAAAACCTTCAGGCAGCAATAAATTCTGCATCAAAAGAAATTGGTGCTTTAATGGCCAAAGGAAACAAAGAAGAAGCAACAGCCAAACGCAATGATGTAGCCTCTTGGAAGGAAAACTTTGCAAGTGAAAAAATTATTTTGCAGCAATTGGAAGAGAATTTTACCAATAAGATTTTGTTGCTTCCTAACCTTCCACACATAAGCGTGCCACCGGGAAAAACACCTGAAGAAAATGTAACGGTGTTAACCGGCGGAACAATTCCTGAATTACATGAAAATGCAAAACCCCACTGGGATCTAATAAAAGAATATGACCTTGTAAATTTTGAAGTAGGTGCAAAACTTACAGGCAGTGGTTTTCCTCTTTACAAAGGTAAAGGTGCAAAGCTGCAACGTTCCCTCATTCAATATTTTTTAGATTACAATACTGCGGCAGGTTATACAGAATATATGCCCCCATTAATGGTGAACGAAGCAACAGCTTATGGTACCGGACAATTGCCGGACAAAGAAGGACAGATGTATCATGTTACAGAAGACAAATTATACTTAATACCAACTGCTGAAGTACCTGTTACAAATATTTATAGTTGTGAAATTGTAAAAGAAACTGAGATTCCAGTGAAGATGACTGCATACACACCTTGTTTTCGCAGAGAAGCAGGAAGTTTTGGTAGCGATGTACGAGGGCTTAACCGTGTACATCAGTTTGATAAAGTAGAGATAATTCAGTTAGTGCATCCACAAAAAAGTTATGAGGTTTTAGAAGAAATGGTGAACCATATTGAAAGGCTTTTACAGTTTTTAGAATTGCCTTATCGTATTTTAAAATTGTGTGGTGGTGATATGAGTTTTACATCTGCACTTACCTATGATTTTGAGGTTTTTTCTGCAGCGCAAAAAAAATGGCTAGAGGTAAGTTCTGTAAGCAACTTTGAAACATTTCAAACCAACAGGATGAAAATTCGTTACAAAGATGAGGATGGTAAAACCCAATTGCTACATTCTCTAAATGGATCAAGCCTTGCACTACCACGCATTGTTGCAGCTTTGTTGGAGAATAACCAGCAGGAAGATGGTATTCATTTGCCAAAAGTTTTACATCAATACTTTGGAGCAGCTAAAATTGAACTATAAAAAATTTAAACCTACTTTATTAATAACTAAAAAGCATGATATGCCAGAAATAAGTAGATTTTATGGAATAATAGTTTTTATGTTTTTTAATGATCATAATCCTCCTCACTTTAAAGTAAAATATGCGGAGTTTGAAGCAAACATCCTAATAGAAAATGGAAATTTACTAAATGGCGATTTGCCTGTGAGTAAATTGAAGCTAGTTCAAGCATGGACTGAAATACACAAAGAAGAATTACTCGAGATGTGGATTAGTAAAGAATTTCATAAAGTAAACCCTTTACAATAAAAATGTTGAAAGTAAACAAGATATTAAAAATTGATTCCTTTCTTATTACATGTGAATTTAATAACGGTCAGGTAAGAACAATCGATGTAGAGCCGGTAATTAAGAAACATGCATATCTGCAAGGCATAGAAAAATTAAAAAATACTGAAACCTTTTTAAAAGCGAGTATTGGTATTTTTGGTGAAATAGTTTGGAGCAAATTAATCACTACTACATATCAAGGCAATAAAATGATCTGGGATTACGATATGTCACCGGAGTTCATATTTGAAAATTCAATTTGACAATACCAACCAAACTACAAACAAAGAAAGTATTTAATACCGACTGTTAATCTTTGAACTGGACATTCTCATCAAATTATAGGAGATTAATTAAACCATCTTTATAAACCTGAGTCATAACTTTATTCTAATAAAATTCTGTTATGGCTATCTCCAATCGTTTAAAAAATCAGCATTTATTATGGCGTGCAGCCTTTGGCCCAATGGTGGAAGCGGTAGCTGAACTAAATGACATTACCCCAAAGCAACTTTGGAAAAAGTTAAAAGATTCGTCTTCAGAAACTCCTCAAGAAATTGATGTTGCCTCAAATCCTTTTGAAGATAAAACCATAATGGACGCCAATGGCAGTATGATGGATTATTCAAAATTGGATGCTGACAAAAAAAAGGCTTTAGCAAAACAAGGCAGAGATGATTTAAAGGATATGAATATTGCCTGGCTGAATTTAATGATAAACAGCAAAGCGCAACTAAGAGAAAAAATGAGTTTTTTTTGGCATGGTCATTTTGCATGCAGAATAAGAAACGCTTATTTTTCGCAAAATCTTGTAAATATTGTAAGAACAAATGCGTTAGGAAATTTTGGTGATATGCTTCGTGCTGTCAGTAAATCACCCGCCATGCTACAATTTTTAAACAACCAACAAAACAGAAAAGGAAATCCTAACGAAAACTTTGCCAGAGAAGTGATGGAATTGTTCACGATCGGCAGAGGAAATTATACAGAAAAAGATGTAAAAGAGGCTGCAAGAGCTTTTACAGGATGGGGCTTTGATAAAGAAGGGCAATTTGTATTTAGAAAATTAGTGCACGATAGTGGCGAAAAAACTTTTATGGGGCAGACAGGTAATTTTGATGGAGACGACATCTTAAATATTCTTTTAAAAAAACCTGAAACTGCTACATTTATCACCAAAAAAATATACCGCTATTTTGTAAACGAAAATATTGATGAGACGAAAATAAAATATTTGAGTAGTCGCTTTTTAAAAAACAATTACGACATAGCTAAACTGCTTGAAGACATTTATACAAGCGAATGGTTTTATGAGCCACAAAATATTGGCAATAAAATAAAATCTCCAATAGAATTGTTAGCAGGTATTAGAAGGTATTTACCACTTACGCTTGACAACGATGATGCGCAATTGTTATTTGAAAAAGTTTTAGGACAAATACTTTTCTATCCTCCAAATGTAGCAGGATGGTCAGGTGGCAAAAGTTGGATTGACAGCAGCACATTAATGGTTCGCTTACAAATTCCACAAGTATTAAGTTCTAAAGATTCAATTGACATTAGGCCAAAAACAGATGATGACGTAGCCATGGGAATGACCGAAGAAAAGAGAATGAAACTTGGAAAGAAAATGGCTTATTCAGCTACAGGAGCAAGTGCTGTAATAGAATGGAATACGGTTAATAAAGTATTTGAAAAAACAGCAAGACCGGCATTATCTCAAGCCATAATTGATTCTTTACTGCAGACAAAAGGTAGAATTGATGGATCCTTGCTAGCAAATTATTTAAACAACGAAAGCAGGGAAAGTTTTATAAAAAGTGTAGTTATAAATGTTATGAGTACACCTGAATATCAGCTTTGCTAGATTGGACGACAGACCACAGACCACAGTAAAACCATAATTAAATAAAATTCTATAAATACACACTTCAAAAGTCTCTTCCTTGGGAGGGATTTAGGAAGGTTTTTAAACATACTATTATGCATTTTAAACGCAGAGAATTTTTACAGATAGGCTCACTTGCCACAGCATCGTTAATGATGCCAAAATTTCTAAAGGCATTTGAAAAACCTGCAATGGTGCCTGCCGGAAATAAAGTTGTAGTAGTACTACAATTTAGTGGCGGTAACGATGGACTAAATACTGTTATACCTGTTAGCAGTGATATTTATTATAAAGAGCGAAGGGTAATCGGTATAAAAAAAGCAGATGCATTATCACTAACAGATACAGCAGGCTTGCACCCATCGTTAGAAGCGCTTAAAGGTTTGTATGATGATGGAAGTTTAGGAATTTTAAACAGCGTTGGTTATCCAAATCCTGATCGATCTCATTTTCGCAGCATGGATATTTGGCAAAGTGCAAGCGCAAGTAATGAATATTTAAATACAGGATGGATTGGACGTTATTTGGATGCAGAATGTAAAAGTTGTGATAAGCCTACACAGGCACTAGAGCTAGACGATACCTTAAGTCTTGCAATAAAAGGCACAAACAATAAGGGTCTTGCGTTTAAAGATCCTCGTAAATTATACAATACAAGCAATGAAAAATTTTATAAAGATATAACTGCTGCACATCCAAAAACAGAAGAAACTGTTGACTATTTATATAAAACAATGAGCGAAACGCTGAGCAGTGCAGATTATATTTTTAAGAAAAGCAAAATGAATCCAACTACTCAAAGTTACCC
This sequence comes from Ferruginibacter sp., assembly GCA_031416275.1. Taxonomy (GTDB): domain Bacteria; phylum Bacteroidota; class Bacteroidia; order Chitinophagales; family Chitinophagaceae; genus Ferruginibacter. The sequence continues at coordinate 5,615 of JANOTH010000047.1, read as the reverse complement.
TGCAACTGAACTTGGCAAAAATTTAAAAACTATTGCCTCGCTTATAATGTCTGATATAAATACGAAAGTTTATTACGTATCCCTCGGTAGTTTTGATACCCACGTAAACCAACTACAACAACAGAAAAGATTGTTTGATGAATTGAATGGTGCTATAAAAGCATTCACCACAGATCTTAAAAACAACAACAGATTTGATGATGTGCTGATGATGACGTTTTCTGAATTTGGTCGTCGTGTTTCTCAAAATGCAAGTAACGGCACTGACCATGGAACGGCAAACAATATGTTTTTAATTAGTGGAGGGTTAAAACAAAAAGGCTTACTCAATGACATGCCTGACCTTTCAAATTTAAATGAAGGAGACCTAAAGCATACGGTAGATTTTAAAAACGTTTATGCTACGGTTTTAAATAACTGGCTTGGGGTAAACGATAAAAATATTTTAGGTGGGAATTATGAGCGAATGAGGTTTGTATAATTGTATTTAATTAAAAAGGCGATCATTTAGATCGCCTTTTTAATACCTGTATTTTTACTTTATTCCATGCATCATTTTTTTCTATTTATCAGCATTCATTAATTTCTGTAATGATTTGGTAAGTGCAAATAAAATTAAAGAGGCAACACCTGCCAAAATTACAAAAAGCATGAAAAATTCATAGAGGTTGGTCATTTGATATCCCATAAATGAAGTAACTTTTCCTCCCTCCGGATAAAGAGCACTTAGTACACCAGCTAATTTATTTGCAAATGCATTTGCAAGAAACCAAACTGCCATTAACATTGATGCATATTTTATGGGGGAAAGTTTATTTACAAGAGATAGCCCTATTGGAGATAAACAAAGTTCTCCCCATGTATGTAACAGATACATACTTGTAAGCCACAACATACTAACCTTTACACCCGGCTGTACGTTTTTAACCCCAAACGCAATTACTAAAAATCCAATAGCTAAAAGCATCAAACCCATAGCCATTTTCGTTGGTGAAGCAGGTTCATTCTTACCCAATTTTAACCAAAGCCAGGCAAACATTGGAGCAAATGAAACTACAAATACTGAATTTAATGATTGAAAGGCACTGGCAGGAACTTCATTTAGATCTAGATTATTTCCTGTGGCTGTAATTAAATTAACTGTCGAATAAATTATTATCATTGCTAAAATTCCTATTACAACCTGAGCACCCCTTAATAGAGACAAATCATTTTCTTTTAAATTTCTAACAGATCTCTTCCATGTTGTAAAAAGATAGTAAAGTAGTCCTGCATATACAATATAAATAATCCATTTTGGAATTATCAAACCTAAATGTCTATTTGTTTGTTCATCAGCAAAAAATGTGAGTGAAGCACCCGCTTGTTCAAAAGCAGACCAGAAAAAAACTACAAAAAAAGCAACCGAAAAAATTACAGCTACCTTTTTCTTTTCTATAACTGACAATGTCTTGTCCTTAAAAATTAAAACCGCCATAAAAACCAAACTTACAATCAATAGGTAAAATATATAGCTAAAAATTCTAGCATCAACGTAAAGCATTCCAATAAAAATACCTGCTAGTACAATTAGCCCAATTGAAGTAATAATTGGATTTTTAAACATCGCAGGGACATTGTCCGGTTGATTACCTAACTGTTTTCCATCATCTGAAACAAGATATTTATCTTGATAAATTTTTTGAACAATAACGCTTATAACCATTCCTATTCCTGCTACCAAAAAAGCCCATTTAAAGTCTGCAGGATTTCCTGTATCCCCTACTGCACCGCATAAAATTGGTCCCAAAGCACCTCCAACATTTATACCCATGTAAAAAATTGTATAAGCGGGATCTATTCTTCTGTCACCTTTTGGATAAAGTTGACCAACTAACGATGATATATTAGGTTTAAAAAATCCATTACCTGCTATCATAAAGCCAAGACCTGTAAAAAATAGAAATGTTGATACTCCCGGTGCAGACACATATAGGCTTCCACAAAAAAACAAAATAAATTCCCCGATTGCCATTAATATACCACCGGTAATAATTGACCTTTTATTACCCCAAAACTTATCAGCCATAAATCCGCCTATTAATGGAGTTAGATAAACTAAACTTGTGTAGCTACCATATAAGTTTGATGCGAGTGCTTTATCAAATAATAAAGCCTTTGTCATAAAAAGCACTAAAATAGCTCTCATGCCATAATAGTTTAATCGCTCCCACATCTCAGTTGCAAACAAAACATATAAACCTTTGGGGTGTCCTTTCTTTATTGTTTGTTCTATCATAATTGCTATTTTGTTTCTTTAAATAAATAATTCAACATCCAAAATAAGTAATTCTTTTTACTATTTACGAAATGAGCAACTGCTGTTTATACATTATAATGCTTTGATGAAGCAATCTGCTTTCAATGCTCATGATAATTGTCACTTTTCCAACAAACTATTTCTATATTTAAACTTTCAACATTCTTAGTATGACTAGCCAGTTAACTATTGAGCAAATTCAAAATTTTAAAGGAAAATATCCTCGGCAGCTTTGGTACCTGTTTTTTTCTGAAATGTGGGAACGCTTTTGTTTTTATGGTATGCGTGGTATGCTTACTTATTTTATGGTAACGCAATTGTTGATGAAAGATGAACAGGCTAACCTACAATATGGCGCTACACAGGCTTTCGTTTATGCGTTTACTTTTATAGGCGGTTTGTTTGCAGATAAAATTCTAGGGTTTAGAAAATCATTGTATTGGGGTGGAATTTTAATGATAGTTGGGAGTGGCATATTAGCCATAGACCCAAAAGAATATTTCTTTGTAGGAATAAGTTTTACAATTGTGGGCACAGGTTTTTTTAAACCAAACATTTCTACGATGGTGGGTAGTTTATATAAAAAAAATGATGAAAGACAAGATGCAGGTTTTTCTTTGTTCTATTCGGGAATCAATATTGGCGCTTTAATAGGCGGCTATGCATGTATAGCCATTGGTAAAAATTATTCATGGAACCTGGCATTTGGACTTGCAGGGATAGTAATGATCATCAGTTTGGTAACTTTTGTATTCACACAAAATTCATTGGGGCCTATCGGTTTGCCGCCGGGTAGCGAAACCAAGATATCTATTGAAAATAATACAGTGGTAAAAAGTACTTCAAAACCATGGCATACCTACGCAGTTTTTATTGGCTCGCTTCTTTTTATTCCTATTATAATGAAGATGGTGGCTATAACTGAGTATACAGATTATTTTATGTATACAATCGGGCCTTTAACTTTGTTGTACGTTTTTTACGAAATGTCAAAGTATGATAAGGAAGCAAGAAAAAAATTAATTGCTGCATTAATATTCATTATTTTTTCTATTTTATTTTGGGCATTTTTTGAACAAAGTGGCGGATCGCTAAGTCTGTTTGCAGCTAGTAACCTGGACAATAAAATTGTAGGAATTATAACGCTTGATCCAAACGGTGTAAATAATGCAGCAAACTCTTTATTTGTAATACTGTTTGCACCAATATTTGGCATTATTTGGATAGCTATGGCAAAGAAAAAAATAGAGCCTAATACTGTAGTAAAATTTGGTTTGGGTTTTCTATTTTTAGCAGGCGCATTTTATGTTTTTTATGCTACCCGTTTTTTTGCAACCATAAATGGCATAGCATCTCTTGATGTGTTTACGATTGCTTACCTCGTTATTACTTTTGGCGAATTGTGTTTATCACCCATTGGACTTTCCATTATGACAAAACTTTCGCCCGTTAAATTACAAGGTGTAATGATGGGTATGTGGTTTTTAGCGAGTGCATACGGGCAATACGTTGCCGGGCTTCTTGGGGCAGGCTTGTCTGCCGGCGGTGAAAATGATACAGCCATGCAAAAACTAATAACTTATACCGATGGCTATAAACAACTCGCAATTTATGCGCTTATTGCAGGTATTGCTTTATTAATTATTTCTCCATTGGTAAAAAAATTAATGGGTGATGTAAAATAATAGTGAAGAAAATATAAATTGATTTATTTTAAATTTCTCGAAATATCTTTAGGACACCTTTAATCCTTTAAAAACTGAAAATGAATATCCTAATCATTGGCTCAGGAGGGCGTGAACACGCCTTTGCCTGGAAAATTAAACAAAGCCCACTGTGCACAAATTTATTTATTGCACCTGGCAATACAGGTACTGCATTATTTGGCACCAACCTGGCTATTGGCATAGCAGATTTTAAAAACCTTGCCACAGCCTCAATTGACAATAAGATTGATTTAATATTGGTAGGGCCTGAAGAACCTCTAGTTAAAGGTATTACAGATCATTTTCAACAAAATGAAACCACAAAGCATATACATATAATTGGCCCTTCGATGCAGGCTTCACAACTGGAAGGCAGCAAAGCGTTTGCAAAAGATTTTATGACAAGGCATAATATCCCTACTGCAGCCTACAAAGAATTTACTGTGAATGACTATGATGCAGGAATTAAATATTTAAATGAACATAAATACCCTGTTGTTTTAAAAGCCGATGGCTTAGCTGCAGGAAAAGGCGTATTGATTTGCGATACCGTTTTGGAAGCAAGAGCAGAATTTGAATTAATGCTCTTACGTTCTAAATTTGGCGAAGCCGGAAAAAAAGTAATTGTGGAAGATTTTTTAGCAGGAATAGAATTGAGTGTGTTTGTGCTGACGGATGGAGTCGACTTTTTGATATTGCCTGAAGCCAAAGATTACAAAAAAATAGGAAAGGGTGATACCGGCTTAAACACAGGTGGTATGGGAGCAGTAAGCCCCGTACCTATTCTAACAGAAGAGTTAAAACAAAAAATAATAGACAAAGTCGTTGTGCCAACCATTAATGGGCTTCAAAAAGATAACCTTAATTACAGAGGTTTTGTATTTGTGGGTTTAATGATAGATAACAATGAGCCAATGGTAATTGAATACAATTGCCGCATGGGAGATCCTGAAACGGAGGTTGTTTTGCCAAGGTTAAAAAATGATATAGTCGAATTACTTTTAGCAACATCACAGGGAGCATTAAAGAGCCAAACGATTGAAACAGACTACCGATCAGCAGTAGCAATGGTAGCCGTTAGTGGTGGCTATCCAGGAGATTATAAGAAAAATATCCCTATAAAGGGATTAGATTCTTACGATTTACCAGATAGTTTTCTTTTTCATGCGGGCACACTACAAAAAGGAAAAGAGATTGTTACAAACGGTGGTCGTGTGCTTGTAGCTGTGTCATATGGAGAAAATATTAAAGAAGCAGCAGAGCATTCTGATTATCTATTGCAACAAATTAATTTTGAGGATATGAAATATAGAGAAGATATAGGCTTTGAATTTATTTAGTAATGTGAATTAAATTGTGGTTGTTCTTAAAGAAAATAAATTATATAAAATCAAACAATAATTTTCCTTGTAATCCTTTTGGTTTCCTTTAACACAAAACTAAACATGTTAGCAAACCCTTTATTGGCAAGGTCTTCAACAAAAAGTAAGGGCTTTAAAAATTTTGTCGAAATATAAATTTTGATGTTGTAAAGTCAATTATTTACATCAACTTTGTCCATATCCTTTAACTACATTAGCACTTTAAAAATGGGTCTTTTTAATTTTTTT
>JANOTH010000046.1:0-3055 GCA_031416275.1 Ferruginibacter sp. | reverse complement strand
ACATATCTACCATTAAATAAATATTCCAAAATAAAAAATCTCGGCGATGCTGTGCCGAGATTTTTTATTTGATTTTTTAAATGAGTTTTAATCAAGCATAAGCACTCTAACAGGCACTGTTATAATAAGGCTATTATCATCTAGTTGAACCTCAAAATAAAACCTTCTTGTAAGTTCTGTATTAATAGCTTGAACAGCCTGCCCTGTTTTACTAGTGTACTCCGCCAAGGTTGTAGTAAAGTTTACAGTTTTACCACTTGCAGGAATTGCAGCTGTATTATAGAACCCTGTAGTACCGGTACTTTGTATTTGTGTAAATGTTGTCGCCGCTGCAACTTTAGTTATGCTCTTAAAGCTCCTTTGAGAATTTGCAGGAATACTTAATGTAATAAGGATGGTACCAGCTCCCGCCCTTGATAAACCAACCGTAGGCTCAGGTCTAAATGCAATGGCATTACTTACAATTATGGGCGTTGCCGGTATATTGTCAGTTAACGGACCTACTTCCTTTTTACATCCTGTTGCAATGCACAAGATTGCAAAACATAAAAATATATTTGACTTAGATAGAATATTCATATTAAAATTTTAATAAGGTTAATTAAAGAGCCCACCAAACTTTTACATCTGTTCTAGGACGTGGTTTAGGTGCTAATGGATTTCTTGCCAATTCTGCTGGAGTATATGGTAATCTTGTAGGAATAACGTTTGGATTATCTCCACTTGGGTTTAACGGAAGCGTTAATACAGGATAACCGGTTCTTCTGTAATCGTTGAATGCTTCAATGCCGTTTCCTATTAAAGAAATATACTTTTGAGTTATAATTTGCTCTCTCATTTGTGCCATTGTACCTGCTAATGTTACAACTGTAGGATTCGTTGTAAAATAATTGGTTATTTCAGCAGGAGTCATTCCTACTTTTTGCATTGACGCAGTAATACCTGCTTGGTAGTATGTATTGGCAGAACCAGGAGTATTCAAAACTAAAGCTGCCTCTGCAAGTATAAAATTTACCTGCGAAAAAGTTATCAATCTAATTGGAGCTTGACCACCTGCAGCCGGAGAAATTAAGGGCTCGGGTGTTCCTGTAAGAAAGTTGTTATACTTAGATCTTTGTATGTAAGTAACACCTGCCACAGTAGAACTAAAGGCAGGTGCTGCAGCGGTAGATCCATTATTAAATGAATTAAATGTTGCAGGACCTGTAACAGCAGGGATATTGGGTTTTGTAAAAAACTTAGCTAAGCGCACTGTATCGTTTAACGATCTTGAAAGAGCCAACATCCTAGAACTCAACATCATATCACCCGTTCTTAAATTATTATTGAAATCAAAAATAGGGTTTCTATTACCTACCCCTGAACCAAATTTAACTTCATAGTCTAGCGCATTTGAATTTATAAAATTATTACCTGTTAACACACTTTCAATTTCAGTTTTTGCACGAGCGGGATTTCTATTCGAAATTTGAATGGCTAGTTTTAGTAAAAGTGAATTGCCCATTCTTCTCCACCTAGATAAATCTCCACCATAAACCAAATCAGATGTTGCGTTGGGAGAAAGCAAACTTGGCTTCGTAAGATCGTTTAAGCCATCTTTTACCAAATCAAACAAACTCCTTATACCTAAAGCAGTATTCCCTAGATAAATATCTTCCTGTTTATCAAACCTAGGCGTTTCAAATAGCAAACCCTTAGCTGCCTGAGAATATGGAACATCACCCCAAAGATCAGTAGCCATTGAAAAGACGTATGCCATTTGCAATTTTGCAATTCCCGAGAATGCAGGGCTTGTTGCCGCATATTGGTCTATCAAAATTTGCATATTATTAAGGGATCCACCATAAATTTCGCCGTTCCACTGGTTATCGAAGGCTCCGTCTAAAAAGAAAACATCGTAAGCTGCAACCTGGTTTGCTACACCAGCCGTATGTTGAACCAAAACAGATGCCGCTCTACCTAAATCGTTTGCATTTGCAAATGCAGTTGCAGTTGTAACAGTGGCAAGTATAAGCCCTGGAGGCACAGTAACAGGGGCATTAGGTGTTGTATTTACATCTAGAAATCCCTTCTTACAAGCCGAAAAGCTTATGGCTAAAATAGGTAATATATATAATATTTTTTTCATTAATTGTTTTTTAGTTCTTTATAAAGATATTTTTATATTGGCACCCATTGTTCTAGCATTAGGAGCACTTTGTAATTCTAAGCCTCTAATATTACCAGCACCTTGCGAGTTAACACCGGGATCAATTATGCTATTTGGAGCAACATAAAACAAATTTCTACCGAAAAGTGAAAATCTAACCCCTTTAATAAATTTAGTTTTTAATACAGTTGAAGGAAGATCATATCCAAGAGAAACTTCTCTAAGTCTGAAAACAGTAGCATCATAAACATTAAACTCACTTTGAAGTCCTCCTTTAGCCTGCCAATATTGTTGGGCAGAAATCTGAATATTATTAGGAATGTACTTTCCGCTTCCTGCGGGGAATTCTATAACACCTTCCAACACTCTTGGTACTTCTCTATCTATAGCAGTTTCTAATAGAGCTCCTCTTGACTTATACAATGCTGATGTAAATGAAAGTATTTGCCCACCTTTTGTAAAATCACAGGTGGCAGATAATGAAAAATTCTTATAAGAAACATTGTTTGTAAATCCAAGTGAATAATCTGCATTAGGATTAGCAAGAACCTGACCCGCAATAGTTGGTTGGTATTGCCCAGTTGCAGGATTTATAAGTCTTTCTCCTGCTGCGTTTCTAGGAATTGTGCCACCTATAATTACACCATAAGGTTGGTCAACCTGTATTGATGGAATAGATCCAATAAAAGCTTGACCAGGTATTGCAAAACTTGTAATACCCGGCGATATTGAAATAACCTTATTTCTTATTTTAGAAAAATTAGCTGAGATGTCCCACTTAAAATTTTTAGCCATTACAGGAGTAACCGTTAAAAGCATCTCAACACCCTTGTTACTCAACTCCCCAATATTTGTTGTCTTAGTTCCAAAACCTGTAGTTGGAGCCAATGCAACGTTGATAATTTG
>JANOTH010000045.1:0-6296 GCA_031416275.1 Ferruginibacter sp. | reverse complement strand
CAGCAGAGCTCATCATTTTTTTTGCACTGCTTTCTACGGCATCATCCATTTGACCCTGCGTAAGTTTTTCATTGAGTTGCTTTGCACCTAAAAAATGAAGGGTAGCTTCTACAATTATTACAGCTCCATCAACAATAAGCCCAAAATCTATAGCACCAAGGCTCATTAGGTTTGCACTTACACCAAATAAATTCATTAATGCTAAGGCAAAAAGTAGTGATAATGGAATAGCTGAAGCTACAATTAAGCCTGCCCTAAAGTTGCCTAAAAACAATACAAGCACAAGTATTACAATTAATGCCCCTTCTATCAAGTTTGTTTTTACGGTATTTATTGCTCTATCAATAAGATTTGTTCTGTCAATAAATGCTTCAATTTCAACATCAGCAGGAAGAGATTTTTGAACAGTGATCATTCGTTCTTTTACAAGACCCACAACAGATGCACTATTAGCACCTTTCATCATCATTACAATACCACCTACCACTTCCTTTTCACCATTGTATGACATTGAACCATAACGAGGCGGAGCACCAAACTGAACCGTTGCAACATCCCTTATTAAAACCGGTATGTTACTTTGTTTTTTGATGACAATATTTTCGATGTCTGCAAAAGTTTTAACCAAACCTACGCCCCTAATAAAATAGGCATTGGGCTTTCTGTCAATGTACGCACCACCGGTGTTTTCATTGTTTTTTTGCAAGGCAACAAATACTTCAGGTAAAGTCACATTCATAGCTTTAAGCCTTTCCGGACTTACTGCTACCTCATATTGCTTGGTAATACCACCAAAGCCTGAGACCTCTGCTACGCCTGCAATACCTGTTAGTTGACGACCGACAATCCAATCCTGCATGGTGCGTAATTCCATAGCAGAATATTTAGCCTCACTACCTTTTTTAGGGTGAATTACATATTGGTATATTTCTCCTAAGCCTGTGGTAACAGGGCCCATTTGAGGGTTGCCCATTCCTTTGGGAATTTCCTCAACCGCATCTTTTAATTTTTCGCTAATAAGCTGACGGGCAAAGTAAATGTCCATATCTTCTTTAAAAACAACGGTGATTACACTTAACCCGAAACGGGAGAAGGACCGCATTTCTTCAATGCCTTGTACATTGGATAATGCTCGCTCTACTGGATAAGTAATGAATTGTTCTACTTCCTGTGCTGCCAAAGTGGGAGCTTGTGTAATAACAACTACCTGGTTATTTGTAACATCGGGCAATGCATCTACAGGAAGCCGTGATGCACTCCATACGCCCCAAATAATGAGTGCCAACGTCATTACGCCAACAATCAATTTATTTTTGATGCTGAATTGAATTATTTTATTGAGCATTATTTACTTGATTTATTATTGATCTGCCATAGAAAACAGACCAAGCCACTGAATAGAATCTTACCTATTACAGAGAGTAAAAAAATTTAAAATGAGATTAGAAAACAGCTTTACAACACTTTTACACCACGATGTGCAGAAGTGGAACTTGCTTAAACTACAGAAGAATTATGTAGTTTGTAATTAGCTCAATAATTGCGGAGGTTGCCAAATGGGCAATGAGATGCTTGAAATATCAGCGTTAATGAATGCTTCTTTTAGTGGATTGTAAAGTGCTGTTACTTCGCTGATTTGATACAAAGTAGGAGTGTAAACAAAACCTGCGCAACAGGCACAGATACAAAATGGAGAGCAAAAGTCTATATCTCCGGATGAAGAGGATTGGTGATTTGCGGAAAGTTCAATCACTCGTTCATCATTTTTAGCACTTACGCCATCTGCACAAGGTGTAATACTTGCGAAGAAAACAACGAATGCCATTATGAACGTAATAAATTTCATTGGATGCAAAAGTATCTGATTAATCTTTTTAAAGTGTTAATTATTATTGAAGCATTGTTGCAAGTAAGCTCAAACAATTCAACACTCACTTATTATCGCTCTTTGAAATAAATGTTTTCTATTTTTTTCAACGTCATAAAGCTATAAACAACTAAAATTACCAATATAGAAAAAAGAATTATAGAAGAACCGATAGTACCAAAATTAAGACCTCCTTTTTCTATGGGTTTGGTAAGTAAGTCTCCAAAGGTTGCTCCAAAAGGCCGGGTTAAAACAAAAGCTAACCAAAATAAAACTACACGGGAAATTTTGGTAAAGTAATAAGCAAGTACGATTAGAATAAGCAAACTGCCAACTAATACTGCACCTCCAATAAAACCGAGCCCTGAATTATCTGCTAAAAAGTCGCCCAAGGCTGTACCCAATGTGTTGGAAAAAAGAATTGCTGTCCAATAAAATATTTCAGCACGCAAAGATTTAATGTTGGTTACAGATAATGACTTTTCTGTTTTTTGCCAAATTATAAGTGTTGCAATTAATAATGTAACTAAAATTAATGAGCCAAAAGCGTATCCTAAACCTAAAGATCTATCCATAAAATCTGACATTGTTGTGCCTGCCGTGCTTGTAGCAAGAATTACTGCCCAATAAATTACAGGATGATATTTTTTACTAAAAAGTTGGAGCGAAAGTGTGCTAAAAAAGAAAAGCAAAAGGATTATTGAACTGATAGCGTAACCGATATTTAAAGTCATAGATAATAAATCGCCTGCCGTTTCACCCAATGTGGTAGCGCATATTTTCATTATCCAAAATGCCACTGTGATCTGCGGTAGTTTATTTATGTTGCCATTTTGCATGATGTTTACAAAAATTGTTATTAAAATTTATAACTGTATCCTAACCTAAAAACCTGTGTTTCGTAATAATCAGTGCTACTTAATTTAAAGCCATTGCCCGTTATCTCTCTTTTGATATTTAAAGTATTAAACAAATCACTCGCATTAAAAAAGATTTCTCCCTTACCTTTTTGAATTAATTTTTTTGCTCCCAAATCAACTGAAAACCTTGTTCCTATTTTGCCTTGTGGAATAATATCCGGCGCTAAATAGATACCTGTAAGTTGTATATCCATTTGCCTGGTTAGATGGAAAATACTGTTCAACTTAACGTTGCCCGAAGTAAAGTTTTCCTTTGCAGATGAATATATTGAAGGGACAGGGTACTTATTGTTTACTGAAAAAGCATCAATAACATTTTTGTAAATGTTTACATTGGTATTAAACGAAAATACTTTTGAGACATCTTGCTGCAACACCAATTCTATACCTGTACTACTACTGCGACCTGCATTTTGAAATACATTGTAAATAAGCGTACTTGGAGGAACCTGTGTGGCAATTCTTGTAATTGTACCAACAGAACTCCTGTTATAAAGGGCAGTGTAGAAATATCCCTTTTTAAGGGTTGTTTTATAGCCTAATTCGTAAGAGTTTGTAAACTGAGGGCGAAGACCCGGATTACCGACTTTTATGATTTCCGCATCATCATACTTTGGAAAAATACGAATGTCAACTTCATTTGGTCTATCAACTCTTCTATTAAAACTTAACGATAGTTTATTTTGATCATTCAACTTGTAACCAAGCCGCACATTTGGAAAAGGCTGTGTGTAATTATACCCATCACTTTTATAAGTATTATGGTCTGGATTTACCTTGTATTGCAAGTTTACATATTCCACCCGTAAACCAACTTCTGCTTCCAACTTTTTACTTTCAAAAACATAGTTTCCATATAAAGCTGGTATAGTTTCAGTGTATGTTGCCTGTCCACCTGCATTTACATCCAATGGAGAATTAACACCCGGTTTAAACTGCATATTGGTTGGAATATCTCTATAACGAAATTTAAAACCACCTTCGATACGACCATATTTTAAGGGCTTCACATAATCAAGGTTTAGATCTGCCACATGTTCATCTGATAATAATTTAAAAGAATCTAACCCGATATAAGTTGGTAGGGTATTTACGAAATTATACTTTTCATCTTCTCTGTGGAATGTGTAGTTAAAACCTACATTGAGTAAATGGCCGGGCTGACTAAATTTATGCTGAAAGATTACTGTAGCAGCTGCTGTAGTTTTCAATTCATCTTCTACAAACTGCCACAAGCGATCTCTTTTTGTAAAATCTTTATTAAAAAATGGTTGGTCACCACGATCAATAATCTTTTCGATACCAAATAAACCGGAAATAGTGAGAATATCAGATTTATTTATATTCCAATCTATACCCGTTTTGGTCGTTAAAAAATGTGTGTTTCTATTTCGTTTTGTTTGTTGATTAATGACAGTGCCATTATCAAAACTCCTTGTAACAAATTCATTTTTATTTAGTGTTTCTGTATATAGCCAATCCGCTTGTAAAAATGTATTGACCTTATTCTTTCTGTAATTTAAGGATAGTGAAGGATTGATTTTTGGCGTAGCTTGGTATTGATGACGGATGCCTGGAAGATTTTCCTTCTTTTGCCACAAAGCACCTACGCCTGTTGTAAAACCAATTTTACCATTAAAACCCTGTTGTTTACTCTTTTTGTAAATAATGTTGATGATGCCTGCATTACCATTGGCATCATACTTAGCAGAGGGGTTATTTATTATTTCAATTCTTTCAATTGCTGATGCCGGAATATTATCTAACCCTGTTTGATTGCCAAACCCCGTAAGAGCAGTTTGTTTGCCATCAATTAAAATAGCGACTTTATCACTGCCTCTTAATTCCACTTTACCATCCTGGCTTGTAGTTACACCTGGTAAATTCTTTAAGGATTGCAATACAGACCCACCACTTTGACTTATGTTGGCTGCAACGGAATAAGTTTTTTTATCCAATTTATTGCTTACATCTTCTTGCTTGGAAGTAATTACAACCTCCTGAAGTTGTTTTGCATCTTGCTGTAATTCTATTGTACCAAGGTCTAAAAATGTACTTAAAGTACCCACTAAAATTGGTTGTGATTTAGGTATAAAACCTGTGTAAGAGTATTCCAAAATATAATTACCTGAAGCAATATTGGGTAGTGTGAATCTACCTGCCTCGTTTGTCACAGTACCTGTTACAAAAGCGCTGTCCTTTTCTTTTTTCAAAACAATATTTACAAAAGGCAAAACGGACTTATCCGTTTTGCCTCTTACTAAACCTGATAAAGAAACGGAAACAGTTTGAGATTTGGTTAATATCCCTATTGATAGAAGGAAAAAAACCATTATGAATGTTTTTACTTGCATCTCTATTTTTCTTTAATTACTCTTTTATTTCTTTTACAAATTTTCCATTGCTGTCAAAAATTAAATCCAAACCTTTAATAGCTACTTCGTATGTAACAGTACCTTTTGCATCAGTAATTTTTGCAGCGTCTTTTGCTTTGTTACCTACGTATTTAGATTTTACATTAGATAAAACACCATTAGGTAGTTGATTCAACTCGATTTCTACTTCTGTTTCAATGATGTTGCCATTTGCATCCATCAATACTGAATGATCTACTTTTTTTAGGTCAAAACTTGCTTCGTATTTGTCTTCTTCTTTGTCCCATTTAGTAGATGTAGCAGCGGGGTATGCTTTTTTAAAAGCTGACTTTACACTTGCTGGTACATTTTTTTCCTGCACTTTCTGTGCAAAGCTGATAGCTGCAATTAGCATTACTACGATTGTTGTTGCTGTCTTTTTCATGTTTTTGATTTTAAATTTTTAAATGATGTAGCAAAGCTTCAACCTGATTTAGAAGAAAGTTTGAATTTTTGTGATGCCTGTTCAGGTTAACAAATTTTTAAAATATATGAAGCCGATATTTTAAAGAGAACGTTTGTTTATTTTAAAAGCCTGTTTGTAAAAAGGTAATCAGCTGTTTGATACCATGCGATCGTTTCTTTTAAAAATGAGTTATCCATCGGTAACAATTGCAGACTTTTATTTATGCTATTCCATTTGTAGAAGGCTTGTTTTTTCTGATCAGACAATACCATTATTTTATCTTTTTTTAAAAGTGCAAGTTTTCTATAAGTACCGAATAATGAACGTTCCTCAAAATCAGCACTTAGCACATTCTTACCGAAGAAATTGCTTTCATAATTCCAATGCATTAATGAAAACAGGGTAGGGAAAATATCAATTTGAGAGCATTGTTTTATAACTTTCTGATTGTCATTTTTAGGTAGATTAATTATAAAGGCAGGGATGTGATAATTGGCTACATCTATTTCATCTTTACCCGCACTACTGGCACAATGATCTGCAATAACTATAAAAATTGTGTTGTTAAACCAAGGTTTCAGTTTTGCCTTTTCAAACATTTTTTTTAGTGCGTAATCAGTATATTTTACTGCCCCATCTCTACCTGTGCCTGATGGGATATCAATTGTATTTGAAGGGTAAGTATAAGG
>JANOTH010000044.1:0-1661 GCA_031416275.1 Ferruginibacter sp. | reverse complement strand
GTAAAACATGGCGGTACTGAATTGGTGTGCCGTTTAATAGATGCACGTTTCCCCGATTATAAAGTTGTAATACCGGTAGATAATCCATACAAAATGAATGTAAGCCGCAGCGATTTTCAAGGAGCTTTGCGCCGAGTAAGTGTATTCAGTAACAAAAGCACAAACCAGGTTGCTCTAACTATTAGCGGCAACGAATTGCAGCTTGCCAGCCAAGATGTTGATTTTAGTTTTGAAGGTAACGAGCGCATGGCTTGTACTTACGATGGGGAAGATTTGCAGATTGCTTTTAATGCAAAATTCTTAATAGAAATGTTGAATGGTGCAGATACTTCAGATATAAATATGGAGTTAAGCACTGCTACAAAAGCCGGTATCATTAAACCAAGCGAGCAGGAAGAAAACGAAGAGTTGTTGATGTTGGTAATGCCGTTAATGCTAAATAATTAATTTAGAATTTTTCTACACAATCCGCAGCTGAAAGTTGCGGATTTTTTTGTTTTAACACTTGGGGCTTTGTACTAAAAAACTTTTGGTAGCATTTGTTCGGTCTCTTTCGCTGTACCGTACATGCGCATATGCACCGGTGGTGCATGCACATGTACATCGCTCAGTCCACCGCAGCCGTTGGACATTTTATCCTTTCTCAGCAATAAACATTTTCTCATTTCAGCAATAATTCTTCTAACCATCTTTAGGGTTTATATTTAACTTACATAACAAAACCAACTACCATGTTTCTCATCATTTTAGGCGTTATAATACTTATTGCATCCTTTGCATTCTTAAACAATGATGAAAGATTTTCAAGGTTTAAAACAGGCGGTAAATGGGTCGGAATTTTATTTGTGGTGTTAGGCGTAATTACCTCTTGCTTTGTGCAAATAAACGCCGGCAACATCGGTGTAAAATCTCTTTTTGGAAATATTAAAAATGAAATACTTGGTAGCGGACTGCACTTTGTAAATCCAATGTACAATATTCAAGAACTGGATGTAAAAACGCAGAACTACACTATGAGCGGTGTAAACGATGAAGGGGAAAAACAAGGTGATGACGCTATAAAAGTATTAACAAGCGATGGTCTCGAAGTAACCATTGACCTAACCGTTTTATACAGAATAGTATCTGCAGATGCTCCAAAATTATTAAGAGAAACCGGTAACGATTACCGAGATAAAATTGTTCGACCAATTACCCGTACAAAAATTAGAGACAATGCCGTTTATTACCAGGCGGTAGATCTATTTGGATCAAAAAGAGATGAGTTTCAGCAACGGATTTATAAAACCATTGAAGCAGATTTTAAAAATCGTGGGCTTATGTTGGAGCAATTATTGGTAAGAAATATTACGTTACCCAACTCTGTAAAAGCATCTATCGAATCAAAAATAAATGCGGAACAGGATGCTAAAAAAATGGAATTTGTTTTGCTGAAGGAAAAACAGGAAGCTGAAAGAAAAAGAGTGGAAGCACAAGGTATAGCAGATTACCAAAGAATAATTAATACCGGGCTTACTGACCAACAATTACAATACGAGCAAATAAAAGCTATGAAAGAACTAGCGTTAAGTGCAAATGCAAAAGTAATAGTGATGGGAAAAGGCGGTGCACCCATCATTTTAGACGCTAAATAAATGCAGAATGACTTTTAAACAAATAGC
>JANOTH010000043.1:0-12036 GCA_031416275.1 Ferruginibacter sp. | reverse complement strand
CAAACAGCCTATGAGATCCATTACAATACAAAATGCAAGAGAGGGAACATTGGTGGTAGTTTGTTGGATTGTTTTCATACGTTTAATTTAATCAAATACAATGCAGGTTTTATAGTTTGACAAGATGGCGTTGTTAATTTTTGGGAATTACATTAATGATAATTTATCAAGAATTTGATTTACCTGAAAAATTAAAAGATTACCCGTTTTTATATCATAAGTTAACTTTAATCATATGATTTACGCCATCATCTGTCAACAAAACAATTCCGTCTTTTTGCAGAACTTCATCTAAATAAACAGTGGTACTTTGTTTTCCGTCGGAATGGGACTGCAGGAACAGAATGCTGTATTCAGTATTTTCAAAACGATATTTTATGTCAAAACTTTCCCAGTCTTCGGGTATGCAAGGTTCAAATCTTAGCGTATGCCCTTCTTTTTTTAGCCCAATAAAATAATCTGTAATTAACTGATACATCCAGCCTGCGGAGCCAGTATACCAAGTCCATCCACCTCTTCCTTTATGTGATTTTTCGGCGTAAACATCGGCAGCAATTACATAAGGTTCTGATTTATAAACAGCAATTTTTTCTGCTGTGTTGCCTCTGTTTAGTGGATTGATCATCTGCAAAAGTTCCCATGTTTTCTTTTTGTCACCCATGGCTGCAAAGGCCATTACAAACCAAATGGCCGCATGTGTATATTGCCCACCATTTTCTCGTACACCCGGTACATAGCCTTTTATATAACCGGGATTTAAGGTTGATTTATCAAAAGGTGGATCAAACAGTTGAATGATTCCTGCATCTTTACGTACCAAATATTTCTCCGCAGATTCCATTGCTGTTTTCGTTCTGTCTTCATCTCCTGCTTTAGATAATACTGACCAGCTCTGCGCAATAGAATCGATTTTACATTCATCATTTTCGTGTGAACCAAGCGGCGTTCCATCATCAAAATATGCACGGCGATACCATTCGCCATCCCATGCTTCCTGCCGCACATTTATTTTTAATTTTTCAGCCTCATCTCTACATTTTTCTGCAAAAGCTTCATCATTATTTAGCTTGGCAACATCTTCAAAAGCCTTTAAAACATTGTATAAAAAGAATGCCAGCCAAACACTTTCTCCTTTGCCTTCGTTACCTACTTTATCCATTCCATCATTCCAGTCGCCGGAGCCCATAAAGGGTAAGCCGTGTGCACCAAATTTTAATGCATGTTCAATAGCTGTTACACAGTGTTGATATAAATCAGCAAACGTGTTTGATTGAAGCGGCATGTCATAATAAGAATCTTCTCCATCATTCAACAACCTTCCTTCAAGAAAATAAATCTGCTCATTTAAAATATCTTTATCTCCTGTAGACTTTATGTAGGCAGCAGTAACAAAAGGCAACCACAGATAGTCATCAGAGCAGGTTGTACGTACACCTCTGCCTGTGGGCGGGTGCCACCAATGCTGCACATCTCCCTCCTTAAACTGGCGAGAGGCACAAAGTAGTATTTGCGATTTTACCAATGAGGGTTGTGCATGCATCAACGAAAGTGTATCCTGCAACTGGTCCCTAAAACCAAAGGCACCGCCCGATTGGTAAAAGCCACTGCGTGCCCAAATGCGGGAAGCTAAAGTCTGGTAATTCAACCATCCGTTTGTGAGCATATTCAATGCAGTATCAGGCGTGTAAACTTTTATAACGCCCAAAGCTTTTTCCCAATATTTATGAACCTGCTGCAAGGCATTGTATGCGGTATCAACTCCCTCATTTGCCTTTATTATTTCGAGTGCATGTTCCATCGTTTTCCCCGCACCAAGTCTAAAAATTATTTCTCTTTCTTCGCCTTCATCAAGCTCAAAAGCTACCTGTATTACGCCACAGGGATCAAGTCCGGCGCCCGTTTTGCCTGAAAGCCTTGCCCTGTTTAATCCATCAGGATTATTAACTGCACCATTGCGACCTAAAAATTCTGTTCGGTCGGTTGTAATAGCTTTATTGGTGCCATCTGCATCAAAAAAAGCTACCCTGTTTGTAAATTCTGAACTGTATGCATTGCTTGCCAATATTGCTCCGGTAGCTTCGTGTAATTCTGTAACGGTATGTTTTAAATATTTTGCACGCAGGTCGCCAAGTACCCATTCTACATAACCCGTGGCTGTTAATTTACGAGGCCTGCCAGATTGGTTTGTAAGTTTTATAACAATAAATTTTACAGGCGCTTCAATATCTGTAAACACTGTCATTTCAGAATAAATTCCATCTTCACTGTGTTCAAAAACACTGTAGCCAAAACCATGTCGGCTTATATAAGGCGAATTGCCACGGCATGGCAACGGCGAGGGTGACCAAAACTTGCCGCTCTCTTCGTCCTTTAAATAAAATGCTTCGCCTTTTAGATCTGAAATTGGATCGTTGTTCCATGGCGTTAAACGAATTTCATGTGCATTATCTACCCATGTATATGACTGACCACTTTCGCTGATGATGGTTCCAAAATGAGGGTTTGCGAGTACATTGATCCATGGCACTGGTGTGCGATTTTGTGGCGTTGTTGTAATAACGTATTCTTTTCCGTCAGCCGTAAAACCCCCAAGCCCATTGGTAAATTGCAGATCTGTTCTTGGTTCAACTTCTGTATAAACGGAAGGATAAAACTTTGTTGGACTAAAATATGGAATGGTCGTTTTTGTTTTAGCACGCCTGTTCATCTGTTCTTCCAATGTTCCGAATTTATCTGCAATAATGATATGTGCTACTGCTTCGAACAAAATTCTGTCTTCGTTTGTTATTTGATCTGCAGATCTTATAAATATGCCACCGGGTTTTTCTTTTAGTTCCATGCCCATTTCCGGTGCAATAAGGTTTTGTATTTGCTGGTGTAGCTCCTGTCTGTAAACGCCATGGTCTTCGTTCCAAATAACCAGATCAACAGATAAGCCTTTTAAACGCCAGTACAAATGTGCCTGTATCATTTGTTTTACGAGCCCAATATTTTCTGCTTCTGCAATTTGTACAAGTATGATTGGCAGATCTCCTGAAATGGCATAGCGCCATAATTCCGGCTGGCCTTTTTTATTTTTTAAAATGGTAGAAGGGTCCGTTCTTAAAGATTGGTTTGAATAAATAATAGATCCTGCCAACAATGAATACAAATGAGCATCGGATTCAATTGCATTTATTTGTCGCAAAATTACCTGGCTGTGTGTCCATGTTAATTCTAATACCCGGTTTGCTAAATGATGCTCCTGGTATTTATCTACAAGGTGATTACATATTTCTTTTGTTTCGGCCATGCCCGAAATAATATCGACAGTTACTGATTCATTTCCCTCTAAGACGATACGGTATTGTATCGATACAATTGGGTCTAATACCGAACCATCTGTATCCGATAAGGCTTGCGATTGTTGCATCACACTTGGCTTACTCAATCTATTTCCCCTGCCTGTAAATTTAGCACGGTCAGTTTCGTAGGAGACATCTACAACTTCAGCACCCTTTACTTTCATTAGATGAAACATCCATGGCGTTTTTTCATCTGTTGAACGTGGCCTGCGTGTGCAAAGAATCGCATTGCGTTCCTTAACAATTTCTGTCTGCACAAACAAATTGCTGAATGCGGGATGTGCTTCATCTGCCGCAGGCGTTGCTAATACCACTTCTGCATAACCGGTTATTTCCAGCACTCTTTTTTTGCGAGAGCGGTTGGTAATATGTATTCTTCTTAATTCAATATCATCTTCTGGCGATACTACAATTTCTGTATGTGTTTCCAGTGAAAAATCTCTGCGGCGAAACTCTGCCCTGCCTTCTGAAAATACTGCTTCGTAATTTTCACCCTGCTGCAGTGTTGGCTGGTAGGCCGATGACCAAAACAGATTGCTTTCCATATCTCTGATGTAGCAAAAACTTCCATAGTTATCGCTGCTGATATCTTCCCGCCAGCGGGTAACGGCAATGTTTTTCCATTTGCTGTACCCACCACCTGCATTGTTTATCATAACATGGTAGCGCCCGTTTGACAACAATAAAATTTCAGGTATAACCGTATTGGGCGTATTTATAACCCTGATTGACTGGTCATTGCCGGATACAATGCTTGCATCTCCGGCATGTACGCTCGGCGAATAAAATGTACTGATGCGTGGAATTCTTTCCTGTAATAATAGCAAGGCTGATTTAAGATGCACTTCTGATTCAAATCTTTTTTGCATGGGTTTATCCAGCAACAAATAAGCAATAGAAAGTAATGACATACCCTGGTGGTGCGCCATAAATGATTTTACTATTACTTTTTTTTGCTTGCGCAACAGGCGTGCTGCTGTATAATCTATTGCTTCGTAAAAACCATAGCTACTCTCAAATCCTTCTTCTTTTAAAACCTGTAAATTTTTATATGCATCGTTTGGAGCAACCATTAATGCCATGACGGTGGAGTAGGGAGATATTACAAGATCTTCTCCCAAGCCACGTTTAAACCCAAGGCCCGGTATGCCAAAAGCTCTGTATTGATAGTTGGAGTGCGCATCAACCGTATTGTACCCTGACTCTGAAATACCCCACGGTATGGCATTTTTTCTGCCATAGTCAATTTGTTTTTGTACTACTCCTTTGTTTGTCTGGGTCAGCAAAGTATTGTCATAACCGGGCATTACAAGCAGCGGCATCAGGTATTCAAACATGGAGCCGCTCCAAGAAAGTAATATAGGGTATGAACCATGACTCGTAAGTTTTCTGCCCAGAGAAAACCAGCTTTCCTGCGGCAATTTGCCCATGGCTATACCTACGAATGTCGTTAACCTTGCTTCTGATGCAAGCAGGTCGTAAAAGCCTGTATCTCTTCTATGCTCATCTACATTGTAACCAATGGACAATAAATTTTGTTCCTTATCCAATAAAAAATCATACTCGATATTGGCAAGGCTCATACAATTTGCCGCAAGCTGTTCAATGGTAATAATTATTTCTTTTGCCCGTCTCGACGATTCGGTAATGGCACTTCTAAAACTATTTAACCATTCATTTTCTGTTGCTGTATTATCTTCTGCATAGCTGCCAACAATTTTTTGCAGCAGCAGTTGTTCAGTAAATGCAATTTGTTTTAATGAAGGCACTACCGGTAACTCCTTTACGAGGTCTTGAAATTTTACAGGCGGGTTATTAAAAAATAGGCGTGGTATTAATGTGTTTAGGTTTTTTTTCTGCTCACTTAGCTGCTGCAATATTTTTTGTACCCATTCTCCCGCTTCATCTTCTACATCCAGCTCCATTAGGATTTTGGTGAAAGAAATTTCCAGCTCTTCAATATAATTTTTGATATCAACAGAATGCTGTAATTTATTTGGATAATTTTCTTGTAAGTCCGTTTTAAATCTTGCGAGTAAGTCATTGTTTCCTGTGTATTCCATGAGTACATTAATGGAATCTACTAAGCCTTTAAAAAAAGTTTCACCTACAATTTTATTGTCTGTAACTAAAAGCAAGCCCTGTTTTAATGTAATAAGATGGCCTGCAAGGTTACCACTGTCAACCGTTGAAACATAGCGTGGATGAAGGGGTTCAAGAGAACCTGTATCGTACCAGTTGTAAAAATGCCCCCTGTACCTTTGCATTTTTTGCATTACATGAATGGTATTGCCAGTACGTTCTAAAAATTGCAGTATGGTTATATAGCCAAAATCATAGGCTGTTAAATTAGACAAGAGCGATAAACCTATATTGGTAGGCGATGTACGACGGGCAAGCCTTTCTACAGGCTCTACCTGGTAATTATCAGGCGGCAGCCAATTGTCTTCTGCTGTTACAAATCTTTCAAAAAAGCTCCATATTTTTCTTGCCAAAATACGCAGATAAACGACCTGGGCTTCTGTAACGATATTTTTTTCGGGCGGCTGGGTGCGGCTGATGGCATGTGCAATGAATGGGGCCATCATCCAGAAAGTAAGAAATGGCAATGCTATTAAAACTACAGCAGGATTGTAAATGGTAAGCCATACATATACAGTTATTGCAAACAATGGCTCGAACCACATGTGTAGGTAAGATTCAACAATTGTTTTTTCTCTGCTTTGCCTAGCGTTAAATAAATTCCACTGAAGTAATTTTTTGTGAGATATAAACATTCTCCAGAAAGTTCTGAGAATGGCATCTACATTGGAATACACTTCGTAAGGCAGGAAAATAAGCTCCAGCATTTGCTGATTAAAACTTATAAATGCGGTACGAATGGTATAAGAAAGATGTTGTCGCAAAACCACATCCTCGGGTTTTCTGAACAACTCCCAAATGAAATTAATGAGAGCAGGTAAAAGAATGATGATGGTGACTGCTAAAGTCCAGAACCAGGCCATGGGAGAGAATACCCAGCTGTACAATAACAAAAGCATTAAACAGAGCGGTACCAAACTTCTGCGCAGGTTATCAAATATTTTCCATTTTGAAAGTGTAGAAAGTGGATTTTTATGCAGTCTGTTATCACTACCCGGTACAAATGGCAATACCCATTTTGCTATCTGCCAGTCTCCCCGCATCCACCTATGGCGGCGCTGCATGTCTGTGTCATACCGCAGCGGATACTCTTCAAAAAGCTGTACATCTGTAATCAATCCGGAACGTGCATAACAACCTTCCAGCAAATCATGACTAAGGATTCTGTTATCAGGAAAGCGGTCTTTTAATGCCATTTCAAACGCATCCAGATTATAAATACCTTTTCCAATAAATGAACCTTCTAAAAACAAATCCTGGTACACATCAGAAGTTGCTTTTGTATAAGGATCGGTGCCTGGGTCGTTACCGTGAAGCCTGGCATACATCGAACTGTCAGATGCAGGTAAGGTATTGGAAACCCTGGGCTGCAGAATACTATACCCTTCCGTAACTCTTTTTTTCTTTTGGCTGTACAAGGGCTGGTTAAGAGGATGTGCTATCGTCCCCACCATCTCTCTTGCTGAATCTCTGCTTAACTGCGTATCAGTATCCAGCGTAATAATATATTTAATGCTGCTGAAGTTGGAATGGTTACCGGTTACTTCTGAAAAAAATCCTTCACCTTTGTTTCTTAAGTACGCATTTAATTCTCCAAGCTTGCCACGTTTTCTTTCATAACCCATCCATACATTTTCATTTTTATTCCACTTTCTGGGGCGGTGAAAAAGAAAAAAAGTATCGTTCGGTGTTTGGTTGTATTTTTTATTTAAATCTATAATTCGGTTTTTTAATGCCGAGAGCAGTAAGGCATCTTCAGGTAAATGTTCGGTAGTAGCATCTTTAAAATCAGTTAACAGGGCAAAGTATAAATTTGCTTCTCTATTGGCCAAAAAGCGCACCTCTATTCCTTCTACTAATTGATCAATTACCGCAATGGAGGTAATCATAGTTGGTATAACCACCATAGTTGCTGCATCATCAGGAATTCCTTTTGAAAAATCCATGCGGGGGAGTAGAGATGGGCCGGTAAGTTTTAAGGTCATCCAATTAACCAGGGCAATAGCAAGCCTTGAAGTTGTAATGAATGCAATTATGCAAATGGTTATTAGAAAACCGAGAGGCAAGTTTTCTGATAATGCTTCTATAATTAACAGACCACAGAGCAACAGCCCAAGAATAAAAATGCTTCCTAAATATATTCGCAGTGGATGTTTAGATGTAAGTCGACTGCATTTTTCACGGAAGGATGATCTTGATATTGCAGCTTTTGCGGTTTCATAATAACCTTTTCCTGTAAGATAATAACCAACATGAGAGCGTCTTTTATCAAGACTCACTTCATCATTTTCTTTAGCTGTTTTTAAAACAAGTTCAGCAACTGCCTGTTCAGAAAGTTTGCTGCAGCTAGCAATTTTTTCAATAGCGTGTCTGTAACCATCACGGGTATGAAAATCCATTTTACTGTAAATACCATCAATATCCTGACGCAGAATTTCATCCACGACACTCGTGTCTTCCACAAAATCTTTCCAATTGGCAGTACTTAAAAATCGAAAACTTCTTATGCAGTTTCCTACAGAAACCTGTGTGGCAGCTTGGTTCCGGTTGTCTGCTCGAATCATCTCATTGCTCGTTGCACCGATTTCAGAAAGCCGCTGCTCTATCCAGTTTATTGCGAGCGACAGCGAACTTCCTTTTTCCTGTAATCGTCTGTACAACTCCGCCACAAAAGTGCTTACCATGGGCGGTTCTGACCGGGCCATATCTGCAATTACTAGTACAAGATTTTTTGGATCTGTTTCAGCAATTTCCACCATTTCATCAGCCCATTTGTTTGCAAGTGCTTTATGGGTAATTTCTTCTGAAATGAGCGCAGATAGCCGTCTTAAATTTTCAATTAGTGCAAGCCGCAGCATAATGGGAATTGCCCAAAGTTCACCCAATTTTAAATTGCTAACCGTTTGATACGCTTTTACAAATCCTGTTAGATTTGCAATATTTACATGGCCATCACTGTGGGAAATAATTTCCACTGCCATATCATACACCCTTGGCAAATTTGCAAATTCACCTTTTATGAGTTTAGGTAGCGCCTTGCTGTAACCCTTAGGTAAATGTTTTTTACCGGTATAAATTTGTTCTTCAATTAAATAAAAATTATCGAGCATCCACTCTGCTGCCGGCGATATGCTGTTTTTGTTCTGCCGTAAAGTATCAGATAACAATTCATACACTTTCAGCAAATAATCTTCATTGTCTGCCAGGCGTCCTAATAAATGTTCTGCATTTTTATCATAAAAAATTTCGTGCTTTTTTGCAATGGTTACTGCATGAGCTTCCAGCCGGTCTCTAGTAAAAATTTCGGATCTTAACGGTGGCCTTTCATTTATATACTTATCATCATTAGTATCGCCCCGCAAAGGGTCGATAATGGTTTTTTTTATCCCTGAAAATGCCTGTGGAATTAATTCAAAAATATCTTTATCATTTTTATTTTTCCTAAAAACGTTCATGTATTTAAAATTTACCAAGTAAAATGATATTATACTTTAATAACTGATTTTATACTACTTATTAGAAAGAACACAATTAAGCAATATCTCGTTCGGTAGTCTAGTTAGAGATGAAGGATGTGGCAAAATATAAGCCGCTTTATATTTTTCTGAAAAAAAACAATGCATCGTCCCCAAATAACTATACAGCTTAATGACAAATAATGATGTGGAAGTGTAGGCCAAGTTGAAATGCGAAAACTTATTTTAGGACAAAGCACTTCTAAATTCTTTAACTTAAAAGCATTCAATGTAAAAGATTTATATCTATTATATTCGCTAGACTTACCTAATAACGATAGAACGGTTGCCGAGTATAAAAAATCAATTTAAAAAATAAGTAAATGTGTATGATGTACCCAATGTACTTGCAATGCATGTGTTGAAATAATGATAATAATGCTATAAAGATTTCCCCTCCCACTCCTGCAAGAGCAGCACATGGAAAGGAAAAGATAATTGTGGCGTTGACGGAAACGGACAGATTGATGAAGGAGATTGATGTGGTGGGAGTGCAGTAAAATTCCGGACTCAATCAAGTTGCTATGTGTTGTTTTGTGACGTAGCTTAATATGCAATAAAGGAAAATTTTTGTCCGAAAATTGGTGAATTTTATGCAAGCTAGAGAAAAAGTAAAACTATAACTTAAATCTGTACATTTACCATGTGGAAGAACAAGGCTACATAGAAATTAAAATTGATGGGATTGTTGGAAGCAAACAATTGAAGCCTATTGATATTGATATTGCTGAGATAAAAGAAATTATCAGCGATGTAGAAACATTTTTATACCCTACCAGAGGTGAAAAAGCAGAACGTCCACATATTTCTTACAAGATAGAAGATGGCTCCGCAAGAAATTTATTTTACCTGCCCATTTCAGATGTTCTGTTGTTTAATGGATTAACAAAAGAAATTAATAATAGAGGAAATCTTGATTTTTTAGACAATAAAAGAGCGGAAATTATTGATAGGTTTCAGCGTAAAGCAAAAGAAAAAAATGTTGAAATTACTTTTATGAGCTCTTATAATATTGAGCCCATTTTAAAAATAAATAAAGAAACTAACTTTTTCAAAATAGCTGCCACGTTCATTGAAACAGAATTTGTTTTGTATGGAAAAATAAATGAAGAGGGAGGGAATAATCCAAATTTCCATCTTTTAACCAAAGAGTATGGTAAGTTGGTTATTGGTGCTACAGAACAACAACTTTTAGAAGGCGAAAAGCGATTGTTTAAAATTTATGGTGTTCGAGCGAAGGGTAAACAAAGCCTTTCAGATAACAAACCATTTGATTTAAAATTGATTGAATATATTACCTACAATCCAAATTATGATGAACATAAATTGGATTTGCTTATTGAACGAGCATCAATTAATTGGAATGCAGTAACCAATGTTGATTTGTGGTTAAAAGGTATCAGGGGAGGAGCAAATGGATAGTATTTTACTCGACACTTCATTTTGTATTCGTTTGCTCAAAAGCAATGACCCATTACATCAAAATGCAAAAGAGTACTTTAAATATTTTCTAGAAAATAAAATTGAAATTTACTTATCAAGCATTGTCATTGCAGAATATTCAGTTAAAGATGATGTGAATAATTTACCCCTCGAGTTTGTAAAAATTATTCCTTTTGATTTTTTTGATGGTAAAACAGCAGGTGAGTTTCATTCCATATTAATAAACAATAAAGTACAGGTTGTTAATATCGAACGCAATGTTATTAAAGATGATTGTAAATTGATTGCTCAAATATTTAATAGGCATATTGAAGGATACATTACCAAAGACAAAAAATCTTTTGGACAAATTATACAGCCTATAATTAGCTCCAAAGGTTTTAATATAGAACTACTTGATTTAGAAATTCCTTTAAATATTTTTAAAGGTGAGCTATTTTAAACTGATTTCTTATATTCAAAATATTAATCCCTACTAAATTAGTCTTCTTACTTCTCAGCAAGGTCTTAGCCCTTGCCGGACCTTCGCTGAGAAAAAAAATCAGCTTCTACGTTAAGCCATCTTTATAATTTTCCATATAGTTATTAGTAACTTCATATCTCTATAAAAACAATCATATGCACAAATTTCTCCTTGGCATTTTATCAATTGTAATCTTTTCTTTTGCGAATGCGCAGCTAAAAAAACCGCTGACACATGAAACAATGTTGATGATGAAAAGGGTTGGCGCACCTGAGATAAGTCCTGATGGGAAATGGGTTGTATTTAGTGTAACAGATCCGTCTTATGTTGACAAAGAAGTGGTGAATGATCTGTGGATTGTTCCTGCCGATGGCAGCGCTAAACCAAGAAAGTTAACTTTTGGTAAAGGGTCTGAATCAGGGTATAAATGGAGCCCCGATAGTAGATATGTAGCATTTGCTGCTAAGCGTGAAGATGATGAAGTGCCCCAAATATATATCATGAATATACGTGAGGGTGGAGAAGCACAACGGTTTAGTAATATTTCTACGGGTGCAGGTTCTCCGCAATGGAGTCCCAATGGTAAAATGATACTTTTTACAAATAAAGTTTTCCCTGGAAATTTTACAGACTCAGCAAATAAAAAAACCGCTGAAGATAAAAAGAAAATAAAATACAACGCAAGAGTGTATACAACTTTCCCAATACGAAATTTTGATCAATGGATTGATGATAAACAAACACATGCCTTTGTACAAAGTATAGAACCCGGGTCTATAGCCAAAGATAATTTTACAAATGTTTCAGCTACCATAAAAGAAGGCTTTGCTTTTAACGGGTCTATTTGCTGGGCACCGGATAACAAATCCGTTATATTTTCTGCAGGAACTGATTTCACCAGCGCCGCTTTTATGGATCCTACAACAAATATTTATAAACTGGCTGTTGATGGTGGAGATGCAGTACAACTCACCAATGACGGTGATGAATACAACAGCCCATCTTTTTCACCTGATGGAAAATATCTCTTCTGCCAGTCATCTGCTAATAACATCAATAAAGTATACAATCTGGCAAAGCTTAAAAGGTATGACTGGCCATCTTTTTCAAATAAAACTTTATTAACCGC
>JANOTH010000042.1:0-2212 GCA_031416275.1 Ferruginibacter sp. | reverse complement strand
TAATCAGCACCCATTTTTTTACCAATAAAAAAACTCACCAAAAACATTATGGCAAAGTATATAACCAATGGTATTGCAATTTTTAAAACATCAAAAGGCAGTTGAACAATTAATTCTCCTTTTAAACTAAACATTAATAATATTGTAAAAAGCAATGCCAAAAGGGTTATTGGAGATATAGCAGGAATGTATTTATTATTAAACCAGTCCATACCCTTCCATTTTATTAATAGGAAACGGCTAACTATTCCCGCAGCAAATGGAATACCTAAATAGATCAATACACTTTTAGCAATTTGCCCAATAGTAATATTTACCTCCATACTTTTCACTCCAAAATAAGGAGGCAAAATTGTAATAAACAGCCATGCATACACACTGTAAAAAAGTATTTGAAAAATGCTATTAAGGGCCACAAGCCCAGCTGCATATTCTCGGTTGCCTTCAGCCAACTCGTTCCATACAATTACCATCGCTATACAACGGGCAATACCAATAAGTATAAGCCCCATCATATATTCAGGCTGGTTATGAAAAAAAATAATTGCTAAAAAAAACATGAGTAACGGCCCTATGATCCAGTTAAGTAAAAGGGATACACTTAAGATTTTAATGTTTTTAAATACCTCGCCCATTTTTTCGTAACGCACTTTTGCAAGTGGCGGGTACATCATTAAAATAAGCCCAATAGCAAGTGGAACATTGGTTGCCCCGTTAGAAAACGAATTAATAAATATTGATGAACCAGGAAAAAAATAGCCAATACCAACACCAATAAACATGGCAATAAATATCCAAAGGGTAAGGTAACGATCTAGAAAACTCAATTTTTTCCTTGCTGCAGGGTTACAATTTATTGCACTCATTTATTACATCATTTAAAATTAATACGTCTAAATACCGTTGCGCAAACTTGCTGCGTAATCATTTGGTAGAGGGCTATTTTCTACAGCTGTTGCGGCAGCTTCCACATCATAATTAAAACGGATAAATTCTACTTTAATACTGTCTTTATCTAACACAGAACTGTTTTCATTGATCGTAAGTATTACATAACCTCCTTGTGGGTTACCATCTTTTGGTTTACCAACAGAACCAATGTTTATAGCATGCTTAAAACGATTAGCTTCTGCTTCGTCATCTAAGATAATTCGGTGATAAGGTTTGTGCGTATGCCCAAAACACATAATGTCTGCATCTGCATCGTTCATAATACGCAGCATACTCTTTTCTTCTCTGTCTTCAAATAAATACTCATTTATTTTTCTAGGGCTGCCGTGCACTAATAGCAAATTCAGTTTATCATCATTTAATTGAAACTCAACTTTTATATGTGCAGGAAGTGTTCGTAAATAAGCCCTCTCCTCTTCCTTCATTATTGAGTTTGTAAAGGCAATTGAAATTTTGCCATTATCTTTTTCAATGTCTGTTTTATAAGCACAGCCACAATCGTTACTCATTCTGCCAATACCAAAATCATAGTTACCCGCAATGGTTGGTATTTTCCTATTTCTTATTTCATTCACCACTTCGTTGGGCCAAATATTATATCCAACCAAATCGCCTAAACAGTATATGGCATCAGTGTTTCTTGCATCAACATCATTAAAAAAAGCTTTAAGTGCTGGCAGGTTTGCGTGTATATCGCTAAACAATGCAATAGTCATTTGGTATAAAGTTTTTGCTTAAAAAAATTGATTAGCAACAGCCTCCGCCTGGTGTACAACATGCATTATCAAATGCCTGTAAAATATTTTGCGGTACTGTCTGCAATGCAGGTGTTACGCCGCAAGCATCTAGTGCAAGGCAAGCAGTTTGTTTTGGTAACAGAATAAAATCATTTCCGTCAAAATCTAAATCGTATTTACCAATAGTATTTTGTTGATATTCTACTTCAATTTCTAAATCGCCAATTCCCAATTTGGCTTGAGATAATGCAATAATGTTTGACAGCTTTTGCGGCTTTAAACGATGCGCTGTATCATTTGCATTCCACAACTGAAAGTTTACTACTTTCTCTAATCGCTCTACACCACCACAATCAATAAAATGCTTTGTAACTAGCCCAACCTCTGTTACGTGAAAATGCTCAGGAACAAATTCACCTGTGGTAAGTTTAAAATTTACCGCTTCAGCGGTTGCTAGAATTTCTTTAATTTTTGATAATTTCATTTTGCTTTTTTAATCGGTTAACAACAGTTTCCTTTCTTAT
>JANOTH010000041.1:0-12514 GCA_031416275.1 Ferruginibacter sp. | reverse complement strand
CTTTTATTGATTCGATTTTAAGTGGTGCCTATTTTACTTTTACCAGATTTCTTATCATTCCATTGAAAATAAAATAATGAAATGGCAATACGCTTAACCAATATAATCTTCCCCACAAACCTCGTGGTCTAAAAGTGGCTGTCTGCCTTAATTGTATTTTATTATGGCGTTTCATAATTCTAAACTCCAGCCAAGCTTCGCCAGGTAATTTCATTTCTGCATAAAGCAGTAATCTTTTATTTTTTTTGTCTGCGATAAGAACACGCCAAAAATCTAAAGCATCGCCTCTACTTATTTCACTTGGATTTGTGCGCCCTCTTCGTAAACCAACGCCACCCATAAACTTGTCCATCAGCCCTCTTACCTTCCATAAAGTATTGCCGTAATACCAACCTTTTGCACCGCCAATGCTCCATATGTTGTGCAATACTTTTTCTACATTGTCAGGAGCTATTTCCCTCCATTTTAGATCCTTGTAACAGCCAAAAGTTGGAATTTCCACTTGGTCCATCCACTGCTGGTTAGCGTTAGATGAGCTGAAAGAGTCTTTCCAGCTACTGAGTACTAAGTTTTGCTCAATCTTTTCAAAAGCAAGCTGCACGGCACTTTTATAAGGTAATAGTTGAATATTTAAATCTCTTGCAAGGTTATTCGGTTCGGCAATAACATTCACCTTCATACTGTTTACTAAATTAATTGCTAGAGGATACGAGGTAGATGTAACGAAATATAGCCAATAGGAAGATATCCGTGGCGTCATTATCGGCACTGTGATTATCCATCTTTTTAATTTTCGCACATCAGCGAACTGGAGTAACATTTCTTTGTAGGTTAATATCTCATTGCTGCTTATATCAAAATGTTTGTTGTAAGTATTTTCATTTAACAATACCCCTGTTAAGAATTCAACCACATTTCTTATCGCAATTGGCTGGCACTTTGTATTAAGCCACTTAGGCGTTATCATTATCGGTAGCTTTTCAACCAGGTCTCTAATTATTTCGAAAGAAGCACTACCTGAACCTACAATAATACCTGCTCGCAATGCAGTAAGTGGAATGCTGCTTTGTTGCAATTTTTTTTCAACTGCAAAGCGAGATTGTAAATGCTTTGATAAATGTTCTTCATTTACAATACCCGTTAAGTAAATAATTTGTTTACAATTTGTCTGCTCTACCAGTTTTAAAAAATTTACTGCGGCGGCTAATTCTTTTTCTTCAAAATTGCCCTCACTGCTCATTGAGTGAATGAGAAAATAGGCAACGTCAATATGCTGTGGAAATTTTGATGTTGCGTTTTCATCTAAAAAATCTACTTCTATTGTTTCAATATTTGGATGATTGTGTTCATCTTCAAAACGTTCTTTGTCTCTTACGCAACAATAAATTTGGTGCCCTTGCTCTAGTAAAACAGGAATGAGCCTTTGACCAATATAGCCGTTTGCACCGGTAAGGAGGATATTGTATGCCACTTTTGAAATTTCGTTTCCTAAATTTAACCAATCTCAATGTATTATTTGATTTCCATTGCTCTTGGCTGTTAGTAATATAGAGGGCTTGCTTTCAAAGGTACTTGCTCATAGTACTTTGTTTGTTATGTTTTAAGATTCTGTCAAATTATGACAGCGATTGTTTTGATTTCAAATACACCCTTTCGTTTTGCACAACTGTTTTAATTTTTATATAACTTTCCAAATACTTTAAAACCTATTAAAATGGAAAGAAGAAGTTTTATACGCCAATCACTAGCAATGTCTGCAGCCATGTTTGTAATGCCCGATGCAGTTTTTGCAAAACAGCAAAAAATCGGCATTCAATTGTACACGTTAAGAGATGCTATTGGTAAAGATTTACCAGGCGTAGTTTCACAAATAGCTAAAGCAGGTTATAATGAAGTAGAAATGTTTGGCTTATCAGCAGATAATAAATTTTTTGGACATACAATAAAACAAACTTCCGATTTGCTTAAGCAAAATAAACTAAGTAGCCCAAGTGGGCATTATATGCCGGAAAAATTTCTATTTGAAAATGGCAACGGTGATGATGTAAAAAATTTGTGTGATGTAGCCAATGGTTTAAACCACCGTTATATTATTATTCCATGGATGAGTGAAGAAAAAAGAAATTCAATTGATAAATATAAATTACTTGCTGAGCGGATTAATAAAGCGGGAGAAATTTGTAAAAGGGCAAACCTGCAATTGGCTTATCATAACCACGATTTTGAATTTGCAGATTTTAATGGAGAACATGGCTACAATATCTTACTTAAAAACACTGATAGTAATTTGGTAAAAATGGAAATGGATTTATATTGGGTAGTGCGTGCAGGTTATGACCCCATCACTTTATTTAAAAACAACCCTAAAAGATTTCATTTGTTGCATGTAAAGGATATGAACAAAAATGATAAAACGCAAAATACTGAAGTAGGAAATGGCTCACTAAATTTTAAATCAATATTTGCCCACGCAAAGATGGCTGGCGTAAAACATTACATAGTAGAACAGGAAAATAATTACTTACCCGATTATTATGGCAGCATTGCTACAAGCAATAAATATGTAAAAAAATTGTTGAAGAAATGATAAACAACATTCGATTACTCGGTAGAAAAAGTTTGTTTTTTTTTAACCTCCTTAGTAAATGAAAAAGCCGCACTTTAATTAGGCGGCTTTTATAAAGTTTTAAAGTCGTTTAATTTTTATATTACGGTACCAAACTGTGTTTCCATGGTCCTGCAATGCAATGTGACCTTTTTTATACGTTCCAAAGTCTGGCCATTCTTTAAACTTACTGCCTCTCACCAATGTTTTCCAGTTTTCATCCCAAAGTGTAGTGCTTACAATATTGGTTCCGTTTAAAATAAAATCAAGCTTTCCGTTGTTGGCTATAATCTCCGCTTCATTCCATTCTCCGACTTTTTTTACTGGTTCTGTTTTAGATGATATAAGGTCGTACAAATCCCCTGCCCGGTGTTTAGGTATTTTTGCATCTGCATGTGCATCATTGTCCAGAACCTGCATCTCAGGCCCTGTATGCCATACATATTTATATTTGGTAGTATCTTCATGCACATAAAAAATAATGCCGCTGTTACCACCTGGCGCTATTTTCCACTCCAGTTTTAAATGAAAATTTTCATAGGCTGAATCGGTTACAATATCTCCGCCAGCTGCAATTTGCCATCCATCTTTTTTTGTTGTGTCCAGATATAGCGTTTCGTTTTCAACTTTCCAAGCTGCTCCCACAGTGGTTTTGCCGTAGTTGTGCCAACCGTTAAGTGTTTTACCGTCAAACAAATTAATCCATTGCTCATCTGTTTTTTTTTCTGCAGTCATCTGTTCTATTTTTTTATCTGAATCAGTATTACAACCTGCAATGATAAAGGCTATCATAATTGCCCCAACTGTTTTTTTCATAATTGTACTTTTTATTCGTTTAGTAAAAGAATGTACTTAACCATTTTTTCTGCATCTTGTTTGGTCAATGCCGGATGCGCATTCATTGGCACAGTACCCCAAACATTTTGACTGCCTTTTATTATCCTGTCAGCAAGTAAGCTAATGTTCTCAGTGGTATTAGGATATTTCTTGGCCACATCACCATACGAAGGACCTACCGATGCTTCCCTCAATTTATGACAGGTAAAGCAATCTGATTTTGCAACCAATTCCAGCCCCGCATCATAATCTGGATTGTTCATTGCTACATTTTTTTTAGGTTCTGCTTCGGTGTTTGTCGTTTTTTCTCCACTGTTGTTACAAGCAAAAATTGCAGCCGATATTAAAACAGATACAAATAATTTTTTCATGGTAATTTTTTAATTAAATAAGTCCAAGTATTTTTTTGTTTAAATCTGCATCTGCTACTGCACCAGCAAAATCATCAAATGCTTTTTCTGTTACACGAATGATATGGTTGTTTATAAATGCTGCACCTTCTCTTGCACCATCTTCAGGATGTTTGATGCAACATTCCCACTCCATTACAGCCCAGCCATCATAACCATATTCTGTAAGTTTACTAAAGATGCTTTTAAAATCTATCTGCCCATCGCCGGGGCTGCGGTAACGACCGGCACGTTTTAGCCATGGCTGGTAACCTCCGAAAGTTCCTTGCCTGCCGCTAGCATTAAATTCCGCATCTTTTACATGAAATGCTTTTATACGTTCATGGTAAATGTCTATATATTCAATGTAGTTTAATTGTTGTAATATAAAATGAGAAGGGTCGTAGAGCAAACAAGCCCTGGGATGGTTGTTCACTTTTTCTAAAAACATTTCATAAGTAAGGCCATCAAACAAATCTTCGCCCGGGTGTATTTCGTAACAAACATTTACACCACATTCATCAAAATAATTTAGGATGGGCAACCATCGTTTTGCCAGTTCTGTAAATCCTTCTTCTACCAACCCTTCAGGCCTTTGTGGCCAAGGGTGAAAAGTATGCCACAACAAAGAACCGCTAAAAGTAGCATGGGCAGTGAGACCTAAATGTTGAGATGCAGCGGCTCCGTATTTTACCTGCTGAATGGCCCAATCTGTCCTTGCTTTTGAATTGCCATGTACAGCTGCTGGTGCAAACGAATCGTATTGTGTATCGTAAGCCGGATGAACAGCTACCAACTGGCCCTGTAAATGTGTACTCAATTCAGAAATTTGCAGCCCATAAGAATTTATTTTTCCTTTCAATTCATCGCAATAGGTTTTACTTTCTGCTGCTTTTTTTAAGTCAATTAATCTAGTATCCCAGGTAGGTATTTGCACCGCTTTGTAGCCTAATGATGCAGCCCATTCACAAATGGTTTCTAAACTATTGTAGGGTGCATTTTCTCCCATAAACTGTGCTAAAAATATGCCCGGTCCTTTTATTGTTTGCATTCAATGTTTTTTTAAACGTCAAAATTTTTCCACTTCAATTCGCTCTTGCCACTGGCAATTACATTTTCTATAAATGCCATCCCTCTTATGCCTTCTTCTATTCCAGGAAAATCGGTGTATTCTTCCTGTGGCATTTTACCTTCATTTTTCGCCATTAATGTCAATGCAAAATTGCGGTAGAGGTTTGCAAATGCTTCCAAATAACCTTCTGGGTGTCCGGCCGGTGTGCGACAATTAAATGAAGCTAATGGGCTTAAATAATCGTTGCCTGCTCTAAGTGTTTCCGTTGGTTTATCAAGCCACATTATCTTCAACGAATTTGCATCTTCCTGTTTCCATTCCAGTCCACCTTTTTCGCAATAAATATTTATATGTAAATTATTTTCTTCTCCAGCTGCTACCTGTGTTGCATATAACATACCCGATGCACCGTTGTTAAATTTTAATAACACAGTTCCATCATCATCAAGCTGTCGGCCGGTAACAACAATATTAATATCGGCACAAAGTTTTGTTACCTGTAAGCCGCTGATGTATTCGGCCAGGTTAAAAGCATGTGTTCCAATATCGCCCATGCTGCCTGCAATGCCACTGCGTTTTGGATCAGTACGCCAGGCAGCTTGTTTTTGATTGGAGCCTTCTAAAAAAGTACTTAACCATCCCTGCGGGTAACTAATATAAATTTTTTTTATAGCACCTAGTTTGTTTTGCCTGATAATTTCTTTTGCTTCCTTCACCATTGGGTAGCCGGTGTAAGTGTGTGTGAGACAAAATAATTTTCCGCTCTTTTCTAAAACTTGTTTTAATTCTTTTGCTTGTGCAAGCGTTATAGTAATGGGTTTATCAAGCACCACATTAAAGCCGTGCTCCAAAGCCATTTTGGCTGGTTCAAAATGAAGATGATTTGGTGTAACTATACTTACAAAATCCATCCGTTCATCCTCCGGCAATAATTTTTCTTTGGCAAACATTTCAGCATAGGTTCCATAAATTCTGTTTGCCGGTAAGTATAGCTCCTCCCCACTTTGCCGGCTTTTAATTTCATTACTGCTAAATGCACCACAAACCAATTGTATATGCCCATCTAAATTTGCTGCCATGCGGTGAACGGCACCAATGAAAGCATCTTTACCGCCACCCACCATGCCCATATTCAGTTTTCTGTGCATCTAAAAAAATGTAAGTGAATAAATTTTTGGGTTATCTGTTCAGTAAATGTAAAAGAAAATAATCAGTAACATTATTGCAAATTAATAATTAACCACTGCAAACGTTTGCTGAATTAATTAATCATAATAACTGATTAATAATGACAAAAAAAATTATATTTACCATGGTAACTACCAAACTCACTTTATTAAAGGCTGCTGCATGAAATCAATTATCCGGGTGAAATTATCTGCCATGATGTTTCTAAATTTTTTTGTTTGGGGAATTTGGTTTGTTACCATGGGCACATTTTTAATGAAAGGAGATATTGGAGCTACCGGTGGGCAAACCGGTACTGCATATGGTACACAATGCCTCGGTGCTATCTTTGCCCCATTTATAATTGGCCTTATTGCAGATAGATATTTTGCAGCACAAAAAATATTAGGAATACTTCATTTAATTGGTGCAGCCCTACTTTATTTTATTTCAGTACAAACTGGCTTTACTTCATTTTATACGCTTCTGCTTATTTACATGATTATATATATGCCCACACTTGCGCTTGTAAATTCAATTACCTTAAACCAGGTTACCGATGCAGAAAAACAATTTTCGGGCATACGTATGTGGGGTACCATCGGCTGGATAGTTGCAGGGCTTATTATTGGTGCAATGGCATTGGAAAAAGATCCTTCATCACTTACAATTACTTTTAAAATAGCATCAGCAATATCTTTAATATTAGGTGTGGCAAGTTTTTTTCTACCAGATACGCCGCCACCTAAAGCCAAACAATCTGTAAATTTTAAACAACTTTTAGGGTTAGATGCGTTACAGGTTTTGAAAGATAAAAATTACCTGCTTTTCTTTTTAGCTTCCATTTTAATTTGTATTCCTCTTGCATTTTACTATGGGCAGGCAAATTTATTTTTAAACGAAGCAGGTATGGTAGGAGCAGCCGGAAAAATGACACTGGGCCAGGTTGCTGAAACAGTTTTCTTGTTTGCGATGCCCTTCTTTTTTAAAAAATTTGGTGTAAAGAAAATGCTGCTTATAGGTATGATAGCATGGATTGTACGATATGTTTTATTTGCTTATGGCAATGTGGGTAGTAATAATTGGATGCTGTATGGAGGTATTATTTTACATGGCATTTGTTATGACTTCTTTTTTGTAACGGGGCATATCTATACAGATAAAAAAGCTGGCCCTGCAATACGCTCATCGGCGCAGGGGCTTATAACGCTTGCTACTTATGGTATAGGTATGTACATTGGTTTTTATTTGGCAGGGTTAATAGTAGATAAATATTTGCTTGCCGATGGCAGCCATAATTGGAAAACTATTTGGCTAATACCTGCTGGTTTTGCTACAATAATTGCATTAATATTTACATTGTTTTTTAAGAACGATAAAGAAGTTACTACTGCATAATGAATAGAAGAAAACTTATACAAACGTTTGTGGCAGGTGCAGCTGTAGCAGTTTCGCAGCCGTTAAATTCATTTGCACAGCAGACCAATTCTGTTTCGAATATCCTAAAAAACAATATCAATCATGCTGTTTGCAGGTGGACGTACGATTTTTTAAGTTTAGATAAGCTATGTGTTACTGCAAAAAAAATTGGTATTAAAGCCATTGATTTAGTTGGCCCGAAAGACTGGCAGATACTTAAAAAACATGGGCTGGAAAGCAGCATGTGCAATGGGGCAGAAATTTCGCTGGTAGAAGGTTGGAACAATGTACAATACCACAACACACTGATAAAAAATTATTCGGACCATATTGATCTGGTAGCTGCGGCGGGGTATAAAAATTTAATTTGTTTTAGCGGAAACCGCAATGGTATGAATGATGAAACCGGTTTAAAAAATTGCACAACAGGGCTTAAAAAAATATTGTCTCTTGCCGAAAAAAAAGGGGTGGTAATACAAATGGAATTGTTCAATAGTAAAGTGGATCATGCAGATTATATGTGCGACAAATCTGCATGGGGAATTGAATTGTGCAAAAGACTTGATAGCGAAAATTTTAAATTATTGTACGATATATATCACATGCAGATAAATGAAGGAGACGTAATTAGAACCATACAACAAAATCACCAATGGTTTGGGCATTACCATACCGCAGGGGTACCGGGCAGGCACGAAATTGATGAAACGCAAGAACTTTTTTATCCTGCAATTATGAAGGCTATTGTAGCTACAGGGTTTAAAGGGTTTGTGGCCCAAGAATTTATTCCGGTAAAAAAAGATAAAATAGCATCATTAAGAAATGCCATTTTACGTTGTGATGTATAAGGAAAGTCGTTATGCAGTCACTCAATAATGTGATGATGCAGACGATTTTGAATTGTGATTTAATGTGCATTATTTAATAAAAAAGATAATTGATAATCATTCCAAAAAAATAACCTTTTAAAATTGTATCTATGTCAAATTTTAATTTCGATGCTATAGTGGTAGGTTCTGGTATAAGTGGCGGCTGGGCTGCAAAAGAACTTACAGAAAAAGGACTTAAAGTAGTAATGCTCGAAAGAGGACGTAACATAGAGCATGTAAAAGATTATGTGAATGCCAATAAGCAAGCGTGGGAATACCCTCATCGTGGCGCACCCACACAGCAAATGAAAGAAGAGTCTCCTGTTTTGCGAAGAGATTATCCTTTAAACGAAGAAACCAAAGGCATGTGGGTAAATGAAAAAGAGAGCCCTTATGTAGAAGATAAACGGTTTGATTGGTTCCGTGGTTATCATGTAGGTGGACGCTCGTTGCTTTGGGGGCGGCAGAGTTATCGCTGGAACCAGTGGGACTTTGAAGCAAATGGCAAAGAAGGTATTGGTACAGACTGGCCCATTCGTTACAGCGACCTTGCACCTTGGTATAGCTATGTAGAAAAATTTGCAGGTATTCAAGGTACAAAGCAGGGGCTTGATGTATTACCTGATGGTGAATTTTTACCAGGCATGGAAATGAATGTTGCCGAAAAAGATATTGCAGCAAAAATTCAGCAGCATTACAAAGGCAAACGCCACATGTTTATTGGACGTAGTGCCAACATTACTCAACCAAAGCCTGAGCAAAACCGTACCAACTGTCAATACCGAGACCGCTGTTGGCTGGGTTGCCCATTTGGTGCTACTTTTAGTACTCAATCTGCTACACTGCCTGCCGCTACAAAAACAGGTAATTTAACGCTCGAGAGCAATAAAATTGTAACAAAAATATTGTATGATAAAGATAAAAAGAGGGCAACTGGCGTAGAAGTAATAGATGCTATTACCAACAAGACATACCAATATACAGCTAAAATAATTTTTGTGTGTGCATCTGCCTTTAACAGCACTTGGCTTTTAATGAACAGTGCTACAGATGTATGGCCTGATGGATTAGGCAGTAGCAGTGGGGAACTTGGGCACAATGTAATGGACCATCACTTTAGGGTTGGAGCCGAAGGCATTGTGGAAGGGTTTGAAGATAAATATGAATATGGACGTAGGCCTACCGGAATTTATATACCCCGTTTTAGAAATATTTACAACGACAAACGTGATTATTTACGTGGGTTTGGCTACCAGGGAGGTGCAGGCAGGGGAAGAGGGGTGGAAGTAGCAGAAATGACTTTTGGTGCTGCGCTAAAAGAATCGCTGACAGAACCCGGCCAATGGAAAATAAATTTACTTGGTTTTGGTGAGATGTTGCCTGACCACAGCAACCGAATTTATTTGAATAAAACGGTAAAAGATAAATGGGGTTTACCGGTATTGGCAATGGATGTGGAGATGAAACAAAATGAACTGAACATGCGAAAAGATATGATAGCCGATGCTGCGGAGATGTTGGAAACTTCTAATGTAAAAAGCATAATAAAATATGATACGGGATATGCGCCTGGTATGGGTATTCATGAAATGGGTACCGCTCGTATGGGTAGAGATCCTAAAAGCTCGGTGTTAAATGGAAATAATCAGGTGTGGGATGCACTCAATGTATTTGTTACCGATGGCGCAAGTATGGCAAGTGCCAGTTGTGTAAATCCATCACTTACATACATGGCTTTAACAGCCAGGGCTGCGGATTTTGCCGTTAATGAACTAAAAAAAGGAAACCTTTAAAAAATTAAAAATTCAACTAAATACACATGTTATGGAACGCAGAGAACTATTAAAAATAATTGCCGTACTTAGTGGAGCTGCCATGGTGGGAGGAGATATTTTTTTAAGCGGGTGTAAAACAGCAGCAACTGGGCCACAAGGTATATTGGCTGCATCGGATATAGCCTTGCTTAATGAAGTGGGAGATACCATTATACCCGTTACTGATACCCCAGGTGCAAAGGAAGCAAAAGTGGGCGAATTTATGCAGGTGTATGTAACAGATTGTTATACCAAAGATGAACAAAAAGCATTTACTGACGGGCTTTCAACAATAAATAATACCAGTAAAAAACAATTCGGAAAAGATTTTAGTAAACTCAGTGCAAGCGAAAAGAACAGTTTATTAACCGGTTTAGAAAATGAGGCAAAAGCATACAATAAGCAGGTGGATGAAAAAGAGAAACCTACCCGTGAGCTAGCACAAAAAGGGATGAAAGAGTTTATAGGAGCTCCATCACATTATTATACCATGATAAAGCAACTTACTTTATTCGGGTATTTTTCTTCTGAAATTGGCATGACCAAAGCGCTTAAGTTTTTACCAGTACCAGGAAAATATGATGGTGCTTACCCATATAAAAAAGGAGATAGGGCGTGGTCAAGTTAAATAGTTATGTTATAATCCAAAAACAGCTTAAATATTTTTGAAAACTGATAACCCATAAATAAAATAAATTTAAAATTCACTTATAAAGGATGTGGTTTAAGTATTTTTTGTGTAATACACAATAAACTGTGAAATCTGTAATTGATGACAGTTACAATACACTTCCTTTTATGAATACCCTTGTTTATCTACATATTTCCCTTACCTTTGCGGCGCTAAAAGCATCAACAAATATCATTGTGGATGGAGGTTGAATGATTTAGCATTATATGAGAGCATAAACAACATATTGCCCCCTAAGTCTCCGCCTATCGGCGGAGGACTTGTCCACAGGGGAGATAGTAGCGAATTTCTACGCTGCGATAAAAGCTAAATATATAGATGAATATGAAATGTGCGACGCCACTAATGCCGCCCATAGCTATTGTCTTAGTTTGGCTAACAACAAAAAAAATCGAAGATTTTTATACAAGATATTAGATGATTCATCGAAGTATCATTTAACAATTAAACAAAAAACAATTTAACAATTACAAAATGGGAGACTTACGTTATCAACGAAACTTTGGTATTGCTGCGCACATTGATGCGGGTAAAACCACTACTACAGAGCGTATCCTTTACTACACCGGTGTAAACCATAAAATAGGTGAAGTACATGATGGTGGCGCTACAATGGACTGGATGGCTCAGGAGCAAGAAAGAGGTATCACTATTACAAGTGCTGCTACTACCTGTTTTTGGAACTTTCCAATGGTACAAGGGCAAAAAACACCTGATACCAAACAATATAAATTCAACATTATTGATACTCCCGGTCACGTGGATTTTACCGTAGAGGTAGAGCGTAGCCTTCGTGTATTGGATGGATTGCTTGCATTATTCTGTGCAGTGAGTGGTGTAGAGCCGCAATCTGAAACAGTTTGGCGCCAGGCTAATAAATATAAAGTACCTCGTATTGGTTTTGTAAACAAAATGGATAGAAGTGGTGCTGACTTTTTGAACGTGGTAAAGCAGGTTCGTGAAATGTTGGGTGCAAAAGCGGTTCCGCTTCAATTACCAATTGGTGCTGAAGATAACTTTACCGGTGTGGTAGATTTGATCACCATGAAAGGTATTGTATGGAATGAAGAAGATAAAGGAATGACGTTTAAAGAAGTTCCAATTCCGGCAGATATGGCTGAAGAATTAGCACAATACCGTCAGGTATTGATTGAGGCGGTTGCTGATTATGATGAGAAATTATTGGAGAAATTCTTTGATGATCCAAATACGATTACAGAAGATGAGGTACATGAAGCGATTCGTAAAGCAACAATTGATATTTCTATTATCCCGATGATGTGTGGTTCATCTTTCAAAAACAAAGGTGTACAAACAGCTTTGGATGCGGTGGTAAGATATTTACCTGGTCCATTAGATATTGAGGCTGTAAAAGGAACCAATCCGGATACAGAAGAAGAAATTCTTCGCCATGCAGATCCAAAAGAACCATTTAGTGCATTGGCATTTAAAATTATGACTGATCCTTTTGTGGGTCGTCTGGCTTTCTTCCGTGCATACAGTGGCCGTTTAGATGCAGGTAGTTATGTGTTGAATACCCGTACAGGTAAGAAAGAGCGTATCAGCCGTATTATGCAGA
Source organism: Ferruginibacter sp. (assembly GCA_031416275.1). Lineage (GTDB taxonomy): Bacteria > Bacteroidota > Bacteroidia > Chitinophagales > Chitinophagaceae > Ferruginibacter. Next base: position 72 of record JANOTH010000041.1, on the reverse strand, counting down.
TGCATGCCAACAAACAAAACCCTGTTGACTTTATTGAAGCAGGAGATATTGGTGCAGCTGTCGGATTTAAAG
>JANOTH010000040.1:0-4310 GCA_031416275.1 Ferruginibacter sp. | reverse complement strand
TCTATTTTAATTGGTGAAGGGCGCAATAATTTTATTATTGAATACAATGATGATAGAGAAGATGACCAAAGTACTGCATTAACCGAGGCTGATTTTAATCAATGGAATTAGGCCCCTCCTAACCTACCCGAGGGAAGGAATCAATGCGGAAAATAAATGACATATAGTCTATTTCTAAATCGGTATAATATTTGATGTTTAAACATCAAATAAATTATTATGAAAACAGTTGTAACTAGAGCAAATGAAAGAGGTACTGCAAACCATGGTTGGTTAAAGCCTGCGCACTATTTTAGTTTTGGCAGTTGGCACAATCCTAACAAAGTACATTTTGGAGAATTAAGGGTTTTAAATGATGACTGGATAGCAGGTGGAGGCGCATTCCCTACTCACCCCCATGATAATATGGAAATCGTTACTATTCCATTTACAGGCGCATTAAAACACAAAGACAGCACTGGCGGTGCAGGTATAATAAAAGCCGGAGATGTGCAAATAATGAGTGCAGGTACTGGCGTACAACACAGCGAAGCAAACGAATCTGCAACGGAATCTGTAACGTTGTTTCAAACATGGGTTTTTCCAAAAGAGAGAAATATAAAACCACGATACGACCAGCGAACTTTTGATATTGCAGAGAGAGAAAGCAAATGGCAGGTAGTTGTTTCACCTAGAGAAGAAGACAATGCTTTATGGATAAACCAGGATGCTCGCTTTTCTCTAACCAATATTAAAGCAGGTGAAACCATAAATTATGAAAATGCGTTTGCAGGCAATGGCGTTTATCTTGTTGTAATAAAAGGAGCCGTAAGTGTAGATGGTGTAAAATATGAAGACAAAGATGCTGTTGGAATATGGGAGACAGATGGTTTTGAAATTAGTGCAGATACAGATGCTGAATTACTTGCTGTGGAAGTGCCAATGATTCATTAATTTGGTCGTAAATCTTTATTGGTGCATCTAGTAACAATACAAGTTTGTATCGTTTCTAGATGCATTTTTTTCTAATTTAGCCGATATAAAACTTTACTTATTCGGAAGCGCTTAGATACCTCAAATGCAAAATTTATTAAAACTAGTTAGGTTTTAAAAAGTAAGATTGCTAAAATTTCAAATAAAAAGAGACATCACAAATACTTCGGTCAAGCAATTATCTCACTAAACTTTGTCAGCTAAATTCTAATCTTTTTTGTTTCCATTATTATTACCTTTTTGTTTACTAGTAGCATTTACAATAAAAATTTTAGACTCACTCCTACCCTCATAATTTGCGTCATTGCCTATGGGTTTAAAAGAAGCATCCAAAGCTTGAATAGTCCAGATAAAACGTCTGGGTTTTTGAAATCCCGTTGAATCATCGTCACTATTAATGAAACCCAACTGCGGCTGCCATATAAATTGTGTTACGGCAAAAATATTTTTATCGAGCAAAGGCTGGTTTGCTCTTAATGCCTGTATATCTTGTTGATTTTCTAAAACTTCAAAAACTTGTATGTGATAATTTACGCCACCCAGAGGTAAAGGCGTAAGTGGTGTCCATCTAAAAGTAATGGCTGTTTGTGCTTTTCTGCTATCCAACTCCTGCTTGTCGTAAGGCACCATAGTTATTGGCAACTGCAATGCAGCTACAAAAAATGACCGGCATTGTGTTGGTGTTATAGCTGCAAATGTTGTGGGGTCAACCAATTCAACACAAAGTTGATACGCACCCGACGATAACTTTCCAGTTCTATTTAACATGGTTTGAAAGCTCCCTTCAAACTGTTGTATCTCCAAAGGGAAAACCGTATTTGCATCATAAATAGAATTGCCATCACGAATTAAAATGATTGTCGCTTTGTTTAAATCTGTAGAGGCAACAGTTGTGCCATCAGCAGTTTTTAAAACCGATTTTATTTTTACTCGCCTATTTCCCTGTGGACTAATATTTGACACAATTAATGTAAACGTTCCTTTTGTTATTGACCAATCACTAAGCCTTGCAGATGGCCGGGCGTTTACAACAAGGTTTGTAGTAAGCTGTGCATTTACGGCCAAAGTAAAAAGTGAAAACAATGCAAGTAATATTTTATGTTTCATAATGTTTTTTTTTGACTAAATCAATTTATTTAAATTTATACTGAAGCCCAGTTCTTAAATTACTTTCCAAATAATTTGCTCCTATAAATGGATTACCTAACTGGTTGCCGTATTTATAATAATTGGTAGAAAGGAAGTTTGTCCAGGTAAGTTTTTTGTTTATTTTATAATCCACATTACAGCTAGCCACAACATTGTTCTCAGGTGTAAAGCTATTGAAAGTACTGAGTGTGTATTGTAATTGTCCCCTCAGTTTTAGTTTTTCTTTTAATGCCGGTACTGCAAGGCCTGCGCTTAAAGTTGCAAAAGTAATTTTTGCTAAAGAGGCATCATTATAAAAATACAATGCACTAAAATCAGGAGAAATTTTTCGGTTGAAATAAACAGGAATATAAGAGAGCAAGACTGTATGAGTATTGTTTAATTGTGTTACAGTTGGCCCGGGAGTGAATGGAATAAGTGTTTCCTTGTAATTACTATAGTTATAGCCCAAACTAAGGGTATTGCTCATTGTGGTATTCGTCCAGGTATAAGTAGGTGTTACACCTAAATCAGTACTAACGTTTTTTATGCTGGTGCCGCCAGGCGCTAAAACGCCTGGAGTATTAAAACCAAAATTATTAAAACTTGCATTGATGCTGAACTTATCATTAAACTGTGTAAACCAATTTAAACTCCCAATAATTTGTTTCGCAATTGGAGCTGTGGTACCTGATACATTGTTAAAACGCTGACCAATACTCGCCACTACGTTTGTTCTATTTTTCATAGCATTAAAACGTGTATTCACCGTATACTCAAACCTATCGGGCTGTAGGTAAGGGTAACCTGTAACCTGAAAACCTGCACCAATATATTTTGTACCAAACCCAATATCAAAATTCTTCGATTTTTTACCCAAAGAAATTTGTGCTGCATAATCGCTGGTTGTAGAATTCCTTGCTTCTATAAAAGGTTTAAAGGATTTAAGTAAAGGATTTAATGCTGCATTTAAATCAGTTGTATAAATTGAATTTGCTCCTTCTGTTTTAATGTAAAATCCTTTTTTAAAATCTTTATTTACTTGCATGCTTAAAGTAAAACCTTCCTGAGGTGTTGTAGGCAGCAATGGAAAACTTGTGATGGAATTTATCTTATCCTGCCCTTTGGCAAAATTAAAAGCAACCAAATAATCGTTCTCTTTTTCCTTACCCAAACTAAACATGTAGTGTGTTCTTTTGTATGCACCTATTGGCCCGGGAAAGGGAGCGTAATTTATTCCCTGTTGAGAATTACCCGTAAAAAACTTAACCCTATAATTACCGGGTTTTAAAACAAAGCCTGCACCAAAAATTCCTATATCACCGGTAGATAGGTCAGAGTATTTTAAATATTGTGTACCAAGTTGAAACTCCGCCCATTTGTACGTTGGGTTTAAACCAAAATTATTCATTGGATTCGTGAGATACTGACCGATGTTTTGATTTTTTATACCAGAAAATGGACCTGCAAAATTTGTAGGAAACGCTGCGAAATTAAAATTAATTGGCAGCGAAAAATTCTTGCTAAATTTTATGGTAGGCATAAAACTAAATCTTACCTGGTTCCAAGGGCGGCGTTGCGAATATGCAGGAAAACCTGATGGGTTTTTATCTAACCCATAACCTTCGTAACCAATGCCGGCACTACCTGTAATTGAAATAGGAGCTTTCTTTTTTTGCGCATGAGTATATACAGCTACCAACAAAAAAATGATAAAAAAAAGTTGTTTCATAAATACAGTTTAATGGTTAGTTATTATTTAGAGACGACTAAAAATTGTATAAATAGTAATTGTTTTGATTGTTTAATTATAATCGCAGTCTTTTTTAAAAATTTACAATACTTCTCCCTGTTTGTTTATATGCCCCAAACAAATCAGCCAATTTACGGGAGCTGGATATTGTTGTAAAACTGCTGTTGCTCAAAATCACAATCAACGCATCTTCATCAAGCAAGCGAATAAAAACTGATCTGTTGCCGTGCCACCATCCATTGTGATAAACAATTTTTTTACCGTTTGGTACCAATAAAATTCTCCACCCAAGCCCATAATTGCTTTGATCTGCAATGAGTGCACTGTTTGCTGTATATGCTAAAGTCATGGTTTCTTTCGAGAAAATCTTTCCATCACGCAATGCTTTATCCCACTTCATCATATCTTTTACAGAGGAGTAAACATTTTTATCGCCGTAAATAAAATCTAAGAATTT
>JANOTH010000039.1:0-4754 GCA_031416275.1 Ferruginibacter sp. | reverse complement strand
CCAACGGGAGCGACAATACCCGTTAACGGAACGAAAGGCGGAAGGGTAACGGTTACATCGCCACTTAGCCTATTGATAGTAGGTGTGTAGGGTGCAAACAAGGTTGAGGACAATTGCGCATTTGCATTGAATTCAAACTGCTGCAACATTTCTGCTTCGCCGTCTACCACATTGCGGAGGCCGCGACTGCTGGTTGCGTCTGCCTTTATAACCTTCATCATTTCTTTAACGAGCCGGCTTACTACTCTGCGGTCTTTTGCCTTTTGTAACTGCAACTGAAATGCATTTCTCAGTAATTTGGAAGCGCTGCCTGCCCTGCCGAACTCACTGTTGTTTTCTCTTGTGCGCTGAAAGGCAGGATCTGCTGCGATGCGTGAAGCGTTTACAGATGTTGCCTTGCGGGCCAAGTAACCATCCTGTGTTTTTACAAAGGAAATATCGTCGATGGTTCCCTGTAGTTTAATAATACTTTTTTGACGTGCCATTTGTTTATTGTTTTTTTAAATGATTAAATGTGAATGTTGCCTGTAATGAAACTCTGATCAGTGAGGCGCCTTCGTTACTGGGTCATTCATACAGCAAGATTACGATGGCATAAAACCGCTGAAACCCTTGCGGGCACTGCAGGGCGCAACAAGGCACTGCAAGGCACGATAAGGCAGTTCGGGGCGCTGCGGGGCGCTTGCGGTCGCTGCAGGTCGCTTGAGGGAACAATGCCATTTCATTTCTATAGGCTTCTAATGAACCATCGTAGGGTATGGGTAGGGTGAGCCTTGAGTGAGGGGGGAATGACGCCCCTCCTAACCTCCCCAGAGGGGAGGGATTATGGAAGCGGAGTGGGGGGGATTTTTTTAGTTTTATGTTTAGCTGTGCGTTTTGTGTTTGAAGTTGGCTATCATTGTGTCTATTCTAATATTTTTTCATTTTTTGTTTTTCATTTTTTCAACAACGGCTGAAGTACGGTGGAGCAAATATGTGGTGGGTTCAAAACCTCATTTCACGGTTTGGAAGGAGGCAGGTGGTAAGGATAAGTGGGGTTATGCGGTAACGGAGCAAGCGGAACAAAGGATAGTAATTCGCACATACAGCTATACATTTTTGCCAGCTGCGCTAAAAGATATTATAGGAAGCTCTGCGTGCGCTGTTTACGTACGTTGCCTTGCGGGCCATGTAGCCATTCTGTGTTTTCATAATGGAAATATCATCGATGGTTCCCTGTAGTTTCATAATACTTTTTTGACAGGCCCTAAATGACGGAATTCTTATAAGCATTGGTTGACAGTCTGAACAAATCACACTTCAGCAAAACATGGTTATGTTTCATATCGTATCAGTCAGGTTTATCCTGACAATTACACTATAAAAAATAATTTTTAAATTAAATTCACCAATATAATATATCTTTCGTATCATATTAGTCAGGATAAACCTGACCATTTAACTATGAAACATAAATATATTTCTACTCAGTCAAATCAATTGCTGTCATATTTCAACGGACAGCACAAGGTATGTTTTGTGAATGCAGAAGCATTGGAAGCATTGCCGGATTCAAAAGAAAGCACTGTAAGAGAATTGTTAAGCGACATGACCAAACGTGGACTTTTGATGCGGTTACGGGAGAGCATTTATTATATTATTCCTTACGAGCAAAATGCCGAAACATTTATGCCTGACTGGCACCTAATTGCGGAACACATTGTAAAAGATGCAAAACATTATATAGGTTATTATTCGGCGTTGCAAATTCATAATCTTATTACACAGCCTTCTTTAAAAGAACAAATTGTTGTTTCAAAACAACTGAGGCCATCAGAAATCAAAATCAAGAATATTGCATTTCAATTTATTTACCACAACGAAAAACATTTTTTTGGGTCTAAAAAAATCTGGATAGATAATTTCAATAAAGTGCGTTGTTCTGATTTGGAAAAAACAATTATTGATTGCCTTTTTAAACCGGATTATGCAGGTGGTGTGGTTGAAATAGCGAAAGCAATCTATATTTCAAAAGATAAAATAAATTTCAATCAACTACTTGATTATACAAAGAAATTCAATTCGCAAGCAGTAATAAAACGCCTTGGTTTTCTTTTGGATGTTCTTGATATAAATAGGGAAGTTGTTGAGCAACTCCAAAACCTAAAAACGGCTTCTTATGTGGTGCTCGATACAGAATTACCAAAGACCGGGAAATTAATAAGTAAATGGAGCATTCAGCAGAATGTAGAAACGGAAACTATTAAATCAGCTATGTACACATGATTAAACCTGGAGAGATACAACAAAAGGCAAGGGAAGTTGGCGTTCGTGACCAGCAGATTGAAAAAGACTATATTCTTTCGTGGATATTACAAGGTATTGCCCGGCATGAGCAGCTTTCAAAAACCATTGTTTTTAAAGGAGGTACTGTTTTAAAGAAAATCTATTTCGAGGATTATCGCTTTTCAGAAGACCTTGATTTTACATTGCTTAATACCGAAATGCCCAATGAACAAATATTTGCATGGTTCAATGAGGTATTTGAATATGTGAAGGAGGAAGCAAATATCCTCTTGGCTATTATTGATAATAACAAACAGGAGGATGGAGGTATAAATTTTTACATCAGTTACACTGGCCCGTTGGGAGGCGTAGGTAATAACAAAAAAGTAAAAGTAGATATTTCAAAGAGTGAGCAACTGGAATATGCTCCTGTTATGAAAGATGTTATTATCGGCTACTCTGATATAGATGAACATCAACTTTTGTGTTATCCTTTGGAAGAAGTGTTAGTAGAAAAAATGCGGACAGTGATGCAACGAATGCAGCCAAGAGATTTTTACGACATCTGGTTTTTATTAGAACAACATGGAATGGACGCTGCTTTTCACATGAAGGAATTTGAAAATAAATGTGCCAGTAAAAACCTAAACCATCTTGACTTTCCAAAAAAATTAGCTGAACGCCTGCCGCAATACAAAGGACGCTGGAAAAATTCAATGAATGAACAGATAAAAGATTTACCCGATTTTGAACAGGTAGAAAGAGAAGTACAAAGACATTTAAAGAAATTGAAATTGCAATGAACAGTAACGGCGCTAGAGGGGGATGTGCAATAATATCCCGTGGCTTACATGTTATAAATACCCAAAAAACTAATTTTACTAATAAGAAAAATAACTTATAAAAAAGGGTCTTTTAGCCCCTTTGGTATCAAACTAATTGTGGCTCTCTGCTTAGGCTCGTGACACAGGAGACCCTTCGCTAGGTTCTCACTTTATCATAATTAGGCATCTATCAAAATTCAGCCGAAATATTATTTTGATTTTATCCACCATAAACGATGCTTGAGCCAAGCACAGAATCGAAGGCGTATACGAAAACTATTTTTTTATTTAATTTTATTTATCCGTAACGGCGGATAAATTTTTATCAAGTAAGTATACTAACATGAGAAATAAAATAATCTTCTGCTTTTTTTTCGCAATTACATTTTCACAGGCTCTTATTGCACAATCTACAATTGATAAAAAATATGTAAACAATAGGATTGTACAATCAACAGAGCACACAAAATTGGGCGGGGGTAAAGAACAGGTAGTTATTAAAAGCTATTTATTCTCAGAGGACAAAGTTGCAAATACTACTGTTTATTTTACAGTAAATGGAAAGAAAGATGGAGAATATAAATACTATTCAGGGTCTAATTTAATAGAACATTCTATTTTTAAAAATGGTGTTTTAGATGGAGATAATATTCGATACTATGATAACGGTAAAATACAATACAAGGAAAAATACATAGATGGAAAAAAAGAAGGTTTATTTCTTTCGTATTATTTTGATGGCATTTTATTACATGAAGGGAGATACATAAACAACTATCAAGAAGGTGAATGGAAATACTATCACAAGGATGGGAAAATGAAGACATCAGGAACTTATTCCAAGGATAAAAAACAAGGAGTTTGGCGGCGCTATTTTGAAAATGGAACCTTAGAATCTGTTACAAAATACATTGATGGTGAGGTTGACAAGAGTTTTGCATCTAATGAAGCAGTCAGCACTATGTGTCCTAATCCCCAAAAGCTAAGGGGACTTGCTATGTTTATCAACAGTAAAGAACATGATCCCGAACCGCAAGGGCCTAATGGACGATATGACTATAAATGGCAGCGAAAAATGTTTGAGGCAGCGTGTGTAGATCCCGATAAGGAGACTGATGAAGAAATTGGAAAAAAAATAGCTGCTATGATGAAACAGTATGAAAAAATACTGGAGGTCAATAACATAAAATTTGATGTGCCAAACGGAAACATTATAAAGTTTGCAGTGAATTTAAAATTTGATGAGTTTTTAATAGCAATGGCACATTGGAAAGTTGATTTCAATAAGGTAGATGCCACAGATGGCAGAACCGTATTGGATTATATCTCTGATCAGGTGATTAAAAATAAAGGCTTGCCACAAGAGCCGGTATTAAAAGGTTATTACAGCATGATAAAGAAAGCCGGTGGTAAACATAAATATGAGCTGTAACAGCATGTATTAACCCGGCTTGTGCACACTAACTCTTTTGTTATGAATTATGTTATCGTTGAATAAACGTCAGACAAGAAAATAGTAAACATTCGCCCTGGCTCTTGACACACGAGACCTTCGCTACTCTCTCTATTTATTATAAATAAAAAACTATCAATTCTGCAGAAAATTTATTTTGATTATAGGCCATAAACGTTTGAGACACGCACCGAAGCGGAGAGAATACCAAC
>JANOTH010000038.1:0-10142 GCA_031416275.1 Ferruginibacter sp. | reverse complement strand
GATAACTACCACTACTTATTACAGCAATTTATTTTACAAAACTCCGGGTGGACTAACCGCTGCGCAGTTAATAGTAAACCCAAGGCAAGCAAGACCAGCAACCGCTTTTTTTAGAGGTGCAGTTGCACAAAAAGCAGCGCTATATTTAAGTACTATTTACACATCTCTCGCTGATGTAATTACACTAAATAAATACTGGAAAAATACAACCGGTGCCTACTTTAGTTACACCGATTTTAAAAACCCGGCTATCAGAAATTATGAAAAAAAATATGAACGAGGTGGTGGTGCAAGAACGAGTTTTAATTTTGAAAAGAACAAGTTTACTGCAGTTATAGGCGCTGAGTTACAAAACAGTTTTATAAATACAGCAACGCATGGTAACAGGCTGGGAGTAAAGGACACTGTGCAATATCACGACGAAATAAAAGTAAACCAGATAAATATTTTTGTGCAGGCAGGTTATAATTTTACTGCAAAATATACGATAACGGGTGGGTTGAGTTACAATCAATTTAAATACAGCTTTAACAGACTTTATCCTACTGAAATACCTGATGCTGCAGTGTTTACACCACAATATATACCTCGCATTGCGTTGCAGAGAAGTTTTAATATCGGAACCGTGTACGCATCTTACAGTAAAGGATATTCACCACCAACCATTGATGAAATACATGCCAGTAACGGAGAATTTAATAAAAATTTAAAGGCAGAAGCAAGTACAAGTTATGAAGCGGGTGCAAAACTAACATTGGTAAAAAACTTATTGTTTGCAGATGTGGCAATTTATAAAACTGATTTGCGCAACACAATTGTTGTAAGGAAAGATGCGAGCGGAGCCGATTTTTTTATAAACGCAGGCAGTACTTCCCAACATGGTATTGAATATTCACTTAATGCTTACCCAATAAAAAAGCCTGATGCATTTGTGCAGTCGATGCAGGTACAATTTACCGGCAATATTGTAAGAGCAAGGTTTAAAAACTATAAACAAGGAGCATCAGTTTTTGATGGCAATAAACTTACAGGTACAGCTCCCGCAACGTTTTCTATTTTAGCTGATGTTGTTACTGCTGCACTTTACGCAAATTTCACTTACACTTATACCGACAGAATTGCGCTAAATGATGCCAATACTTTTTATGCAAAAGCTTATAATTTATTGTTTGTAAAAGTTGGGACTGAACAGTTATTAAAAAAGGCGAAGACTAATATTTTTGTAAGTATGATGCACAGCTTTAATAAAAATTACAGCCTCGGCAATGACCTTAATGCCGATGGTAACCGTTTTTTTAACCCAAGTGTAATGCAGACATTTACCGCAGGGGTGTCGTTTAGGTTCACCGATAAAAAATAACTGATAGACATTGGAGCATACTTGTATCCTTGGTATTATTCAATTTAAACTTGGTATATTTTCTTCCTGCTTTATTACATTAAAATAATTGGGAGTTAACAACGATGGCAAATTAACCTTCTATATTTGCAAAAAGCCGCAACATATGTTAGATTTTGGGCAAATACTTATCAAAGAAATTATAACCGTAACATTTACATTGTTTGCGGTGATTGATATGTTGGGAAATGCACCGGTACTTATTTCGCTGAAGGCTAAGATGGGCGGTAAAATAAATAATGTGCAGGCAACATTTGCATCTGGCTCCTTGATGATTTTATTTTTATTTATTGGAAAGCAGTTTTTAAACCTGATGGGTTTGGATGTAAAGTCGTTTGCAGTAGCAGGTAGTATTGTAATATTTATAATTGGGTTGGAGATGGTACTTGGGCTTGATTTTTTTAAGGCAGAAAACAATGACAAAACAGGGAGTGTAGTACCAATTGCTTTCCCACTAATTGCAGGAAGTGGCACACTCACAACAATTATGTCGCTTAAGGCTAACTATGGCGATGTAAATATTTTGCTTGGCATATTAATAAATTGTGTGATCATATTTTTGGTACTTGGTTCGTTAAAGTGGATAGAACGTGCACTTGGGCCTAATGGATTACTTGTGGTAAGAAAGTTTTTTGGCGTTATTTTATTAGCCATTGCTGTTAAAATATTCGGAACCAATATTGTAAATTTTGGAAAATGATGCTAGATAAAAATAGTTAGATATTTTTGCACCTATATATAAAATGGCCCTGTAGTACAATGGATAGTATAAGAGTTTCCGAAGCTCCAGATCCAAGTTCGATTCTTGGCAAGGCCACATGGTAAATAGGGAATGGTGAGTATATAAGTATTTTAGTAGCCCAATACTATTATGGCGGAGTAAAACGTCATTTTTTAAACTTACTCGAAGCAATGGAATTTAACAGCTCGCCCAGCATTTTTTTTAAGTAAGCCAAACCCTTTTTAGCAGCACATTAATTTTAAAAAGGCTGCTAGTCTAAAATATTAATCAGGAAATATTCTTACCACTTTTACAAACCTTTTTTTATAATTATCAGAAAAATTGCTGATGGTAACTGCGTATGCACGGCCCGAAGTAGATTGAATAAATTTTAAAGTATCAATATTTTGTGTAACAATCCCCATATGCCCGACTGTTAAAATAGAATCAACCGTACCTCTAAACAAAATCAGGTCTCCTTCCCTCGCCTCATTTACACTTACATCTTTACCTACATGGGTGAAATCGATTGAAGAGCGTGGTACTTTAATATTAAAATGGTTAAAAACATAACTGATAAAACCTGAGCAATCAAAACCAATTGTTGGGTCTGTAGATGCATACTTGTAAGGCACACCTATTAATGTTTTTGCAAAGTTTACGAGTTCATTTGGAGTAACGCCATTTGTTTGCAATACGTCTTTAGGACCGGCTATATTTTGAGGTTCTAAGTCTAGTGGTGGTGCATTTAATGGAACAGGATAGTTCGTATCGGCGTTTTGAGCAATTGTTTGAACAGCGTCGTCTTTGGAGCTTTTTGAAGCATCATTACAACTATATAAAAAAACGACCGCAACTAAAAGAAAAGAGCTAAGCATCTTCATTATTTCCATTATCAAATGTAAAAAATCTTTTCTCTAATTCTTTTATAAATGAAATTTTAGAAAACTTATTACTAATGACAGAATGTTGTAAAAGAAGCAATATGAGCAAAGTCTCTTTAAAAAATGGAACCTAATAATTACTTGAATATTATTTGCAATATGGCAAATAGAAAACTCATCGTTTTAGTTTGATAAAGACTGGCTTTTTAAAACTACATTTCTGCAAAAAAATGAAAACCAAACATTAAGCTATTACAACCAATAAAATTTATCTTTATTCCATGTCAAAATACCGATGCGTGACGCTGAACAAATTAACAACTTGGATTTACGTCAAATACATTTTCTTGTTATTGATAGTGCTTTTTACAGCATGTAAAGCAACAAAACAGTCAGCCAAAACAATTTTTATGAACGATCAATTCTTGGATAGCCTTTTTAAAAAAAATACATCGCTACAGCCTTTTATTGCCGAGAAAGATAGTCTGAATATGCAGATTATCTACACCAAAATTGATAGAGATAAAAGTAATGCACCCATATTTACTGAGCATTATTTCAATGTAGATTCAGGTAGATATTTTTACCCCGCAAGTACTGTAAAAATGCCGATAGCTTTTTTGGCTTTAGAGAAGCTAAACGAACTTAAAAATTTTAAAATTGACCGAAATACCACAACAATTACATCGGCTTCTTTTAATGGCCAAGCACCATTTTACAAATTTGATACTGTGGGCAGTATTGCAAAATATATAGAAGAAATATTTCTTGTTAGCGATAATGAGGCATTTAATCGTTTATATGAATTTTTAGGGCCGGAATATATTCAGCAAAAATTAATAGAAAAGGGATACAATAATGTAAATATTAGACATCGCTTAAGTATCGCATTAACCGATATCCAAAACAGGCAAACCAACAGCATAAAATTTACTGACAGTACCGGAAATGTTTTATATAAAAAACCCGAACAGGTAAGCACAGCAACTTATAAAGAACCTGAAATTAAATTAGGGAAGGGATATTTTACTAATGATAAATTGGTAAATGAGCCATTCAATTTTACCTATAAAAATAAAGTACAATTGCCCGATTTAAATAAAATGCTTCAATCAATAATTTTTCCTGAAGTAAATAAATCATCAGCATTTAAAATTGCTGAAAATGATAGACAATTTTTATTAAGATCAATGAGCGCCTTTCCGCGGGAAGGAGCGGTGCACATGTATTCTCAGCAAGAAAACCCTGACAGAGATGTAAAATTTTTAATGGAAGGTTTGGCCACAACGCCTGCTTACAATAATATTCGTTGCTTTAATAAATCAGGCTTAGCATATGGTTTTTTAACTGATGCTTGTTACTTTGTAGATTTTGAAAACAACGTAGAATTTATGCTCAGCGCAACTATTCTCTCTAATAAAGACGAAGTATTTAACGATGATAAATATGACTTTGAAAGCATTGGATATCCATTTATGAAACTGTTAAGCAAAACTATTTACGACTATGAGTTAAAAAGAGTAAAACTATTCATACCAAATTTAAAGGAGTTTAAAATTAATTATTAGGACCTTGGTTTGTAAATCATCTCTATAATTTCAGAGAAAAGCAGAATTGCAAATAGCACATATAAATTGCAACGACTGCTGTATTTATAAGCGTGTCGTGCCACATTTGCTTACAAAATAAAGTAATAACTTCACAGCCTAAACAATAAAAATGTACAAGTATACTTTCTTTATAATTATCACATTCGTAATTGCATTAGGCTGTGTGCAAAAAAATGCGGCATCATTACAACAGGCATCCGTTCCTTCAATGGCGGCAAATACGTTATCAACTGATGATGTAGAAAAAAACTATAAAAGCTACTGCGCCGGATGCCATGGTGAAAAGTTAGATGCCTTTGTGGACAGAAAATGGAAATACGGTGATAGTAGAGAAGATCTTTTTAAGGGAATTAAATATGGTTACCCAAATGGTGGAATGCCGGCTTATGATTCTGCATTTAATACCAAAGAAATATATGCATTGGCAGATTATATTTTAGCAGGAATAAAAAACAGAGAACGTTACGATTTTACAGAAAAGCCGAAACAAAATTTATTTATATCTGAAGACCAAAACGTAAAGCTAGATACGATGGTAAGCGGCTTGAACATTCCATGGGCAATTGCTTTTTTGCCCAATAATGAACTGCTGGTAACAGAAAAATCGGGCAAGCTGCACCATGTTTACGGCGATAAAACCAAACAGCTTATTAAAGGTGTGCCTTCGGTTGTAGATGAAGGGCAGGGCGGTTTATTGGATGTAATTACACATCCACAATTTGCAAAAAATAAGGTTATCTATTTATCATATTCAAAGGCTAAAGATGATGACCCCAAGCTTGCCACTACTGCTATTTTAAAAGCAACATTAGTAAACAACGAACTTACAAATACTAAAATAATTTTTGAAGCATTGCCTTATTCAACAACTCGCCATCATTACGGTTGCAGAATGGTTTTTGGTAAAGATGGCATGCTCTATTTTTCCGTTGGCGAAAGAGGCAACGAAAAGCAAAATCCACAATCTACCTCAAACGACCTTGGTAAAATACATCGCATTACAGATGAAGGCGGCATACCTGCTGATAATCCTTTTGCACAATCAACTACGGCAAAAAGAACTATTTATACTTATGGCAACCGCAACCCACAAGGGATTGCAATGGATAAAACTACAGGTAAAGTTTGGGAAACTGAGCATGGACCACGTGGTGGCGATGAGGTAAATATTGTTGAGCCAGGCAAAAATTATGGGTGGCCTGCAATATCATTCGGTATTAACTACAACGGTAAAATAATTACTGATAAAACAGCATTGCCGGGTATGGAGCAGCCGTTACTTTATTGGATACCATCAATTGCGCCAAGCGGAACAACTTTTGTAGAAGGCAACAAATACAATGGATGGAAAGGTGATCTGTTGGTTGGTTCTTTACGTTTTAATTATTTAAATAGATGCAAAATAAAAGACGGTAAAATTATAGGTGAAGAATTGCTGTTAAAAAATATTGGAAGAATGAGAGATGTAAGAATGGGCCCTGATGGATTTATTTATGTAGCTGTTGAAAACCCAGGTTATGTGTTTAAGTTGTTGCCGGTTGATAGATAGACTTTTTGTAGAAAAAAGCGAAATACAAATCGTGATTTAAATCGCTGTTTTATATGATGCACCCATTTTTTCAAATTGAGATAGTAAGTGATTTACCTCTTTTTAACATAGGTTACACCAAAAGAAAATGTACCTGCGGCATAGTTATTTCTTGCATCAATTATAAGACTGTTACACCTAAAATATTGCGCACTTAAACCGAGCTGTTGTCCCAATTCATAGAACTTGTTTACTGTTATGGCTGTAAAACTTGAACCGTCTCCTCTTATAAAATCAGCAAAAACAGGTTGCGGCCCTACCCCTGTTAATACAAATACTTTTTCTGAAAGCCATAATTTATTAACGAATTTATATCCAAACTCAACACCCGTTTGAAATTGGTTTGGAAAATTTCTATCTTGGTATTTTGTTCAATCAATAAATATAATTTACTCAAAAAAGTCCTTTATTTTTTTTTAATAGAGATTAAAATCTTTTCTAAAATTTATAATACCTGATAGTTAAAACCAATTTCTTGCCTGCTCAGCACACATTGTTTTCAAAAGCTTAATCATGCATGCTGCATATATATTTTAATCTCAAATGGAGTCGCCTTATGACGTGATATTTTTATTTCGCAAAAAGGAAGTATCCTTTGCTTTAGGTTGAATAATTAATCTCCCAATGGCACTGTCTTTGCAACTTATTTGCTGTTCAAACATTAAAATATAAAAGCAATGGCATTTAAAACAGTAAATCCGTTTACAGAAGAGACAGTAAAATCTTTTGATGAAATAAGTGGAGAAGCGTTACAGGAAAAGGTACAACAAGCAGCAGTATGTTTTGAAACATGGCGCAATACCAGCTTTAGCGACAGAAAAAAAGTAGTACAAAAAATTGCAGATTTAATGCGGGAGAGAGCTGATTCGTTAGCAGCAATAATTACTTTAGAAATGGGCAAACGCATAAAAGAAAGTAAAGGTGAAGTGGAGTTAAGTGCTGCCATTTATGAATATTATGCCACCAATGCTGAGGAGTTTTTAGCAGACACACCACTTTCGCCCGAGAAAGGTTCAGCATATATTAGAAAAGAACCTATTGGTGTTTTGCTTGGTATAGAGCCGTGGAATTTTCCATACTATCAAGTAGCTAGAGTTGCTGCACCAAATATAATGGCGGGTAATTGCTTAATGATAAAGCACGCTTCTAACGTTCCTCAATGTGGTTTGGCTATTGAACAATTATTTGTAGATGCCGGAGCACCTGCAGGATTGTACAGCAATCTTTTTATTGGTACAGATAAAATTGAAGCCCTTCTTGCAAATCCGATTATTAAAGGAGTTTCCCTTACGGGCAGCGAAGGCGCCGGAGCAAGTGTAGCGGCAATTGCAGGCAAAAATTTAAAGAAATCAATATTAGAATTAGGTGGCAGCGATCCTTTTATAGTATTGGAAGATGCCGAAATTGATAAGACGGTTAAATGGGCTGTTGCTGGTAGAATGCAAAATTGCGGGCAGGCGTGTACCGCTGCAAAAAGATTTATTGTGATGGATGAAGTGTATGAAGAATTCTTACAAAAATTTAAATCAGCTATTGAAAGTATGGAACCAGGTGATCCAATGCTGGATGCAACAAAATTAGGACCGCTTAGCAGTAAAAATGCGTTAGATGATTTAATAGAGCAAGTAGAAAAGTCAGTAAAAGCAGGAGCCACATTGGTTACAGGTGGTAAACGTTTTAGTGTGCAGGGCTTTTTTATGCAGCCAACAATATTAACCGATATACCAAAAGATGCTATTGCTTACAGCGAAGAATTGTTTGGTCCGGTTGCTTCTATTTACCGGGTTAGTTCAGAAGATGAAGCAGTAGCTTTAGCAAACGCTACTCGTTTTGGATTGGGCGGAGCCATTTTTACTGCAGATGAAAACCGTGGCCAAAAGCTTGCTGAGAGAATTAATACCGGAATGGTGTTTATTAACCACCCCACAGGTTCACAGCCCGATCTTCCATTTGGTGGTACAAACCAAAGCGGTTACGGCAGAGAACTTTCATCGCTTGGTATTGAAGAATTCTTAAACAAAAAACTTGTACGCACAAGTGATATCAATGATAAATAAGTATGTAAAAGCACAAGACTTAAAATCAATTTCTTATCAACATCAGCCTTATCAATAAAGAGAAATATTTTAACGGCACCTGGTTTGTTTCTGTATTTAAATAAGAATTGTAAGAATATTTATAGCAACCATTCACAATAAAAAAAATAGAATTATGAAAGTATTATTTGTATTAACCTCCCATAGCGAACTGGGCGATACCGGTAAAAAAACCGGATTTTGGGTAGAAGAATTTGCAGCACCATATTACGTAATGGTTGATGAGGGTGTGGATGTTACCATTGCATCTCCTAAAGGTGGGCAGCCCCCAATTGACCCAAAAAGTGAGGCACCTGATGCCCAAACTGAGGCAACAAAGCGTTATTATGCTGATGCACCTCTAAAAGAAAAAGTTGCCAATTCTAAAGTGCTAGCAGATGTAAATGCGGCTGATTTTGATGGCGTTTTCTACCCCGGTGGTCATGGCCCGATGTGGGACCTTTACAACGATGCGGATTCCATCGCATTGATACAGAATTTTTGGTCTGCAGGTAAACCTGTAGCTGCAGTTTGCCATGCACCATCTGCTTTATTAAATGTAAAAGATGATGAAGATGAGCCATTGGTAAAAGGAAAAAAAGTAACAGGTTTTACCAACACGGAAGAAGAGGAGGTACAACTAACCGACGTTGTTCCTTATTTATTAGAGGATGAACTAATAGCTAAAGGTGGGCAATATTCAAAAGGGGCTGATTGGGGTTCTTATGTTGTTAGAGATGGTATGCTCATTACCGGGCAAAACCCTGCAAGTAGTGAAGAAGCAGCAAAGGAATTGTTAGCTGTTTTAAAAGAAACTGCTGAAGCATAAAATGAAATAAATTAACGTAAGAGCACTATCAACGGAAAATACCGGAGATAGTGCCCTTTTTGTTTTGTAAACATGCCTATTAAGTGAACCTCAAATTCACCCCCATCGGAGGCGTGCCCGCAGGGCGGAGTGGTTTTACACCTATGTTTCCTTCATTAAAAAAAGCAATTCCTAAAGCAGTTTTTAACCGATAAAAACATTTTACTGCACGCTGATATTGTCTATCAATAAATTAAAATCTTCTGCCTTTTTATTACCGATTAAAAAACCAATTTCTTCTAAATGCTCACCCGGAAAGTTGGGTATATCCAGACTACGCCCTCTAAAAGAAGGCTTCATACTGTTGAAAGGAATTTCTATCGTTTGCCAATTGCCTGTGGTTGTAAACGAAAATATGTAAGAGTAATACTCATTATTTTTTGTTTTTACCCTAAACTGATAACCTTTTCCATCACCCTTTAACTTAATTACAAACTTGCTAAACCCCTGTAGTTTTGTTTTGCCGGCATCGTACTTAATAGATGAAAAACCTCCATTATTATCTAAAGAAACATGCCCATTGAAAACCCCATGCCCATCTGCATCTACACCCATTTTACCGGCAGATACACCACCCATAACGGTGTCATTAACAACATACCAATTTGTTACATCGGCATCTTTTGTGAAGTCAAAAATTAAAAGAGCATTCATCATTAAAAAGTGAATTAATATTAAAATTTTGGGCATCATTAGTAAAATGATTTATACCTTAAACATACTGTTTAAATATAGCCGTTATTTGGATACAGTTAATAAATTGAACAATTAAATAAAATATGCTATCAATATAAAAGTAAGTTTAGTAATCCTAATTGTTTACTATTTTCAAAATGAAGTTTGTACCTATTTCGTTTTAACATGCAACCCTCATTCACTCTCCTAAGAATTTAAAAATTGAAAAATATTAAGCGTAGTCATCTAACGGAAATACCATTTTTAAAAATGAAATAAAATTAAAACAATCTAATTAAGCCATAGCCTACTAAATTTGTAC
>JANOTH010000037.1:0-4032 GCA_031416275.1 Ferruginibacter sp. | reverse complement strand
TATCAGGATTTTAATAAAATTCAATTAAATGACCTAGATGGAAGAGTTGAAGTAGAGGTGGGAAAACCCTACAGCATAAAAATTTCCATTGACGATAATTTGGAGCCATTACTTACGGTTTCTGAAAACAACAAAACGCTGACTGTAGCACTTAATAAAAATGAAAACAATAAACGTTATGTAGAAAATACAAATATCAAAATCACCATCAGTGTGCCGGCATTAAACGGCGTTGTTCACAATGGTAACAGCGATGCGATTATTACAGGGTTAAAAAATAACAACTTTTCTGCAAAAAGTACCGGGAATGGAAATTTGATTATCTCGGGAACGGCAGAAAACATAGAAATAGAAAAAGCAGGAAACGGGAATGTAGAGGCTGCAAAATTGATGGTGAAGAATGCAAATGTAGTTTCAGTAGGCAATGGCGATGTAAAAGTAAATGCCAGCGAGACTTTTAGCGCAAACGGAACCGGTAATGGTGATATTATAAATAAGGGTAAAGCAAAACCTTCTGCCAATTCAAAACAAACCGGCAACGGCGAAATATTAAATAATTAAAAATTATCTCCAAAACTTCATTACATCAAACTCATTTTATGAAACATATTCTAAACATATTTATACTTTTTTTTTCTGCCACACCATCTGCTCAGGTATTAAAAGATACTACCTCAACTTTAATGGCAACTAAAAAATTAGATGCAATAGTTGTTACATCTAAAAAGCCGTTTATTGAGCAGCAAATAGATAAAACCGTGGTAAATGTGCAGGCAGATATTACCGCCATTGGCAGCAGCGCTTTTGAAATTTTGCAAAAAGCGCCCGGTATAAATATTACCGGAGAAGATGTGATAAATTTGAGTGGTAAAGCAGGTGTAAATATTTTGATAGATGGGCGCCCAACACAAATGAGTAGTAAGGAGCTGGCAAATTTTTTACGCTCAATGCCTGGTAGTACCATTGAAAAAATTGAGCTGATAACAAACCCATCTTCCCGCTTTGATGCGCAAGGCAATGCCGGAATAATAAACATTCGTTTAAAGAAAAATAAATTAAAAGGTACCAATGGAAATGTAAATATTGGCTACACACAAAATGTACATTATCGCAGCAATGCATCTGTAGGCATTAACCACCGTGCAGGAAAAATAAATGCATTCGCCAATGCAAGTATTGATAACAATAAGCAACATACCAATGGCTACATTAACAGAAATGTTACCTTAAATAATCTAGTAAAAAACTTTAATAATACTACGGTTGACATTGATAGAAATGTGGCGCACAACATTAGAGCAGGAGTAGATTTTTACATGAACAAGAAAAGTACTTTCGGTGTTCTGTTTAACAGCAATGGCAATTGGAATCCATTTAACACCCCCGGTAATACATTCATCAGCAACAATGGTATTATTGATTCTTCCTTACAAACTATCAACGATAATCTTTACAAAAATCGCCGTTACAATACCAATTTAAATTACAGGTATGAAGATACTTTAGGCAATGAATTAAATATAGATGCTGATTATACTTATTTTAAAAATACCAATATTACCAACCTTGGTACTTCTTATTTAAACAAAGCAAATACAAGGTATAATTTTACTGCAAACGATTTGGATGTGGCTACCAACATAAATATTTATGCTTTAAAAGCAGATTATATAAAACAATTAAAAACAATTAAAACAAAAATAGAAACGGGTGTAAAAATAAGCAGCGTAGCTACCAACAATGATTTGTTTGCAACAGCATTAACTGGAACTGCAATGAAAGCCGATACCGGCAGAAGCAATACATTTAAATACAATGAAACCGTTTATGCTGCTTATGTAAATGTAGGTAGACAAATAAAAAAGTTTGAATATCAAATTGGTGTACGTGTAGAAAATGCAGTGATAAACGGCACATCTACTGACCTTAAAAATACCCGCATCAATAATCCTGATACAAACTATTTAAACATTTTTCCTACTGCATTTGTAAGTTATAAATTGAATGATAAAAATATGTTTGCTGCATCGTATAGTAAAAGAATTAATCGCCCAGATTATCAAACCTTAAATCCCTTTGAAACTATTTATGATATTTATACATCAGAAAAAGGCAACCCGTTTTTAAAACCACAATACACAAATAATTTTGAACTGAAATATACTTACCGCTATGCACTAAATTTTGCGGTGGGTTATAACCACACGAAAGATTACAGCCAAACAATCACCACACAAACCGGGCAACAAACGCAAGCCACTACAGATAATATTGGCACATTGGATAATGCATACATAAATATTAGTGCACCATTGCCTATTACAAAATGGTGGGAAGGTTATGCAAACATCACAGGTTTTTTAAACCATTATAAAGGCGTTTTACCCAATGGAATTTTAAATGAAAAAGCTTTTGGGTTAAACTATTACATTCAAAATAATTTTAAATTGGGTAAAGGTTGGAGTACACAATTAAGCAGTTGGTTTAATGCTGCAACAAGAGAGGCAATCTTTAAAACCAGATCTTTGGGCAGTTTAGATGCGGCTGTTAAGAAAAATATTTTAAAAGATAAAGGTTCTATAAGACTTTCCGTTACAGATATTTTTAATACACAGCAATGGAGGCAAGAAGTACAATTTGCTAATATGGACTTTACTTATCGCCGCAAGTGGGAAAGTCGTGGCGTACGCTTACAGTTTAGCTGGAGTTTTGGTAAAACAAAATACAGCGCAAGAGAAAGAGCTACCAACCAAGATGCAAATAGGATAAAAGAAAAATAGCGATAAAAGGATATTTTATAAATGCATACTCTATATTTAAAAAGCAATCAAAGTTTTTTAAGGACGCCAGACATGAGGTAATAAAATATCCCGCAGCAAGAATAGATGAGGATAAACCTTTTTTAATTGTAAAAAAGAAGATGCAGGCAAAGTATTTGGATTTTTATACACTGTAACTCATTCCATCTTTATATTTAAAACTAACAAAATGAAAAAATTATTATACCCCATAACTATGCCCAGCTGGTGGCAAGATTTATTGTTTCTCTTTCCACGGGTTATTTGTGGTTATTTATTGGCTGCTGATTTTGGGGCAGATAAATTCGGATTACCATGGTCACCAGTCGATAAAAACTTAGGCTTTTTTGAAGTAGCTTATTGGTTCCCTGAGGATGTAGCACAATATGGAGGAATCTTTAAAATGTTTCCTGGATTTTTTGCTTGGATGGGCGCTTTTAGCGAAGCTGTTGGCGGAATGTTATTACTCATTGGTTTTCAAACCCGTATTGCATCTTTCTTAATTGTATGCACAATGTTGGTAGCCATCTTTTTACAACAATTGGGCAATGGCACTTGGAATATGCTACCGGCAATGGGCTTTTTATGGGTATCTATATTCACCATGGTACTCGGTAGTGGCAGGTTTGGGGTAGATTATTTAATTACGCAAAAACTAAAAAAATGAAAATTTCAATCATCGCAGTTTTAATTACAATAAGTTTTTTTACAAGTTGTGTGCAAAAAAAATACAAGAAAACAGTTGTGTTCACAGTAAATACATCAGCTAAAAAAAATATAACAACTGTTGGTATTAGAGGTAATGGAAAGCCATTGTCTTGGAATGAAGATGTTGCTTTAGTGGCAAGCAATAAAGATTCATCATACAGCATACCCATTACATTTGAAACAGGTTATACGTTTACAGAAGTAAAGTTTGTGATAAACGATACGCTTGAATTACAAGATAAAGGCAACCGCAGAATTAATTTTGAAAAGGGGGATACTACTTTTTATCAATGCGTTTTCGATAAGGAATAGCCTGGCTGATCGATTTATATAAACCGTCTACTCTTAGTATTTTTTTTAGCGTTATGCAGGTAACATCCATATAGTAAAAGCTATCAGCGCTTTTTTAAGTACGCCAAAAATAAGGTAAAAGAATACCCTGCTGCAGAAATAAGATATTAAAATATTTTTCCACCAAACAGTATAGAACAGCCTTTTAAATGCGATAAAAAGCCACGGCATCCAA
>JANOTH010000036.1:0-10480 GCA_031416275.1 Ferruginibacter sp. | reverse complement strand
CATCTACATCCCATACATGAATACCTTTTCCTCTTTTTAAAACTACGGGTAGGGGATGATAATTGTGTGCGCCATATTTTTCTTCTAACGCTATAAAACGTTCGCTTGCAGTAGATGCATGAATAGTTTGATTCATGGTAAAATTTTTATTAATAGTATTTGAAAATAAAAGTCGGTGAAACAACCTTCCTGCAATAAGGAAGGAAAAGAGGAATTATCCTCGATGGTTAAGCAGATCTAAATGGCTGCCGAGAAAAAATGATATAACAATAGATGTTTTGATACAGCGAAGATAAAGCTTTAAACCAATTGGCAAAAGTAATGTGAAGGGAATTTGATATTTGTTGTATCTACGTCTAAAGAAAATATACCAAAAACCGTGCTGCCGCTGCCGCTCATGGCGCTGTACACTGCTCCTTCGTTGTATAGTTTTTCTTTTATTTCTTTTATGGCTAAATGCTTTTTAAACACCGATGCTTCAAAATCATTCTTTATTGTGTGCTTCCATTGGGTAATATCCAACTTTATTTGTTCTTTTAATTCACCGGCAGGGGAGAAGTTGGCTGGGTTTAGTTGAGCAAATGCTTCACCAGTATTTACATATATGCCAGGGTGAATAATCATTATTTTGTAGCATGTTAAATCAATATTTATTTTCTGTAAAACTTCGCCACGACCGCCTGCAAAGCATGGTTTGTTTATAATAAAAAACGGACAATCGCTGCCGAGCGATAAGGCATATTCAATTAATTTTTCCGGCGAAATATTTAGTTGAAATTTTTTATTCAATAGTATTAAAATGGCCGATGCATCTGCGGAACCACCACCCATACCTGCGCCCATGGGTATATTCTTATGAAGGTGTATTTTTAAAGGAGGAAAATCGAAATCTTTTTTGAGTAAACGAACTGCTTTTACACATAAATTATCATCGTCAGAAACATTTATGCTTTTACCTGCAGAAGAAAAAATTACATCAGTTGACGACTCCTTGTTTTCTACAATTTCTACTGCATCTTTTATAGCAATGGGGTAAAAAATGGTTTCTAAATTATGAAACCCATCTGCTCTTTTACCGATTATATTTAGGCCTATATTTATTTTTGCATTGGGGAAGGAAACCATAAAGAAAAATAGTTAAAATTTTAATGTACTTCTAAGATAGATTTCGTTCTTCATAATTATTATCGCTAGTTAATCGGCAATATGCTATTTTAATTTTTAATAAAATTAAACAAAGCTAACGGTGGTTAACAACATCATGCATAAATCTTATTGTAATTTTTATTTTGTAGTTTGGAAACGTAACGGTATTTCAATCAATAGAACCTTTTATCTTCTGAATTTCTAAATCCTAAAACAATTTTGGGCAAGCTATTTTAAAGTAACCGCTTAAAAATAAAGGATATGATGCCGGTCAACATGATATTTTAATCAGTAAGAACTTTAAAATAATATTCCAGATAAATTATAATTATGAGCTTGATCAAAATAATAGTGTTATTTATCAAGTTCCCTATTCGGTCGATTGATTATTTTACAATTACAAGTATTTATTAATAAAAAAACTGCCTCTAAAGAAGAGACAGTTTCTGAAAAGATCTTTGCAATTTTTTTAATCATCGATTTCTACACCGCCACAATTTCTTAAGTTATCAAACATTATATTATAAATGTTTGTGTTTGAAGTAGCAGAAATTTGTACAATGCCCGAAGATCTTGTTGCGTTATTAAGCATTGTTTCTGTTACACCTGTAGTTAATAAAGACAGATTTAAAGTTGTGAAAGCTGTAAGACTTGCCCCGTCTACAATTGTTACCCTAGATTGTTCAGATTCAATTTCCAATGGAGTGTTTACTGTAAATACGATAGGCGTAACAACAGCATTTCCATTAGTAAAGCTGCCATTAAGTTGAAACGCAGCATCGGTTCCGTTTGGCTGTACTTCTACTTCAAACTCCACATCATCATATACACCAGCTGGTACAGTTAAAATACCCAGAGAAGAGATCGGTGAAAAAAGATCAATTTTTTTTCTTGTCTCAGACTTGTACTCTAGTTCTGTATTTTCTTTTTCTGCTTCAAATTCAATTTCATTTACCGAGGCATAACCTGATGTAAATTCAACAGAACCGCCCAATATGCGAGCACTAATAGGAGCGGAAGAAGTAGAAGATCTTTTTAGTTGGTACTCTATACTTGGCATTTTATTATCTTTTTTACAACTCATAAATAAAATAGAAGTAATTACCGCAAGGCTTAATAAAATTTGATTTTTTTTCATTTTTTTTGGTTTTTAATATTTAAATATGGAAGGACAAAAAGTATTTTTCATAATAAAATAAAACTATACGTGTGATAACATTGCTTTAAATTTTGTGACTAACAAACGATTACTACTCTTAAACATTTTATGTTTTCATTTTCACATTTTGAAACATTAAAATATTACACAACTTCATTCATAATTTTTTATGTAAATGCTTTGGTAATGTTTTCATAACATATGTGTAATTTTTATCACTATTTATGTGTATTTAACAACCCAAAATCAACTTTTTTTATAAGTTATCTGCATTTTTGCTGATTTTGAGGGCTTAGGTGACGAAGGAAAAATCGTGCCAGATCTTAAAAGTTCTTCACAATAATTTTATAAAAGATTTTTGGAAATTATAACAATAGGAGAGGTGAATTTACTAGAGCTGGCAAATTTTTATACCTTATAGTATTTGCGTTTATCTATTTTAGTAAATTAAAAGAGTTCTCTCTTTATATAAATCTGCACGAAAATCATTTTTTAAGGTATCCGGAACTACAGATTATTTAAAAATGTTAAACTATATGCATGAAAAGAGTTAACTCTTTTGATAATAATAATTAAGCTGGGGTTTAGTGTGCAATTTGGAAAGAGACTATAAAAATTTAAAACAATAAATTATAAATTCTTATGCATACAAATACTTTTTTCCATGTTTTGGTACTGTCCAAAATTAGGAAGTATGCTATAGCCATTCTTCTTGTAAAGTGCGATAGCTTCAGGCTGCTCCTTAACTGTTTCAAGTATTGCAGAGGCGTAATAATTTTCAACCGCCCACTTTTCTAACTCTTTTAAAACAACTGTTGCTACGCCTTTAGATCTGTGATTTACCTTGACAAACATTCTTTTAATCTCGACAGTGGTGTCGTCAAAATTTTTAAATGCGCCACAACCAATAGGTTCATCATTTTCAAAACAAATAACCACATGTTTTATATCATCCAGTTTATTAAACTGATCATAAAAAGCATGGTCTTCTCCATCTCTATTTTTTAAAAAATTGTCCAGCAAAAAAACCAATCCTTTAAAATGTATGTTTTGAGAATTGGTTCTTTGTATTGAAAGCATGCTTCTAAAATATCTTTTATCTGATTGAAAACTAGTTCCTTCCCCTGCTTTTTATTTCATCTCTTATTGCAATGGCTCTAATGTAATCTTCACTCTCTAAAACTTCTGTTAGTAAAGTATTCAATTCTTCGAGGCTCATTGTGCGCAGACTATCATTTTTACCAACGCTTGAGGCGGGAATATTTGCAGACATTTCCTGCTTGGGGTTTAATTCTTCATCCATCATTACACCTGCCTGGTCAAGAATATTGTCGTAAGTATAAATAGGGCAACCAAAACGCACGGCAAGCGCAAGCGCATCTGATGTGCGGGAATCTATTTCAACAGTATCGTTTTCTGAGCTGCAAACTAATTTTGAATAAAAAATACCTTCTTGTAAATCGTTTATAACTATTTCATGCATATCCACATTAAACGCCGTCATAAAATTTTTCATGAGGTCGTGTGTAAGTGGACGGCTTGGGTTCATTCGTTCGAGTGCTACGGCAATTGCTTGTGCTTCAAAGCCGCCGATAACAATTGGTAATCTTCTCAGTCCATTTATTTCTCCCAATACAACAGCGTAAGATTGCGTTTGGGTAATGCTGTGCGAAAGTGCTACAATTTCTAATTCTATCTTCTTCATGGATTTTTCTAAAGGGCAAATATAAAAATAAAAGCCCTTCCAATGTTGATGGAAAGGCTTAAAATATTTAATAAATTAAAAACATTAAGATGCCTTTAATTTCCTAACGGCATCTATAATTTTTGGCATTACTTCAAAGGCATCGCCTACTATTCCATAGTCTGCAGCCTTAAAAAAAGGTGCTTCGGGGTCTTTGTTTATAACCACAATCGTTTTGCTTCGGTTTACACCTGCAAGATGTTGTATAGCGCCGGAAATTCCTACTGCTATATACAAATTAGGTGCAATAGCCAAACCTGTTTGCCCCACGTGCTCGTGGTGAGGGCGCCAGTTAATATCCGCTACAGGGCGACTACAAGCAGTAGCTGCGCCCAGCAAATGCGCAAGATCGGTAATCATTCCCCAGTTTTCAGGGCCTTTTAAACCACGGCCACCACTCACTACAATATCTGCTTCACCTAATGGCACTTCGCCTTTTACAAGGTCAGTACTCACAACTTGCACTTTTGCAGCATCTGCATTAAAATTTAATGCTACAACTTCTGCAGTTCCACCGGTGGTGATTACATTAAAAGAATTAGGGTTTAAAGCGATGATCTTCTTAGCTGTATTTACAGTGATATTCGCAAACGCTTTACCACTAAACACTGTTTTCTTAACTGTAAAACCGTTGCTTAAATCCGGTAATGCAGCAGCGCCACTTACCAGCCCTGCTTTTAGCCTTACACTCAACCTTGGTGCAATTGCTTTGCCAGTGGTATTGTTAGAAAACACAATTACATCAGCAGTTTCAGCTGCGGCTGCTATTATTTTTGTGTACACTTGGGCATCAAAATTATTAAGGGCTGCATCCGCCAAAGTATGCACTTTAGTTAGACCATAATTGCCTAAAGTAGCAACATCGTCGTTAACAGTCCCAACCAAAATTCCTTCAGCTGTTGTGCCTGTTACTTCTGCAAGTTTCGCTGCATAAGATGCAGCTTCGTAAGATGTTTTTTTAATGTGCCCATCTTGTTGATCTATAAATACTAGTACCATGGTAATGGATATTTTTTTTGAGAATTTAATTAAAACACTTTCGCTTCTTCGTGAAGCAATCTTACTAACTCTTCAGGGTTTTCCGCACTTACTAATTTTACACCTGCTTTTGCCGGTGGTAAATCAAAAGTTGCAACAGTTGTATAACTTTCAGCGGTAACGGCATCTATTACTTTTAAAGGTTTTGTACGTGCACCCATAATACCTTTCATATTTGGAATGCGTTGTTCCGCCATGCCCTTCTGGCAACTAACTACCAATGGTAACGATGCTTTATCTGTTTCTTCACCACCGTCAATTTCTCTAATAACTACTGCATTTACACCATCTAAATCAAATTTAATAGCATGAGAAATATATGGAAGATCCAACATTTCTGCTACCATGCCGCCGATAGATGAGCCGTTGTAATCTATGGTTTCTTTACCGGTGAATATCAAATCGTATGAGCCTTCCTTTGCAATTGTAGCAATCTGCGATGCAATATTGAAACTGTCTGAAGTGTCTGTATTAACACGTATAGCTTCATCGCCACCAAGTGCCAAAGCTTTACGGATAATCGGCTCACTTTCCGCAGCGCCAACGTTTATTAAATGAATAATTGTTGAAGGATCGGCTTCTTTGAGTTCTATAGCTCTCACTAAAGCATACCATTCATCGTAAGGGTTTATGATCCACTGGACACCTGCAGTTTCAAATTTCGTATTGTTATCACTGAAGGCTATTTTTGCCGTTGTATCAGGCGTTTTACTTATACAAACGAGTATTTTCATATGCGTAAATTAAAAAAGTTGTTTATGCAACTATATGCAAATATAAGCGAGAAAATGATAGTTTAATTGTGAGATAAAAAATATTTAATGAATAGAATTGAACAGCTAAAAGAATTTTTAAAAGCTACCCCAAATGACGCTTTTCTACAACATGCGTTGGCTTTGGAATATATTAAGATAGGAGACGAACAAGCAGCTAAGCTACTCTTTGAAAATATTTTAAAAAATGAACCCGGATATGTGGGTTCCTATTATCATTTGGGTAAATTATTAGAAAGAATAAACGATTTAGAAACTGCGAAGTCAGTGTACGAAACCGGATTGCGGCAGGCTAAACTTGCAAAAGATAACCATAGCTATAATGAATTGCAAGGAGCACTTGAAGACATAAATGATTAATTTTTGAACTACTTTATTCAATATTTTTTATAACTTTTTTGTAAACTTTTGTGCATTTTAAAAATCTAGAATCCTATATTTGCAGCGGCAAGTCTTATACGACCAGCTCCTGTTGAACTCCCCCAGAACCGGAAGGTAGCAAGGGTAGATGGTTGAGCGGTGCGATGTAAGTAACTTGCCATTTTTTATTTGTAGCCTCGCTGCAATTTGCGCCACCCTTCATAAGCATAACCTAAGAAGCCATATTATAACACGGCCTTATACTGTCAAAAGTAAAAGTCTAATATCTTGTGTTTAACATCCTTTCTATAAAACTTTTTAATCTATTCTCTATATCTATATTTGCGCTTTCTTTATACGTCCAACAGTTTACATTTAAAAACTTTTTAAGCATGAAATTTTTTATTGATACAGCAAATCTCCAACAAATAAAAGAAGCCAACGATCTTGGTATTTTAGATGGTGTAACAACCAATCCTTCCTTAATGGCAAAAGAAGGTATAAAGGGTGCAGATGCGGTAATGAAACACTATGTAGATATCTGCGAAATGGTAGAAGGTGATATTAGTGCGGAGGTAATTTCTACAGATTTTGATGGCATTGTTGCCGAAGGTTTAAAGCTTGCAGCGCTACATAAAAATATTGTTGTAAAAGTGCCGATGATTAAAGATGGTATAAAAGCAATTAAATATTTTACTGATAAAGGGATTAAAACAAATTGTACATTAATTTTTTCTGCCGGGCAGGCAATTTTGGCTGCAAAAGCAGGAGCAACCTACGTTTCGCCATTTATTGGCAGGGTAGATGATATGGGTGCAGATGGTGTGGAATTGATTTATCAGATTCGTCGCATCTTCGATATCCAAGGTTACAAAACCGAAATACTTGCAGCATCTATTCGCAATGCGCTTCACATTATTAAATGTGCAGAAGCCGGTGCTGACGTTTGTACCTGCCCACTAGATTCTATTTTAGGATTGTTAAAACATCCTTTAACGGATAGCGGTCTTGCAAAGTTTTTAGAAGACGCAAAGAAATTTGCTTAATGATATTTAATTAAAAAGGCGCAATCATTTTTTTGATTGCGCCTTTTTTTATGGATCTTTCTTTTTTTTGTTTTTAATTTCTGCAATTATCTCTTGCTGCGTTTTTAGTGGAGGGTCTAGTAGTTTTTTAATGTAAATTTCAAATTCTTCATATTTAGAATTGTCTTCCTTCAGCATAACTTGTACTGATACTTTGTCTTCAGTAAAGTCAGCAGGTATAAACAAACTATTGCCAAAAAATTTCGCTTGTGGGCAAGTAAAAATAATTTTTGTGCTATCTAGGGGGAGGTACTTTCCGTTGTTAAATTCACCATCAACATTTATATAGTTGTGCGTTCCCTTCTTTAAACTGTCTGTATATAAATTGATATAAATCTTTTCTACTTTTTGTGCTTTTACGCCAAGGGTACCAAGAATTATAAAAGAAAGTAATATTTTTTTCAATGTTTAAATTTATCGTGCAAAGATGTGTGTAAAGTTGGTATTGCTGCGTTAAAGCGTTCATAAAGATACAGTCTCTCAAATTTTACTTTTACAGGAAATAATTTAAATTTAATTTTGTTGTTTAATGGTTTCAACTCATATTTGCAAAGCAATGAACAAAATTACAAACAACATTGGATGGTGGTGGTGCAGTCAGATTTCGATTGTGCTATAAACCTATTTATATATTTTTAAATAACTGGTCCTGGCACAACGCCGGGACTTTTTAATTTATACAATGAGCAAAATAAAAATAACAACTACCTGCAAAAAAATCCCTGCAGATCTTTACACACCTGTAGGTATTTACTTACGCATGCGTGATAAATTTAGAGATACTATTTTGCTTGAAAGTACTGACTCCCACGCCGGAGAAAATAGCAGATCGATTATTGGTATAAATGCCATTGGCGGTATCGAAATAATGGATTTTGAGAACGCCGAGTATAAATTTCCGGGTAAAAAACCAGAACGACAGGAGATAAAAAACAGAGAAAAAACAATAGATATATTGGGCGATTATTTAGACGCTTTTGAAGCAGAAATTCCCGGTGAAAAAATTGCCTTAATTGCACAAGGGTTATTTGGTTACACAACGTACGATGCAGTACAGTTCTTTGAGAATATACAATTTACTTCTTCCAAAGTTTCTCGTACTACTAAAGATTCAACAGAAAGCCCAATCGCATTAATGCGTTACAGGCTCTATCAATATTTTATTATTATAGATCATTTTAAAGATGAAATTTTTCTTTGTGAGAATATAATTGCAGGAATAGATAGTAAAATTGATAGCATAGAAAATATTCTTACAAGTAAGGATGTGCCTGAGTTTCCTTTCGATAAAATTGGCGGCGAAGTGAAAGATATGGAAGATGAAACTTACAGGCAGATGGTTGAAAAGGGAATTGAAGCCTGCAAACGTGGGGATGTTTTTCAAATTGTTTTAAGTCGAACTTTTAAGCAGCATTTTACCGGGGATGAATTTAATGTTTACAGACGTTTGCGCAGCATAAACCCTGGACCTTATTTATTTTATTTCGATTATGGTGATTATCGTTTAATGGGATCTAGCCCTGAAAGCCAGGTGATAATCGATTCTGGAAAAGTAACGGTGCATCCAATTGCAGGTACATTTAGGCGAACAGGAAATGATGAGGCTGATAAGGCTCTTGCCATACAATTAGAAAATGATCCCAAAGAAAATGCTGAGCATATTATGTTGGTAGATCTTGCAAGGAATGATTTAAGCCGGGTTTGTAACAATGTAGAGGTAACAAAATTTAAAGACATTAATTTTTATTCCCACGTTATTCATATGGTTAGTGAGGTACAAGGTAATGTTGCAGACGGAACAAATCCTTTTAAAATTATGGGTGCAGTGTTTCCTGCAGGTACTTTGAGTGGTGCGCCAAAATTTAAGGCCATGGAATTGATCAACAGCTTTGAAGGAAATGAACGCAGTTTTTACGGAGGTGCAATTGGCTATATTGGTTTCGATAAAAGTTGCAACCATGCAATTATGATTCGTACTTTCTTATGTAAAAATAATACACTTACTTATAGAGCAGGCGCCGGCGTGGTTGCGGCAAGTGTGCCGCAAAAAGAATTAGAGGAAGTGAACCACAAGCTTGGAGCATTAAAAAAAGCAATAGAAACTGCAGTAACTAATTAGTAGCAAAAAAAGGCTGTTCCTGCAGAATTTCGGCTTTTATAAATTTAAAAATTTTAGGAAAACACAACTAATGAAAATACTTGTTTTTGATAATTATGATTCATTTACTTACAATCTTGTTCATCTAGTAGAGAAAATTACAGATGAAAAGCCCGATGTGTTTAGGAATGATAAAATTGCGTTAGAAGATATTTCAAAATATGATAAAATAATTTTATCACCTGGACCAGGTATTCCCGAAGAAGCAGGATTATTGCTGCCACTTATTAAAATGTATGCGGCAAGTAAACCTATATTAGGCGTGTGTTTGGGGCATCAGGCAATAGGGCAGGCTTTTGGTGCTGAACTTATCAATCTTGATACCGTTTACCACGGGGTTGCAACAAAAATTATTCAAACAGAAAGCAAATCGCCTCTATTTAAAGGGCTGGAAAATGATTTTGAAGCAGGTCGTTACCACAGTTGGATTATTGACGAAACCACACTTTCTAAAGAGTTTGAGGTAACAGCCTACGATGAAAATAATTTCATCATGGCTATGCAGCATAAAAAATATGACTTGCAGTCTGTGCAGTTTCATCCCGAGAGTGTGCTTACGCCTGAAGGTGAAATGATGATGAGGAACTGGCTTGGAGCCCCCTCTATCTCCCCCGCAAGGGGAGGAAAGCTCGGAGATCGAAGCAATGAAAAACGGAATAATTTATAAGATTATAAACTTTAAAAAAAGTAAGTCTTCAACTAGTTGCAGACTTCAAAATTCCCCCTCGCGGGGGATTTAGGGGGCCACATGAAAAAAATATTAAACAATCTTTTCGAGTATAAAAGTCTAACTGCGGAGCAGGCTAAAGAAGTAATGGGCAACATTGGAAAAGGCATATACACCGATGCGGAAATTGCTTCCTTTATAACTGTCTTTTTAATGCGAACTATTACCATTGCTGAATTGCAGGGGTTTAGAGATGCCTTGATGGAAATGGCATTACCTGTAAAATTTGATGATGATGTAATAGATATTGTTGGTACGGGCGGTGATGGAAAAAACACTTTTAATATATC
>JANOTH010000035.1:0-5180 GCA_031416275.1 Ferruginibacter sp. | reverse complement strand
AAATAAAAAGAGGAATAACTTTTCAGCTATTCCTCAATCTTGTGTCTCACATCTTGTGTCTTAAGTCTTATTCTACGCTCCTGCGCCGTGGCAGTTTTTAAACTTCTTACCACTACCGCATGGGCAAGGTGCATTTCTGCTGATCTTTGGCTCCTCTCTGGTAATAGGCATTTGCTTTACAGCTTCGGAAGCACCTGCACTTGGGTCGTAATAATCTTTTTGATTAGCCGCATAATCATCTCCCGCTGCATCTATCTGCGCTTTGTTCATGTTCATGTTGCGCATGTCGGTTTTTTGTTCTCTGCCTTCTTTTATTTGTCCGGCTTTGGTTTCTTCCATCGGTATCCCCGCATGGCAAAGGAAACTTACAATATCCTTGTTCACTTTATCATCCATTTCTTTAAATGCAGCAAAGGCTTCTATCTTGTAAATTACCAACGGATCTTTTTGCTCGTAACCCGCTGTTTGCACGCTGTGACGCAAATCATCCATTGCACGCAAATGCTCTTTCCATGCATCATCAATGGTACTCAATGTGATGCTTCTTTCCAAAGCATTGCCCAATTCTGCGCCGTTTGTTGCAAGGTATTTATCCAAATTTGCCAATGCCATAATTCCTTTTTTACCATCTGTAAAAGGAACCTGTACATTCTCTATCTGGTTGCCTTGTTCTTTGCGAATATTGCTGATGATAGGCATTGTTTGCTCGCCCAATGCCTGTTTCTTTTTGTTGTAATGTGTAATGGCTTCGCTGTATAAAGTATCTGCCAAAGTGTTCAATGCAGTTTTCTCTAAACCTTCCTGTGTGATGGCAGTATCCATTCCAAAATTCATAATTACGGCCAATTTAAAACCTTCGTAATCGTTGGCTTCTTTAAAAGATGCAACCAAGCCTTCTGCTACTGAATAAAATGAATTATCAAGGTCAAGTGCAAGCCTATCACCAAACAATGCATGGTTTCTCTTGCCATAAACAACATTACGTTGCTTGTTCATTACATCATCATACTCCAACAATCTTTTTCTTGTACCAAAGTTATTTTCCTCTACTTTTTTCTGTGCACGCTCAATACTTTTTGTAATCATGCTGTGCTGAATTACCTCTCCTTCTTTGTAACCCATTCTATCCATTAAACCTGCAATTCGTTCAGAGCCAAACATGCGCATCAAGTTATCTTCCAGCGATACAAAAAAGATGGAAGTTCCGGGATCTCCTTGTCTGCCTGCACGGCCACGAAGCTGTCTATCAACCCTTCTACTCTCGTGGCGTTCTGTACCTACTATTGCTAAACCGCCAGCTTCTTTCACGCCTGGCCCAAGCTTAATATCAGTACCACGACCAGCCATGTTGGTTGCAATAGTAACTGCACCTGCAAGTCCCGCCTCTGCTACTACCTGTGCTTCTTTGCTATGTTGTTTTGCATTTAATACATTATGTGGAATGCCACGTCCACGAAGCGTTCTGCTGATCAACTCACTCACATCTACAGAGGTGGTACCAACTAATGTAGGGCGTCCAGCTGCACGATTTTTTTCAACCTCATCAATTACTGCCTTGTATTTTTCTCTTGTGGTTTTATACACATAATCTTCGCCATCAATTCTTACTGCTTTAACATTGGTTGGAATGCTTACAACATCTAATTTATAAATGCTCCAAAGCTCTGCTGCTTCAGTTTCTGCAGTACCCGTCATGCCTGCAAGTTTGTGGTACATTCTAAAGTAATTCTGCAATGTTACCGTTGCATATGTTTGTGTAGATGCTTCAATCTTTACATTCTCTTTTGCTTCTAATGCCTGGTGCAAACCATCTGAATATCTGCGACCTTCCATGATACGTCCGGTCTGTTCATCTACAATTTTTACCTCTTCTTCTATAACAACATACTCCACATCTTTTTCAAATAAAGTGTAAGCCTTTAATAATTGTTGTATGGTGTGAATACGCTCCGATTTCATGGAGTATTCCGTCATCAAATTATCTTTACGTTGCAATTTTTCTTCAGCCGTAAGATCTGTTTTCTCAATAGCAGCGATCTTTGTAGAAATATCTGGGAGCACAAAAAACTCCGGATCTTCACCACTCTTTGTTATAAGATTAAGTCCATTATCTGTAAGTTCAACCTGGTTGTTTTTTTCATCAATGCTAAAGTAAAGTTCTTCATCAACTTTTGGCATTTGCTTTTGTTGATCTGCCAAATAGTAGTTTTCGCTTTTCTGCAATTTTACCCTAATGCCGGCTTCACTTAAAAATTTAATCAACGCACCATTTTTTGGTAAGCCACGGTGTGCACGCATTAATGCAAGACCACCATCTTTTGGATCATCATTACCCTCAGCGATTTTCTTTTTTGCTTCTATTAAAAAAGTATTAACCGCTTTCCTTTGAGCCTCAACTAACTTTTCAATACGTGGCTTTAGGTCAAAAAACTGTTGCGTATTATCACTATGCCCAATCGGTCCGGAGATAATCAATGGCGTACGGGCGTCATCTATTAATACACTATCCACCTCATCTACCATTGCAAAATGATGCTTGCGTTGCACCATTTCATCGGGAGAATGAACCATATTATCCCTTAAATAATCAAAACCAAATTCGTTGTTTGTGCCATAAGTAATATCAGCATTGTAGGCATTTCTACGAGCATCGCTGTTTGGTTCATGCTTATCAATACAATCAACACGAAGACCCAAGAATTCAAAAATCGGTCCGTTCCACTCACTATCTCTCTTTGCTAGGTAATCATTTACAGTTACAATATGAACACCTTCACCGGCAAGCGCATTTAAATAAGCGGGCAATGTACTAACCAACGTTTTACCCTCACCTGTTGCCATTTCGGCAATTTTGCCTGAATGTAATACTGCACCACCAATTAACTGCACATCATAATGTACCATGTTCCAACTCACAGTTGTACCTGCGGCTAACCAGGTATTTTTATGAATGGCCTTATCGCCTTCAATAACAACGTTCGATTTTTTTGCAGCAAGCTCTCTGTCTAAATCAGTTGCAACTACTGTTATACTTTCATGTTCTTTAAATCTTCTACTTGTTTCTTTTACAACGGCAAAAGCCTCGGGCAAGATTTGTAATAAAATATCTTCTATTTTCTTGTTACGATCTTTTTGAAGTTCATCTATTTCTTTGTAAATGCCGTCTCTACCGTCAATATCTGCAGGTGGAAGTAGTTCTGCATTGTCTTTCTTTTCAATGATATTAGCATCAATGGGTGCGAGAGCCTCCTTAATTCTGTTTTTAAATTCAAATGTTTTTGCACGTAGTTCATCGTTGGTTAAGGTTGCGTAAGACGTATAAAAAACTTTTGCCTTTTCTACATCAGGCATTAATTTTTTTACATCTTTTTCGCTTTTGTTGCCGCCAAACATTCTAGAAATAATTCCAAGCATAAATATGTTTTATTGTAATAGTTATAACGATAATATTTGTTGGTTTGTCAAATATGGTGCTTATAATAATATTTAGCCATAATGACAGCATTTTTAACCTCACCCAACGAGGGCTGCAAATGTACAAATAAGTTTTTTTGAAACTCCAACGGTTTAAACACAGTTTACGTTATGAATTATAGCGCTTTTTCCTTACTTTTGCGCCCTCAAAACGAGATACTCATATAGTAAAAAAATTATAACATGAGCGGTGCATTAAAAGAGGTTAGAACGAGGATTAAAAGCGTACAGAGTACACAACAAATTACAAAAGCCATGAAGATGGTAAGTGCTGCTAAGCTTAGGCGTGCACAGGATGCAATTACTCAGATGCGTCCATATGCTCAAAAATTACAGGAGATGCTTGGTAATATTGTGAGTAGTTCAGAAGGTGAATTAGGGATGGCACTTGCTACTGAAAGATTTGCTGAAAAAGTTTTAGTAATAGTGGTAACAAGTGATCGTGGTCTTTGTGGTGGTTACAATAGCAATCTTATTAAGCTTGCAAAAACAGTTATAAACGAAAAATATGCTACTCAGCATGCGAGTGGTAATGTAACAATATTACCAATCGGTAAAAAAGGTTACGAGCATTTTGCTAAAAACGGCTACAAAGTAGTAGATACTTATTGGAATATTTTTACAGGATTAAGTTTTGAAAAAGTACAAAGCGCTGCAAAATATGCAATGGATGCTTTCGCAAACAGTGAGTACGATAAAGTTGAATTGGTGTTTAGCGAATTTAAAAATGCTGCAACACAACAATATATTGCAGAACAGTTTTTACCGGTAAGAAAAACTTCTGAAACGGTATCAAAAGTAAATGCTGATTTTATTTTTGAACCAAGCAAAGAAGTATTGATTGCTGAGTTGATGCCAAAAATTTTGAACACACAATTATACAAAGCAGTTTTAGATGGCAATGCAAGTGAGCATGGAGCCCGCATGACTGCAATGGATAAAGCAAGTGACAATGCGAACGAATTATTAAAATCATTGAAGATTAGTTATAACCGTGCAAGGCAGGCTGCTATTACCACTGAGCTTAGTGAGATTGTGAGTGGAGCTGCGGCGTTGAATGGTTAATTATTAATGTGAAAATTTGAAAATAAGACAATGTGAAAATGAACGCTCTTAACAGAGATTCACATTATCAAAAAATATTCTTACAGACAGGAAATTTGCACATTTGCTAATTTTCATATCTGCTAATTTGTTAAATGGAAATCTCCCAAATCATACCACACATTGAAGCATTAATTTTTGCAAGCGATAAAGCATTGTCGGCAGCAGAAATTACTGAGCTTATAAATACAGCCCTTGGTTTTATTGAAGACCGTGCAGATACTGAACAGGTAGAAGCTGCTATCAATGGTATCAAGGAAAAATACGATTCTGAGTTTTATGCATTTGAGCTAAAGCAAAGTGGTGGCGGCTGGCAGTTTCTTACAAAACCTGAATACCATAAGACTGTTGCCCTTATTAACGGCGATAAATTTATAAAAAGATTGTCTACAGCATCGCTGGAAACGCTTAGCATTATTGCATACAAGCAACCAATTACAAAAAGCGAAATTGAAAGCATACGTGGTGTAAACTGCGATTATGCCGTGCAGAAATTATTGGAAAAAGATCTTGTTATTATAAGTGGTAGAAACGAAGATGCGGTTGGCAAGCCATTGATATATGCTACTTCAAAATCCTTCATGGACTATTTTGGAATAAAC
>JANOTH010000034.1:0-4295 GCA_031416275.1 Ferruginibacter sp. | reverse complement strand
CATGCATTCGGCAAAAAGTATGAATGATATAGGTAGTAATATCACCAACCTCAGGGATTCGGAAACCGATATTAAGTTCAATTTTTTTACGCACCACAAAAAAGAAATTGAAAATTTATACCAACAATTAAATGCGCAGATGGAGGACAAAAAAAAGCCCGACTTCAAAAAGCTGCAAAGTATATTTACCTCAATACAGGATAATTACAGTTTTTCGATCAATAATTTTTACAAAGAAGCGCAAAACGCCCCGATTGAAAATTTGGATATCACCACGGCACTTAATTTTAATCGGGAACTTTTTACTTCAAATAAAGCGATGCTTATGTCAGTAAAAGATTTTTTATTAAATGAAAGTGAGGCGAACGATTTTAATGAAATACCTGTTTATAAAACTTAAAGCTATAAATGAAAGAAGCAAAAAATAACATCAATCATAATAACAGAATTAAGACAAATTGGTATGTAATTACAGGGGGTCCAAGTTCCGGCAAAACCACTGCAGTCAACTTGCTTAAAGAAAAAGGTTACATAACAACCCTAGAGCATGCCCGGCATTACATTGATACACAACGGCTAAAGGGAAAGACAGTTGAAGAGATAAAAAAACATCAAAGAGAATTTCAAATGGGTATTTTAGATATGCAGATTGTGCAGGAAAGTCAAATTTTACCTCATGTTCTTGTCTTTCTTGATCGTGCAATTCCTGACACACTAGCTTATTGTCGTTTTTTGAATCTTCCAGAAGAAGAAAAGTTAACAGCGGCAATGCTTACTGTTTCCTACAAAAAGGTTTTTATTCTTGATTGCCTGCCGGTTGTGAAAGATTATGCCCGCACGGAAGATGAGTCGGCACAGAAAAAGATTCATTCACTGCTTGTTGAGGTGTACGAAGCTTTAGGATCGCCCATAGTTCAGGTTCCAGTGCTTCCACCCGAAGAACGGGTTGATTTTATTTTAAATAATTTATAGTTTATAAAAACGAAAAAGATCATCATTCATTCAACATTTAAAAAGGACTTGATTAAATAGATGCGTTTCCCATGGTTAGTTGGGTTGGTTTATAAATATTTCACAAATTCCTGCACTCTCCCTCTCAGTTATAGTTATAGCAGTGGGTAGTGGCAGTGATATTACAGCAGAAAAAGCAGGAATTATACTTGTAAACAGCAATCCGAAAGATGTAGTAAATCTGATCTTATTCGGCAAAGCCACTTACCGTAAAATGATTCAGAATTTAATATAGGCTACCAGTTATAACATAGTTGTGATCCCTTTAGCGGCGGGA
Organism: Ferruginibacter sp.; assembly: GCA_031416275.1. Classification (GTDB taxonomy): domain Bacteria; phylum Bacteroidota; class Bacteroidia; order Chitinophagales; family Chitinophagaceae; genus Ferruginibacter. The sequence goes on along the minus strand of JANOTH010000034.1, from coordinate 3,007 downwards.
GTTTTATACAAACAAAGAGTTTTATTATCCCCTGCGGCAGGTTCAGTTTTAATGACGGTGAGTACAATAGTACTAGCTATTAATGCAACTGTGCTGAAGGTAAAATAACTACTAACATAAACTATTTGAATACAGCCATAATATAACAGTAATGTAATAATGATAAGCGCAGTCCCAATTGATTTAGGTTACCTTTAAACAAAGCCATTCCGCATGAAAACAATATTAATCGCTACTGATTTTTCTCCTGCATCCACTAATGCATTATTCTACGGGATAGAGCTCGCACAAGCTTTGAAAGCAAAACTTATTTTATTTCATGCCTATATACAGCCTTCTTCTATACCTGCACTCAGTATCAGTATTTCCAAATACGGGGTAATGCTGGAAACAAAACAACAGCAGGATGATTATGCAAAACTTATTTTAAAAGAAAAAGCTACAGATATAGAAACTGTATGTGAGGTTGGTGATCCCAAAGAGGCCATTTATAAAATGGCTAAAGAAAAAAAAGCCGATTTAATTATTACCGGAATGAAAGGAACAGGTAAAAATTTTAAAAAAGTATTTGGAAGTACTGCTACTTCGCTTTCTTCGGGAGCTGATGTCCCAATTCTAATTATTCCCGAGGAAACAATTTTTAATAAACTTGATATTATAGCATTTGCGAGTGATGGCGATGGAAACCCGCTTCGTGAAGATTTAGAAAAGTTTACATTTATTAAAGAAGCTTTTCACTCAAAAGTTTATGTTGTAAAAATCTTAAAGAAACTGGAAAAAGAAAGATTAGAATTCACAGAAACCACTGAAGAAGAAAAATACTTAGATATATCTTTTGAATATCCTGTAGATGAGGATATAACTAAAGGATTAGATGCATTTATTGTAAAGCATAAAGTGAATATGCTTGTTATGATGCCACATAAACATGATTGGGCAGAAAGACTTTTCAAGAAGAGTGAAACAAAAGACATGATTTTTCATACACATATTCCGTTATTGATTTTACCTGACATTTACGATTAATCAACGCTCTCCTTCAGGGTCACAGAATGCTACTATTCGCTACAAACTCGCAAAAAGAAATACCGGGATAAATCAAACGTGGATAGGTTATTGCCCGTTATACTTTACTCTATACTATCATTAGTAAACAAGGGTATTATTCTTCCCATCTTCATGCATTGATTAAACCGTTATGGGTTAACCCTGCACATTTAACCTTATAGCAATGAAACCAGTTACTACCACTGTTCTTACACTTAACGGTGGTTCCTCGGGGATAAAGTTTGCTTTGTATGATACAGGTGATACACTTAAATTATTATTTTCCGGTCAATTAGAACTTGCCGGTAAAATAGCCAAATTAATTTTCATAAACGGAATCACACTTCAAAAAATAACTACTGATTTTGTAGATATGGATCATGAAAATGCTGCAGATTTTCTGATTGATCAACTTGAGAAACAGGATTATTTCAATACCATAAATGTGATAGGACATCGGATAGTGCATGGCATGAAACACACGGCGCCTGAGGTTTTAACTCCGGAGTTATTGAACGATCTAAAAAGCATATCTGTTTACGACCCCGAACATTTACCCGGAGAAATTAAATTGATTGAAGCATTTAAAAAACGATTACCAACAATTCCTCAGGTAGCATGTTTTGATACCGCTTTTCACGCAGATAAGCCAGGAGTTGCAAAATTATTGTCTATTCCCCGTCGATTTCAGAAAGAGGGGATTCATCGCTATGGGTTCCATGGTTTGTCTTATGCTTATCTACTAGAAGAACTGGAAAAAAACACAGGGAAGGAAGTTGCTCATGGTAAAATAATTATTGCCCATCTTGGCAATGGTGCAAGCTTGGCAGCAATAAAAAATGGCAAGAGTGTAGACACCAGCATGGGCTTTACTCCTTCATCTGGAATACCTATGGGTACACGCACAGGAGATCTCGATCCGGGCATTGCATGGTATATGATGCAATTTGAAAAGCTTACACCCAAAGAATTTAATCACGTCGTCAATCATGAATCGGGTCTGCTTGGTATTTCAGAAACAAGTTCCGATATGAGGGAATTATTAAAAATACAAATTACGGATAGCCGAGCTGCAGAAGCAATTGAATTGTTTTGCTATCAAACCAAAAAATATATTGGCTCTTATTCTGCCGTACTCGGGGGCTTAGAGACATTGGTATTTTCTGGAGGTATAGGTGAGCATTCGCCTGAAGTGCGTAGCATGATCTGCAACGGCCTTCAATTTTTAGGAATAGAGTTAGATGAAATAAAAAATATAAATAATGCTGCAGTTGTTTCCTGCGATTCAAGCAAAGTTTGCGTTCGTGTAATACAGACCAACGAAGAAGTAATGATAGCAAAAACAGCATGTAATGTTTTAAATAATCAACAAGAAATTTAATACTATGGAAACAGAATATAATCTAATCGAAAGGGAAACAATCTCTCCGGAATTGTTGCAAAAAATGAATGCCTATTGGCGTGCGGCAAATTATTTATCTGTTGGTCAGATATATCTGTACGATAATCCGCTGTTGAAAAAACAATTGACCATCGATCATATTAAACCCAGACTCTTAGGGCATTGGGGCACAACGCCCGGTTTAAATTTCATTTATGTACATCTTAACCGCATCATAAAAAAATACGATCTCAATATTGTATATGTTGCCGGCCCGGGGCATGGCGGACCCGGTTTAGTGGCCAATACTTACTTGGAAGGAACCTACACAGAATTCTATCCGAACATCTCTCAGGATGAAGACGGTCTTCAAAAATTATTCAAACAGTTCTCTTTTCCCGGTGGTATTCCAAGCCATGTGGCACCTGAAACACCTGGCTCCATTCATGAAGGCGGTGAACTTGGCTATTCATTGGTACATGCCTACGGTGCTGTATTCGATAATCCTGATTTGATTGTTGCGTGCGTTGTGGGTGATGGTGAAGCAGAAACCGGTGCACTTGCTGCAAGCTGGCATTC
>JANOTH010000033.1:0-10543 GCA_031416275.1 Ferruginibacter sp. | reverse complement strand
TTTATAAAAGTGACGATCGAATTACGACAAATAAAATACGAATTATAAGCCGTAACCAACATATGATGCGGCTTGATGCAGAAGTTACTACTTCGCTGAACTCATCTGAAGAAGACAAACTTATAGCAGCATTTTTAAAATATGTTACAGAAGAAAAACCTCAATTGGTAATTCTAGAAGATTATAACAAGGGCGTATTAACCGAAAATGGAATTATTAAAATTATTTCTATTTGTAAGCAGCATAATATTTTAACAGCTGTCGACCCTAAACGTAAAAACTTTTTTGCTTATGAAGGAGTTGATATTTTTAAGCCTAATCTGCACGAAGTAAAAGAGAGTTTAAATATTTTGGGTAACAGAGTCTCTCAGGAAATTTTGGAAGACATGCACAAACATTTGCAAGAAAAATTGAAGCATTCAATTTCATTTATAACGCTTTCTGAAAAAGGAGTTTTTTATGCAAGCGAAAATGAGCGTGCAATTATACCGACACATATCCGAAGCATTGCAGATGTAAGCGGTGCAGGCGATACCGTTATTGCTGTTGCTTCGGTCGTTTTTGCAGCAAGTAGAAATATTAGGTTGATGGCAGAGATGGCAAATATTGCAGGGGGTTTAGTGTGTGAGGAAGTAGGTACGGTTGCAATAAATAAAAATAAACTACTGGAAGAATGTAAGCATTTGCTTGCTGTTTAATTTCTTTCAAATAATATAAATCATAAAGTGACCTTGGGCTTTTTAAAACAAATTCTATGCAACCATTCTCAATAGTAATTCACGGCGGAGCCGGAACTATTTTAAAGGAAGATATGACACCCGAGCTTGAAAAGGCTTATACCAAAGGATTAGATGAAGCACTATCTGCAGGCTATGCCGTGTTGGAAGAAGGCGGGGAAGCTGCAAATGCTGTGAAGGCAGCAATTGTAGCGCTAGAAGATAATTTGCTTTTTAATGCAGGTCGAGGATCTGTATTTACAAAAAAAGGTGTACAGGAAATGGATGCTGCAATAATGGATGGAAAAAACAGAGAGGCAGGTGCAGTGGCAGGATTAAGAAATGTGAGGAACCCAATAGAACTTGCAGCTGAAGTGATGCACAATAGCAATCATGTTTTTTTAAGTGGAAAAGGTGCAAATGATTTTGCAATTAAACAGGGGATTAAATTAGAGCCTGATGAGTTTTTCTTTTCGCAATTTAGATATGACCAGTGGAAGGCAATGAGGGATAGCGATAATTATTCATTAGACCACACTCACCAAGGGTTAGAAGAATTGATGAAGGATAAAAAGTTTGGTACTGTTGGTGCTGCGGCTTGTGATAAAGATGGCAATATTGCTGCCGGCACAAGTACAGGTGGAATGACAAATAAAAAATATGGCAGAATAGGGGATAGTCCAATTATTGGTGCAGGTACTTACGCAAACAATGCAACTTGTGCAATTAGTTGTACAGGGCACGGAGAGCCCTTTATAAAAGCAGTAGCAGCTTATGATGTAGCAGCACACATGGAATACAAGGGGTTAAGTTTGAATGATGCTATGAATGAAGTGGTGCATAAAAAATTAATAGCTTTGGAAGGTGAAGGAGGAATGATTGGCGTAGATGCCAAAGCAAATATCAGTATGATGTTTAATAGTGCAGGCATGTATAGAGCCATGAAACACAGCAATGGAAATAAAGAAATATCTATTTACAAGAATTAGATAAAGGTTTCAATAGTATTTTAAAAATTGAATTAGAGATGAAGAAATTTGCAATAATTGTTGCAGGAGGAAGTGGTAGTAGAATGAATAATAGTACTCCTAAACAGTTTCTTTTATTAAAAAATAAACCTGTACTTTTTTATGCCGTCAATACGTTTTTACAAACGTTTAGCGATTGCAAAATAATATTGGTTTTGCCTGAAGAGCATGTGGGTGTAGGGCAGGAAATAATAGATGCTTTTTTTGATTATAAAAGTATCCAAATTGTAATTGGTGGGCGCACAAGATTTCATTCTGTACAAAACGGGCTTGCCTTGGTTGATGATGAAGACAGCGTAGTGTTTGTGCATGATGCGGTTAGACCACTTCTGAGTACAAACCTAATACAGAGATGTTACGATTCGGTATTGGAATTTGGAACTGCAATACCTGTGGTAGATTGTAAAGACAGTGTAAGAATTATAACAGAAAGTGGTAACGAAGCTGTTGAACGGAATACTATAAAATTGGTGCAAACACCTCAGGCATTTCATGGTAAGATTTTGCTGCCATCCTTTTTTGGTATTGATTATAAAGATAAATTTACTGATGAAGCTAGTGTGGTAGAGGCTTTTGGGCTTAAGGTTGCATTGGTTGAAGGAGAGGAAGAAAACGTTAAAATAACTAAAGCAACAGATCTTTTAATTGCAGGCGCAATTTTAAACAGCAGAGAAAATTAATTCTACTTTTTAAAAATTGAAATTGGCCAAGGAAGTTTATTGATTTTTACTAACTTATATATTTCTGCAGTTGCGCCATATTGTTGGTAAAACCTGGCAAATTCAGGAAAATCACTTCCCTCAAAATCAAGTATAAAGTCTGTATTGCTGTATTGTTTTATGGTCTGATACATGAGTAAATGTGTAGCTCCATTTTGTAAACTTTCAGCAGAATTTCCATTAATAATAAACGTAATTCTGTTTTTAAAAACAAAGTAAATACTTCCTCCAATCAAAATTCTTTTCGAGTTAAAAGCACCTATCGTGAAAAGTAAATTCCTTTTCTGAAGAGCATTAAATAAATTTTCCAATCGTTTATAGTCTGTTGCAATTGCACCAACTGCATCATTAAACCTAACTCTGTGAATATTTATAATTTCTGTATAGGGCACATTTTTTTGTACAGAAATATTTTCATTTTTTGCTTTTTTAATATTTCGTAAAGCAGACCTGCTGAAACTTTTTTGTAAACTTTCAAACGAAGATGATAAGGGGAGAAAATAGTTGTTCCTTTCTCTCTCATTTGGGAGTGTTTGTATGTTCCCAACATTAAAATTCATTTCGAAATATCGAAACTTATTAGGAATTTTTTTTAAGAAATTTTCAATCACCAAAGCAGTAATTACCTCTATGCTTGTAATGCCCATTTGTTGAGAAAATGCTGGAGGAAAGACATAAAAAATACCAATTTTTATTCGGAAGGGGAGTGGCATAATTGCTGTGTAATCGTCCATTACTAAACCATCCCAATTAGAAGTCATGTTATCTAGAAAAGTACTTGTGCTGTAGATTAAGCCATTGCAGCTGTTAGCAATGCATTCGTCCCATTTTTTTTTATCAATATCTTTTTGTTGTAAATATTTTATGATCACTTTTATAGGCTTGGTTGTGAAAATAATTTACTTGCACTCAACTGCTGTATATCTATGTTGAATGAAATATTTTTAATAAATCTTTTTTCGGTAATGGTTGATTTAAAATAGTCGCTATAAACTTTACTGTAAGCAAGCGGTACGTACACGTTCAATACATTTTTGAACAAAGAAACCTGTAAACCTGCGTCGTACAAGAACCTCCCTGTGCTGCTGTTTTTTTGCCATGCTTCAGCGTATGTACCAATATCTAAAAAGAATTTTAAAGGTAACTTTAGTGGCAATAATTCGAGGGGATTTATATTTTTTGGTATTGATGTGGTAAGATTAATAGCACCGAGCCAATCATCTGTTTTTCCAATTTTACTACTCAACAAATCTGTGCGTACTTTAAAAAAACCATCACGGTTCATAATTTGCTGACTAGCAAATCCATCAAACTCATTTCTTCCCACAAAATAATTGCTGTAATTATAGTCTTCAAAACCTTTTGGTCCGCTCATGTTTAAATGATAAATATCAGTTTTGAATTGATTTGTAAAACTTTTATCTACTGTATAAATAAATTTACCTGCAAATAGCCGAACGTTTAAACCGCCTTTATTAGGATAATTGAAAAAATAGTTTCCTGTTAGATTTAGCCTTACAAAACCATCGCCTTGCTCGCCTTGAAACACTGCGTTGTAGGGATATAAAACCCGATTATTTTCTACACTAAAATGTAACTGGTTTATATACCGTTGTTCTTTAGGATAAGTAATTACGTCAATGTTATTTACCATATCTCTTTTAAATAAAATACCTGTTTCGCTTATTAAAAATGTTTTAAACTGTACAAATTTTTTAATTAAACTTCGTGGATTTTTATTGGCGAAAATGTATTTGACGGATGGTGTAAGTTTAGAAAACTGTAAAGCATTTTTTGCATTTGTTGAATCTGTAAAAGAACCCCCTGTAAATTTGGCACCAGTTAAGGAAAGCGTTAGTTTATCAGCTTTGGCAGTAGGAAACCAATTATACTCTATCCTACCAATGCCGTTTATTTTTTTTGTGCCTGTTGCAAATACAGGAATAGCTATAAATTGGAAATTGCTAGGAGGTAAGTTGTAATTGTGAATAGCTGCACCAATCATTACTTTATCGTAAAAATTGTATCCAACTGTCGGTGTAATTGATATATAATGATACTTATCAGTTTCCTTTAAATTGAAAAAACCTGTTAGTTTTATGTTCTTTTTTTGAATCGTTTCCAAAGGACCTTTTCGTTCTAATAAATCAAATGTTTTTTCAAGTGATTTCCCGGAAACTTCCTCTGCTACAGCCTGAAGATCCTTTGGAGCTGGATGTTTGAATTTCCATTTTTCAAAGTAGGCACGTATTACCTTATCAAAGGTTTCAGTTCCTAATTCTATCTCCAATTTCTTCAACCAAAGTGATGTTTTTGTATAAGCGATTAGGTTATAATTTAATGCTGAAAAATCTTCCGAAGGAGTATTAATTGGTTGGTCTTTTTTAAGCTTGATAATTCTTTTAAGTAAGTTTTGCTCAGGGTACGTGGGTATTTTATTATCAATTAAATTATTCTTAATTTCTTGTTTTTTTGTTGCGAAGGCTTCATCATATTTAAGATCATAAAAACTGTTCATGCCTTCATCCATCCAAGGGTATTTTCTTTCGTTTGTTGCAAGTATGCCTTGAAACCAATTGTGCCCTACTTCGTGGTTTATTACAGATTCTAACGCAGCCTCTGAGCCGCCTGCATTAAGTAAGGTAATTGTAGGATACTCCATGCCACCGCCGGTTTGGGAAGCATTGTCAACCACGCTAACAACATTGTAAGGATATTCACCAAGCCAATTGCTTTTTGATGTGATGGCTTTTTTCATCATTGATATACTGGTTCGCCAAAAATCGTTTTTACTTGGTAAAAAATATGCGAAGAGGTCAATGACTTTTCCCGAGCTGAGTTGAAGAGTATCATGCCTTATATTAAATCTTTTATCAGCAAACCATGCAAAATCGATAACGTTTTCTTGTTTAAATTTAATTGTCTTAATTTCTTTTGAAGACCCAATTTTCTCTAGATTTTTTTCATCAATATTTGATTTATATTCCAAACTTTTTGGTCTAAAAGATAATTTACTAAAATACTTATCTTTTAACCATAATTTTTCATCTTCATTTTGCAACTCGCCTGTTGCTGCTACCACATAATTTTGAGGAACTGTTATTTCAACATCAAAATTCCCGAACTCACTGTAAAATTCTCCCTGATCTAAATAAGGCATTTCGTGCCAGCCATCTTTATCATACACAGCAGGTTTTGGGTACCATTGTGTTATCTGGTATGATTGTTCAACCTGCCCTCCTCTTGAAAAATTATAGGGCAGTTTTACATGAAAAGGCGTTTCTATTTTTACCATTCTACCAGGTGCTAAAGGTTGTGGGAGTAATAGTTTTATAATATCCTGGTGTTGTGGATGATCTTCAGTTACTGCGTTAATTTTATCGACTTTAAAACTTAATTTGTTGATGTATCCTTTTTTATTTTCAGGAGAAAAGTAAAAGTCAGTTCGGCCATTTTCGAGCAGTTGATCGCTAAATGCTGTGCGGTCGTTTTTATAAGCATTGGCCCACAGATGTATCCATATAAAATTTAGCGTGTCAGGAGAATTATTGTAATAGTCAATTTGCTCAAAGCCTGTAATACTATTATCAACGTCGTTTAAAATAGCCGAAATTTTAAAATCGTTTTTTTGTTGCCAGTAGGTTTGCTGGCAGTAAGAATGTGTTACGTTGAATAAGGTAAAAAGTAGCAGAAGAAAGTTTTTCAAAAAAATATTTTTTCAAAAATACTGAAATTAGATAGAATCGTAAGGCAATAGAAATTCTTTCAAATGCGATTTTGTGACCGCATATAGCATAATAAAAGTTGAGAAAAGTTTTACAGATGAAGGGCTGCGTTGCGTAGCCGTAAATCCTTTTTGTTGCCTTTGTACAAAAAGATTACAGGCGGGCAACGAACAAATGTTGATTATTTTAAAAAGACGAGAGCTCCAAGTTTAATTACTTTCCTTTACCTGAAAGAATAATGCGGATGGTGTGTAACATAATTTTAAAATCGAGCGCTAATGAAATATTTTCTACATAAATAAGATCGTACTGCATTCGTTCAAGCATTTCTTCTAGAGAGGATGCATAGCCAAATTTTACCATTCCCCAACCTGTAAGACCTGGCTTTACTTTAAAAAGATATTTATATTCAGGACTAATTTTTATAAGTTGATCTATGTAAAACTTTCTTTCAGGACGTGGGCCTACTAAACTCATATTGCCTATTAAGATATTCCACAATTGTGGCAATTCATCTAGCCGCCATTTTCGCATTGTTTTTCCCCACGCAGTAATTCTTTCGTCGTTATCCGCACTCAGCATTGGACCATCTTTTTCTGCATCTGTTTTCATAGATCTAAGCTTGTACATGGTAAAGGGTTTCCCCTTAAAGCCTATGCGCTCCTGTGAAAAAAATATTGGGCCTGGAGATGAAAATCTAATTCTTAAAATGGTGTACAAGAAAACCGGTAAAATAATGATGCCGCCAATGATGGCTATAAAAATATCTGCAAGTCTTTTTATATTTTGTTGCCAAAGAGGCATTTCGCCAAAGTGAACATCTATTAACGGAACACCCATTACGTTGGTGTTTTGTAATGCGCCACTTAAAATATCCAGCGTATCTGGTGTTATTTTTATGTTTACATTTTTATTGCTGAGTTTATTCATTATCTGCGTAATGATTTCTCGGTCGTTGTTTTCTAAAGCAATAATTATTTCTTCTATATTTTTTTCAGAAATAATTTCGGTAATATTTTCAATTGAGTTATGGTAAGTGATTGATTTTGACGGAAGCTTTATTTGATAGCTGCTGAGGTTTATGTAATCTGTAATTATAAAGCCCGATTGATCGTTGGCCTGTAAAAAACTCTGGTAAAAGTTCTTCGCTTTTGTACCGGAGCCTATCAATAAAGAATTAAAAAAAACTTTTTTACCTCTAAGTTGCTTTTTGGTTTGAGATAAAAAAATCATGCGTGCTGTTACACTGCAAATAGTTATTGGAAAAAGCAACAAATAAAACTCGGAATAATAATCGTAGTTGTTGTACTTCGGATTTTTTAAAATGAAGAAGAATAGTAAAAATAAACAGCCGATAATTGTAATAAGAATTGTTTTAAAAAATTCTACAACCCGAGATTTTTGATATAATTCTGTGTAAGTGCCGGCTATAAAATGTAAGCATACCCACCCGGTTACGTACATTACAAGCCCGATATAAAAGCCTGGTGGAATAATAAATTTACCATTATATAGTTGCGTGCGCAGGTAATAAAAAATTACCCAAGTAAGAATAGCGACAATGATGTCAACAAACGTGTAAAAACCAATATTTATACGTGGTTGTTTCAATACTTGTTTAGTTTGTAACCTTGCTTATTTTGCCTAAAATTTGGTGGGCAACTTCCATTGCTCTAAAACCATCAAGTACAGTAACGGCTGTTGTTGTGTTGTTTATGATAGCATTTTTAAAAGCAACAAGCTCTTCTTTCATTGCATTTGTATCGGCAACTATTGGGTTTGCAATGGCCACCGTCTTTTTGCCTTTTACGGTATCAATATCAAACGTAAATACGTTTTTATCGGTAGTGGCGTTTTGGCTAATGATCTCTGTTTTTTTCTCTAAAAAGTCAATGCCTATGTAAGCATCTTTTTGAAAGACCCTCATCTTTCTCATTTTTTTCATGGAGATTCTACTGCTGGTAAGGTTGGCTACGCAGCCATTGTCAAATTCAATTCTTACGTTTGCTATATCGGGTGTATCGCTTAAAACTGCTACGCCATTTGCAGAAATATAACTGACATTACTTTTTACAAGTTGTAAAATAATATCAATATCATGTATCATTAAATCTAAAATTACACTTACATCAGTACCACGTGGGTTAAATTGCGACAGCCTATGTACTTCTATAAACATAGGCTCAAGCTTGTAATCTTTTAAGGCTACAAACGCAGGGTTAAATCTTTCAACATGGCCAACTTGAAATTTCAAGTTAGATTCAACAGCAAGTTTTAAAAGTGCCTTTGCTTCATCCATAGTATTTGTAAGAGGTTTTTCTACAAATACGTGTTTACCTTTTCTTAAGGCGAGGGCGCAGAGTTCGTAATGAAAAGTTGTTGGTGCTACAATGTCCACTGCATCACAATTATCTAACAATTCAGCAGGGCTATCAAAACGCTTTATTTTATATTTCTCCGTAACTGCTTTTGCATTTGCATCATCCGTATCACAAAAGCCAATAACGTTTACATCATCTATTTCCAACCAATTATTTAAATGAAATTTTCCTAAATGTCCTGCACCGATTATTCCGATCTTTAGCATATAAATTTTTTAATCCCCCTTTATTTATAATATTTTACTCTTCCCAAAAGCCCATTTTGCCAAACTTTTTTATACGGGTATCCACTCTTTCCTGTGCGGGAATTTGTTTTAATTCTTGTATTGTTTTTACGAGGTATCTTTTTAGAATTTCAGCAGCTTCATCATAATCCCAATGGGCACCACCATTTGGTTCCGGTATCACTTCATCTACCAAGCCAAAAGCCAGCATATCTTTGCCTGTAAGTTTTAATTGCTCTGCTGCAGTTTCTTTTTTATCCCAACTACGCCATAAAATGCTACTGCAACTTTCAGGAGATATTACTGTGTACCATGTATTTTCCATCATAACCACACGGTCCCCAACTCCTATGCCTAATGCACCACCGCTTGCACCTTCACCAATAATTACGCATATTACCGGTACTTTTAGGCTGATCATTTCAAAAATATTTCTCGCAATTGCTTCACCTTGACCTCTTTCTTCCGCTTCAAGGCCTGGGTAGGCTCCAGGTGTATCTATTAATGTAATAACTGGCTTATTAAATTTCTCTGCAAGCTTCATTAAACGAAGTGCTTTTCTATAACCTTCTGGGTTTGCCATCCCAAAATTCCTGAGTTGTCGTGTTTTAGTATTGTTTCCTTTTTGTTGCCCTATTATCATTACAGTTTCACCATTTAACTGGGCAAACCCCCCAACCATTGCTTTGTCGTCTTTTACATTTCTATCGCCGTGTAGCTCTGTGAAGCTGGTACACATTTTTTCAATGTATTTCAACGTATAAGGCCTATCAGGATGCCTACTCATTTGTACTCTTTGCCACGGTGTTAGGTTTTGAGTGATCTCGTTCTTGGTTTCGGTAATTCTAGCCTCGAGCAGGCCAATTGCGCCGCTCATATCTGTATTAGATTTTTCTTGTGTAATTGTGAGTTGTTCTATCTGATCGTATAATTCTTTTAGCGGCTTTTCAAATTCCAGATATTGCCTGTTCTTTAGTTGTGGCATAATATTTTAACCTTTGGAGTATGTTTAAGATGTAATATAATTTGTAAAAATAGGAGTTACATCTTTTTTTATAAAGTTTTGTTTAGAAAATAGAAATTACCCTATATTTGCACTCCGGAAAAAAAGCCAGATTACAGAATCACAAAATGCTTTTAAAAGGAAATGGGTTGGTAGTTCAGTTGGTTAGAATGCTGCCCTGTCACGGCAGAGGTCGCGGGTTCGAGTCCCGTCCAGCCCGCTTTAAAGGTTTCAAAGAGTTTTTCTTTGAAGCCTTTTTTGTTTTTATAAAGTATGTCTCAGCATTTAGAATTATAATGATTCATTCTTTTTAGTAGCTTATAACTTCTCCCTAGATAGATTATTAATAGCCAAATATTTTCTGTTTAAAATAGCTAGGCTATTTAAAATGTTTTTGATGCAGTCTAGACAATTTTTTATCTGCTCATTAATTTTTTTAGTAACTAAAAAAATTTCTTCCTCATTGATAACGACATTATTTTAGTCCACTTTGTGGTTTTTGTATGTTACAACTACTATTCTGCTTATGAAAAAATTTTAAAAGAGCTAAAAAGTCTGCTAACAAAAAAACAACAAAATGTAGTATTCCCGGGCATTCTTACTTCACTGGGAGATGGTTATAGAATTAAAGATGGTATGCTGAAAAAGCTGATCAGTCTAAATAGAAAATATGGTTTTGAGGGAGAGAGCCTTTTTAATTTTGAGACACTTAGAACAAATAAAGTTTTCTACTAAAGGAGGAAAATA
>JANOTH010000032.1:0-2058 GCA_031416275.1 Ferruginibacter sp. | reverse complement strand
GCTAAAATCAATGCCATACATTTCTTGTTTTACGATTGCAGATTTACGAATTCTTTTTGATTGCATAAGCCGCTGAGGTAATAAACCACTTTTAAAAATTAGCCTGGTGCTGTTCTTGTCTTTTTTGCTAAAAATATTTTTAGGCGTTAAACCCAAATTTTGCAGTAGATAATTTTATGCCAGGCTGTCTTAAATTTGGCTATGAGTATGCAGCATGAATACAGCGATAATAAGGTAACCCCCTGGGGTGGTATGAAGGAGATGAAGATGTTGATAGATAAGACGGGTATCAGTAAAAAATTACTTGAATTAGGCTTGCCACAAGGCAAGAGTAATAACAGTATAGATGCACTAAGTATCATAGAAAGTTTTTGGGTGAGTATATGGATAGGCTGTTTTAGATTCAGCCACACAGCAGTGGTGCGATTAGATGAAGTATTGCGTCAGATATTTGGCTGGAAACGGGTAGCTTCCGGTACAACCTTTGGGCGGTTCTTCAAAAAATTTACGCCCTCGCTCAATCATTCTGTTTTCCTGGAGTTGAGCAGTTGGTTTTTTGAGCAGTTGCAATTTGACAATTATACATTGGATGTGGATAGCAGTGTGATCACCCGTTATGGAGAACAGGAAGGAGCGAAAAAGGGATATAATCCAAACAAACGAGGCCGCAACAGCCACCATCCCCTGTTTGCTTTTGTAAACGATATAAGAATGGTTGCCAATTGCTGGAACCGAAGTGGCAATACAAGCAGCAGCAATAATTGCATCCACTTTTTAGAAGAAACATTTGCCATTCTCAAAAATAAAAAAGTAGGCTTGTTCCGTGCAGATAGCGGGTTTTGCAGTGAAACGATTTTGAAATTTATCGAAGATAAAAATATAGCCTATGTGATGTCGTGTAAACTCTATGCTAACCTGCAAAGTGCTATTTATGGCCTTACAAAGTGGCACCCTCTGGGTATGGGTATATGGATTACAGAAATGGAATTTAAGCAGGGAGGCTGGAGTAAACCCAGAAGGATTATCATCATTAAGCAACAGGAAGAGATGCGCAGAAAAACCACAGGCAAAAGATTGACGAGCCTTTTCAAACTGGAAGATATTGACAAGGATAAAGTATTTAAAACCCGCTACCATGCTTTTGTGTGTAACCAGGAGTTGCCGGCAGTAGAAATATGGGAGCAGTATAAGCGCAGAGGCGATGCAGAAAACAGGATAAAAGAATTAAAAGAAGATTTTGGCGTTCAGGGGTTTTGCATGGATGATTTTTGTGCCACAGAAACAGCCATGCGTTTTGTAATGGTAGCCTATAATCTGATGAGTTTATTTAGGCTGTTAACGCTCCAAAAGCAACCCCAGCCTACACTTGCTACATTAAGATTCAACTGCTTTGCAGTAGGCTCGTGGATAGAAGGCAAGGTACTTAAAATGTCTGTGCCGCTTAAACGAAGGCAATGGTACGACAGCCTTTTCTCCTTTATTGAAAATACAAAACTGCCACTAAGTCTTACAGGATAACGCTACTGCAAAATTTGGGTTAAAGAGAGAGCCTATCGATTTAGCAGAGCAGTTCCTAACACCTTTATTTTAATAGCAGGGTTACTAAACATAGTATTTTTTGCATTCGCTTATAAAACACTAATACCCTTGAGAAGATGGCTAGCAGGATGGACGGCTCATCCCCCATTATCGGCTTTAGCGAAATCTGAAATAACACAAACAGAAAGCCCGGTGGTGAATGTGCTTCTAATTGGGCTAATGGTATTTGAGCTTATCATCGTCCTGATTCTGCTTTATTTTTCTTATCAGTGGGGCAGGCACAGAAAGGTAAGTGCGGGGGCGAATGAAATTAAGGCGTAAAAATACCAGGCGCTCATCTTTCAAATACCAGGCTTTAATAAAAATTCCACCATCGCATTCTCTATTTCAGTTTAAACACTTTCATTTTTTCATTATTAATTGCTGCCAATAAAAAACGATTATTTGAACGACCCGTTAACAGTTTTAAATCCTTAACATCGCCATCGATGATTAAGCCAGTTTTTGTAGAAGGCATGC
>JANOTH010000031.1:0-6909 GCA_031416275.1 Ferruginibacter sp. | reverse complement strand
TGAAAAGCAATTGGTAAGAGCAAATGCACTGGCAGAAAAAAATGGCGGTGGCGTGTTGGTTATTACTGAAGGTGTTTTTGGTATGGATGGTGAGCAGGGTATTTTAAAAGAAATTGTGGCGTTAAAAAAGCAGTATGGGTTTAGATTGTTGATTGATGATGCACATGGATTTGGTTATATGGGACCAACTGGTGCGGGTGCTGATGAGGCGCAGGGTGTACAACATGAAGTTGATTTATACTTTAGCACATTTGTAAAAAGTATGGGAAGCATCGGTGCTTTTATAAGCGGTCCAAAATCGGTTCTAAAATATTTACGTTACAATACCCGCTCGCAAATATTTGCAAAAAGCTTACCATTACTGATTGTAGAGGGAATGTTGAAGCGGATGGAAATGGCGATTACAATGCCTGAACTCCGTGAAAAGCTTTGGAGTAATGTAGAAAGACTGCAGACAGGTTTGAAGGAAAAAGGTTTTGATATTGGCGATACCAATAGCCCCGTTACCCCAATTTATATGAAGGGTGATGTGCCCGAGGCTACACAAATGGTGATGGATCTTAGAGAAAATTATGGTATTTTTTGTTCGATCGTTGTTTACCCTGTTATTCCTAAAGGTGATATTATTTACAGATTGATACCAACAGCATCGCACAGTTTTGAAGAAGTGGATATTACATTAAAGGCATTTGAAGAAACAAAGAAAAAGTTAGATGCAGGCATGTATAAGGCCGTTGATATTCCTGACATGGCTGATGTTGCAGTATAATAAAACTGTTGAAATTAAATATGAAACCTCTGTTTAGACAGGGGTTTTTTCATTCTCAAGATATTAAATTAGTTTCTAGATATAATGTAACCGGAGACATAACAATCTCATCGTTCCATTTAACCTTTCTAAAAAATGGTTGGGTTTTTAAAAACCGCTTGCTCTTGCTCTTCAAAAGCAGGTTAAATTAAATAAGGCTTCATGTGAAATTCTCGGGTACTTTAATCTGTAAACTTTACAAGATGTTAATAGTTTTCTTTAGTTTCAACAAAAGTAATTTTTGGGTTCATTAAATTATTTTGATGGGTCTAATTTAAATACCTTGATTCCCGACACTGCTAGTTTCCAATCCGTCATAAGTTCTTCTTGCCTTAAACCAATCCATGCTAAAACTAATTTAGTTTTATAGTTTGGTAAGCTATCTTCAAGCAGATCTCAATTCGTAAAACAAATACTGCTAAGAATTCTGAATAGCTTACATGAATATGTGGTAAATTATGTTGCTTATTAACGAGATAACACATCGAAATTATGATGCCATAAAACATCTAAATTAATGTCATTTATTAAAATTAATATATAAACCCATACAGATGAATGCACCTTACAAAATCCCCTCACAGACAAGCATTGGTCATGTGCATTTAAAAGTGGCTGATTTAAAAAGAGCAATGGGTTTTTATTGCGATTTGTTGGGCTTTGAAATAACAACTATGTATGGAGAAGATGCAGCGTTTATTTCCGCAGGGGGCTACCACCATCATATTGGTTTGAATACCTGGCACAGTAAAAATGGCGGACCTGCACCATTGCATACTGCAGGTTTGTTTCATACAGCGATTTTATATGCAGAAAGAAAAGCGCTTGCAAATATTTACAAAAGAATTCTTGATGCAGAATATCCATTTACCGGCTTTGCAGATCATGGCGTATCTGAAGCTTTGTACTTGGATGATCCTGATGGAAACGGTGTGGAATTGTATTGGGATAAACCAAAAGATTTGTGGCCGCACAAAGCCGACGGTTCGTTGGAAATGTATACCAAACATTTAGATCTAAACTCTTTGCTTAGTGAATTGCTTTAGAAAAAATTCTTATGTTCTTGGTGAAAATCCTTTGTATTTAAACCTTTTCAAACGGCCATTCTTTTCTTATTCTAGCTTTCACCAAATACACAACAATACCACTGATTAAAACCACAGCAAAACTTAAAATAATTGCGAGGCCTGTGGCATAAAAAACAAAAAGCCACATTAAAATAGCAAAGATGACAGGTATTGGGTAAAGCGGCATTTTAAATGGAAGGCCGGAGGTTCCTTTTCGTTTTCTTAATACCACTAAACCAACTCCTTGCCCAATAAACTGAACCATAATTCTCATCGCAAGAATACCACTGATTACATCTCCCATTCTAAACAATAAACTGAATACAAAAGCAAATGCTGCCAATACTAGCAAAGAGACATATGGAAAGTTTTTTGTAGGATGAAGTTTTGCGAAGACCTTAAAAAAAGCGCCGTCCTGCGCAGCAGCAAACGGCACCCGACTATAGCCCAGCATTACTGCAAACAGTGAAGCGAGTGCAACCCACAAAATCATAACTGTGGCTATTTTACCAGCAGTGTTGCCATATAATCTTTCTATAAAAGTACTCACAACAAAATTATTTGTGCCTGCATCTTGCCAAGTTTTTATCTCCTGCCAGGGTATTACACTTGTTACACTTATGTTCATTGCCAAATACAAAACTGCAATCGCAAAAATTGAAATGAACATGCTACGTGGAATATTCTTGCCTGGGTTTTTTATTTCGCCACCCAAGTGGCAAACATTGTAATAACCGAGATAACTGTAAATGGTTTTTACGCATGCTTGTCCAAAAAGAAAAGAAGCTAGTGTATTTATACTGAAGGCGTTTTTAGACTCAAAAATTGGTTGCATAAAATTGCCATGTGTAAGACCACCAAATATTATCCAACCTAGGGTTGCAACAACACCAATCCAAAGCAACACACCTATTTTACCGATGCTTTCTACTTTTCTGTACAATAAAAATGTCACAAAAATGATAACGGTGCCGCTTACCATTTTTTGTTGCCATACTTCTAAAGGAACGAGGTATATAAAATATTGCGCAAAACCAATCGCTGCTGAAGCGGCTACTAGTGGTGCCTGTATGATGGTTTGCCAGACGTAGAGAAAGCTCATCATTTTACCCGGGCCTTTTTCGCCGTAGGCAACTTTTAAAAAATTATAACTGCCACCTGCTAGCGGATATGCTGCACCCAGTTCACTCCAAATCATTGCATCTACAAAAGATAAAACAGCACCTGCAACCCACGCCCAAATGTACATACCGCCAAGTAAGCCAATAACAATAGGCATTGTAATAAAAGGGCCAATACCTACCATATCAATCATGTTTAAAACCGTTGATTGAAAAAGGCCAAGCCTTCTATTTTGAGCAGCATTAACATCCATGCGTTGAAGTTACAATTGCATGTTATAACATTAAAAGAAATGTGGAAATTATTTTTAGCTTAGCAAAGCAGCAGCTATGCTAAACATTTTGGCGCAGCCTGTCCCTATTCTACGGGATCGCATCCGCCCGAACGGTGTTCAGCCGGGCGGGCATTTCATCAGCAACTATCTATTAAACTATTTTAAAAATCGATGAGATTAGATTAAACAACTGTCTCGATATAATGTTGGTTGATACCAAACATTGCTTTCAGTTCTTTAATCTTTAAAATGTTTTCGTTATAAATGTCTTTAGAGAAAACACTTTTTGTGCCGACAATTAAAACGTTTTTTGGGGTATCTTCTTCTTCAATAAAATCAAAAACTTTTGTTTTGTATCCGTACGCTTCAAGCATGAGGGCTCGTATTGTATCTGTCACCATTTCGGCCTGCCTTTCCATTAAAATACCGTGTTTGGTAATTAGCTGCAAAGCATTTGTTGGTGCCATCTGTCTGCGAATTTGCTTGTGGCAGCAAGGTGCGCAAATAACAAATTTTGCATTTGCTTTTATTCCTTTTGCAATCGCATCGTCTGTTGCAGTGTCGCACGCATGCAAGGCTATAAGCATATCTATATCTCTCAAATCTGTTTCTTGGATACTGCCTTTTATAAAGTGTAAACCTTTGTATTTTGATTGTTCAGCTATACCATTGCATTTTTGAACAAGGTCCTCTCTTAATTCAATACCTGTAACTTTTACTTTGGCATTTTTACTTTGCAAATAATCGTATAATGCAAAAGTTAGATAGCCTTTCCCGCTACCCATATCTACAATCGAAAAATTATTTTCAATAACAGTATCTTTTAAAATACCCTCTATTATTTCTACATAGCGGTTTATTTGTTTGAACTTATGCTGCATTTCTTTTTTAAGATTTCCTTCAGCATTTGTAAGACCAAGTTCTTTTAAATAAATGGCATTTGTTTTTACTAATCTACTCTTTTGTTTGTCGTGAGATAATGTGAGTGGCGGAGTAAAAGTTTCATTTTTTTTCGTTGCAACTTTTTCCTTCCCTTCATTTGTTGTGCTGTAGTAGATGGTTTCGGCGCTTGTATAAACATCAACGTTATAAAATGTCTCAGCCAATAAAGTTTTAACCTGAGCTAAACTTTCTTCCAATTCAAAATTTTTAGTAACATCGTTTGTAAGGTTTCTAAAAACAAACGAAAGCAAGTATTTTTCTTTTATTAAAACAGGTTTAATAAATACATTTTTTAGAACTGCGGATTTATCCCTTTTATTTCCAAGCGTAATTTTAAGTAGTGAAGTATTTTCAACTGCTATCGTAATTTTTTGCAGCAGCAAGTCAAGTTTATTCATGTATTATAAGTAAAGTATAAAGTAATTATTCAATATTCACAATTCGCCATCCACAACCTCACCATTCATTATGCATTTTTTTATTGAATGCAACGAATGTTTGTGTTTTATCTGCTTTTTCTCCAAAGAATTTTAAAGGTGCCTCCATTTGTTTAGGTTTCATATAGCCAGGTAAAGGCGCTGGTTGTGCATCGGTACCGCTCATAAAAACTGTAGTCGGGTAGGAGAGTTGCCCACCTGTTAAATAGATGGCCAAATCGTTGGTTCTATATTGAGTATTGTATTTATAAATTTTTTTATTAAAAGTAATCTGCTCCCTTTGTTCGGCATTAAATTTTACTGCGTAATATTTTTCATTTACATAATTGGCAAGCTTGTCATTATTGTAAGTTGTGCGATCCATTTCTTTGCACCATCCGCACCAATCGGTATAAATATCTATTAGAACTGGTTTTGGATTTTTTGCATACAGTTCATTTAACTGCGCAATGCTGATCCAATTAATTTTTTCTTTCTCACTTTTTTCGAAAGATAAAATACCTGTTAGCGCAATCAGTAAAACTATACAACCCAATATTTTCCTCATGTGTAAATGCTTTAGCTTTGTGTTATGGCTGAAAAATTAAGACAAAAAATTGTTGTAGCAATAACTGGAGCTAGTGGATCCGTTTACGCAAAGGTTTTATTAACAAAATTATGTCAATTAAAAGATCAAATAGAGGAGTTGGGTGTAGTAATGACCGAAAACGCCAAAGATGTTTGGAAGACTGAATTGGGGGATGAAGGCTACAAAGATTTTGATGTAAAATTCTTTAGTCAGCAGGATTTTTATGCACCATTTGCGTCAGGCTCTGGTCAATATACAACAATGATTATTATTCCATGTAGCATGGGTACATTGGGCAGAATTGCAACTGGTATTTCGAGTGATTTAATTACAAGAGCAGCGGACGTTATTTTAAAAGAGAGAAGAAAATTAATTTGTGTTGCACGGGATACACCTTACAATTTAATTCACATAAAAAACATGGAGGCTATAACTTTGGCTGGGGGTATTATTTGTCCTGCAACGCCTTCGTTTTACAGTTTACCTAAAACAATAGAAGAGGTTGCCGCAACGGTTGTTGACAGAGTTATTGATCTTGCAGGCCTGCAACAAAATAGTTACCGCTGGGGTGAGAAATGAGTTTAGTTGAAGGTAAAGATTTATGATTTATTCCACATCTACATTCTTGCTGGTAACTGCACCTTCAAAAACTTCAGGAATAAATATTCTTTCTATTGCCATGTAACCATTTCCTTTTTCTAGAAAATGTACACGCATATTTTCAATGCTTATAGGGCAACCATCCGGTATATCTGCAATATTGCTGTGTCTAATATCATGACCATCTAAAATAACAACAAGCCCGCTACCAATTGCTTCCATGCGGTTACCGTCAATAATTAAAAAACCGGTATCTTCTCCTAAACCAATTCCAATACACGAGGGATTTGCTGATACAGCCTGTGCAAGTCTTCCAAATCGACCACGTTTTTCAAAATGAGAATCAAAGATTACATCATCCATAAAACCAAGACCGGTAGTAATTTTTACTTCACCTTTTAAATGTGCTTTAGCAGCATTGCCCTCATAAATCATGGTGTTGCTCATTGCCATTGCACCTGCAGAAGTGCCTGCTACCAAAAAAGCCTCCTCCTCATTATAACGTTGTAAAACTATTTGTAAAAATTGCGTACCACCAAAAGTGCTTGTTAACCTTAGTTGGTTACCACCACTAAACATAATGGCATCGCATTTTTTTAGTCTTTCAACATATTCCTCTTTCATTGCATCTGCACGGTTGCGTATGTGCATTAATCCAATATCCTTACAACCTATTTTTCCAAAAGCGTTGAGGTAATTTTCTCCCACCTCAACAGGAATCATACTTGCAGTGGTAACAACCTCGATGCGCTTTTCGTGGCCGCCAATTTCTTCAACTATTCGTCTTAAAATTCCGAGTTCGAAAAAGTTTAAATTGTTGCGGTGAATTTGCCCAGTTTCAAGATCTGTTCCTTTGTCTTCGGCTCCGCCAATTGCAAGTAGTTTTCCTTTAGCAAAATGCATGCATACTGATATTGTGGTTAATACAAAAATAACGTAAACGGTTGCAGATTATTTTATTGTTATCAACCGAATGTTAATATTTAGGAAACAATTAGTATTTCTTTTACTTAATTAGTAAACAATACAACGGTAACTATTTAAATAGGAATTTGTTTGTAGTAGAATACATGAATGAAGACTTTTTATTC
>JANOTH010000030.1:0-2883 GCA_031416275.1 Ferruginibacter sp. | reverse complement strand
ATAAAATTCTTTAAAAATACACATGGCAATTGCCGGTTTTTCTGAATGAGGATACCAGTCACTTTCTTCAGGATTTTTTAAGTGCCACAAATAATCTTCACCAAACTTTACACCAGTTAGTTCTTCAACATTCTTGTAAGCCCCTAAAATATAGTTAGCGGAAACGCTGATATGAGTTGGCTTTTCAGGCAAAACCATACCACCACTTAGAACTTCTGTAGATATGTTATTTTTATATTCTTCAGCTATTTTTTTTATTACATTACTAAAACCGAAACACCATCCGCAATAAGCATCGTAACAATAGATAATTTCCATTTTTAATTTTTATGGTATAAAAAAGCTGCCGTATAATTAACGGCAGCTTCAAAAATAATTTAATCTTACTTTCTGGTAAACTTAATTTCCATTGTTTTAAATTCTTTGCCATCTTTATCTGTCGCATACATTTCCATTACATGGTTTTTATCATCTATCACCTTGTAAATTTCTTTTACATCTATTTCATTTGTATTGCCGGCACCTGGGTCAATCATTTTTCCTTGTAGCGTTATAGATTTTGTAGCCTCATCCCAGGGTCCTTCCATAATCATTGTACCTGTACCCATATTATCCACCCATGTATTGGTAAAAACTTTCTTTGCATTATCATAACCCATCATGCTTCTTCCTTCAAATGGCATGCCCATCATATTTCCTGTATGAATCGCTTCCTGGTATCTACCACCAAGTATCGTTTTATTTGTAGAAACCGTCTTGCTTATTTGGGGTGCTGCATCAGGCGTCTGCCACATGGTTACATCGCCATTCCAGCTTCCGTCCCAACTTGCCATTATTTTATGAGCATCTGATGGCGTCATGTACGATTCCCAGTTTTTCATCATTGTGGCACTGTCTAGGGGAGGGGTTGTTATCGTTTCACTTTTAACAGTGGCTGTTTTTGAAGTATCATCTTTTGTTGTAGCTGTTGTAGATGTTGCATTGTCGTTGCATGCAACAAACAATACGCAGGCAGTTGCGCAAATAAATATTTTTTTCATGTTGCTAGTTTTTAGTGTATGAATTTACGAAAAGCAGAACTTTTAACAAAAAACATTTCCTTTAAAAAAACTGAAACCTAAAACTAGCAACCGTTTTTATGGTATATCCTCTGTACTAATGCGCTTCCAACCAATTGTTTCCACTTCCCAATTCTGCTTCTACCGGCACTTCATTCTCTAATACCAATGCAGTTTTCATATTCTCCAATATCACAGGTTTAATAGCCTCTAGTTCCTCTTTCAATACATCAAACACCAATTCATCATGCACCTGTAAAATCATTTTACTTTTAAAATTGCCTTCCTTTAGCGCTGCATTTATTTTAATCATGGCCAATTTTATCATGTCTGCCGCTGTGCCCTGTATGGGTGAATTGATGGCGTTTCTTTCGGCAAAGCCACGCACTGTAAAGTTGGCGCTGTTTATGTCTTTTAACCAACGTTTACGACCCATCAATGTTTCTACATAACCATTTTCCTTACAAAAGTTTATGGTGTCATCCATATACTTTTGAATACCCGGGAACTCCTTCTTATAATTGTCAATAATCTCTTTTGCTTCTGCTCTAGGTATGCCTAAATTTTCTGAAAGACCGAATGCGCCTTGTCCGTAAATGATACCAAAGTTTACACTCTTAGCTTTGTAACGCATTTCTTTTGTAACCTCACTTTCTTCAACGCCAAATACTTTTGCTGCAGTAGCGGTATGAATATCCTTTCCTGTTCTAAAGGCTTCACACATATTTACATCTCCACTAATAGCCGCTACTACTCTTAATTCTATTTGAGAATAATCTGCTGAAACCAATACATGGTTTGCATCTCTCGGTATAAAGGCTTTGCGAATCTCTCTTCCTTTTTCTGTACGAATAGGAATGTTTTGCAGGTTAGGATTAGTACTGCTCAATCTTCCTGTAACTGCAACTGCTTGCGCATAATTTGTATGCACACGACCTGTCTTTACATTCATCAGTAACGGAAAAGCATCTACATAAGTACTACGCAATTTTGTCAATTCTCTAAAGCTTAAAATCTGGTCGCAGATGGGGTTGTTGTTGGCAAGTTTAGCCAGCACATCTTCTCCTGTTGCATATTGACCCGTCTTGGTTTTTTTTGCTTTAGGGTCGAGTTTCATTTTTTCAAAAAGCACTTCACCCAATTGTTTTGGGCTGGCAAGGTTAAAACGCACACCAGCTAATTCATATACTTTTTCTTCAGCAATTTTTGCCTCAGTATCTAATTCTTTTGAATAGGAGTTTAAAAAGTCCATATCAATTCTAACGCCTTCAAACTCCATATCCGTCAATACCCTTACCAAAGGATTTTCTACTTCGTAAAAAACTTTTTCTACTTCTTTTATTTTCAATGATGGGAGAAAAGTATTCTTTAACTGCAGGGTGATATCTGCATCTTCCACTGCATATTCTTTTGCATCTTCAATGGCTACATCTCTCATGGTGCCTTGCGCTTTGCCTTTTTTACCTATGAGCGAAGTAATGCTTACAGGCTGGTAACCCAGATACTTAGCACTCAGCAAATCCATGTTCCGCTTGCCTTCCGGCTCGGTAACATAATGCGCCAACATGGTATCAAAAATGTTTCCTTTTAATGCGTAGCCATACCATTTCAGCATGAGCATATCATACTTTAAATTTTGCCCAATCCATATTTTGGTTTCATCTTCAAAAAGAGTTTTAAACTTTTCCAGAATGGCCAATGTTTCTTCTTTACTTTCTGGACAAGGTACATACCAACCTTCGCCTGGAGTAACGGAAAAGCTCAGCCCCACAAGGTCTGCACAGTTTGCATCTATGTGGGTAGTTTCAGTATCAAAACTTATTTC
>JANOTH010000029.1:0-19184 GCA_031416275.1 Ferruginibacter sp. | reverse complement strand
TAAAATCCTTTGCTTGAATAGATGTAACGGCGCCGGTTAAATCTTTCTTACGAGCTGTACCATAACCAATTACTACAACTTCACTAAGGTTACTAGCTGCAGTTTCTACCTCTGCATCTACAGATGTTCTACCATTTAGTTTTTCCTGACGACTGGTGATACCGGCACCACTAAATACGAGTGTTGCATTAGAAGCAACATTACTAAGTGTGTAATTTCCTTTGGCGTCAGTAGCTGTAGCATTTTTTGTTCCTTGCACAGAAACAGAAACGCCTGATTGGGGTTCCCCTTTTGTATCTGTTACAGTACCGGTAACAACAGTTTGTGCAAAGCCAAGGCTTGAGCAACAAAGAACAACCAGTAAAAGCATTACTTGTTTTCTCATTAGAGTAAGAAGCATAATCGTTTGGTTTAGTTAATTTTTCGAAAATCGGGTTAGATAATATATAACGGTGTTTGGTAAAGCAAGTTTTAAATAAACATGTGTTTAGTTTAAGTTAGAAATTTTATTAACTAAAGATATTTAATATAAATTTAACTTTCAGTAAAAAAAAACGAATGTTTTTGCAAATAACAAAGATAATTTGTTTGCAAACGTTTGCTGTGAAAAAAATGTCACCTAAAACTATTATTGAAAAGAATGACCTCTACAACTCTTAAAAAAATTGCACAGGTTCTTGGGCTAAGTATTTCAACGGTTTCCAGAGCGTTGAAAAACCATCCTGATATTTCAGAAAAAACCAAGAAAAAAATTGTTGAACTTGCCAATACATTGGATTATGAACCTAATGTAAACGCTGTTCATTTAAGAAGTAAAAAAAACAATGTATTTGGACTAATTGTTCCTACTATTTCCAATTATTTTTACGATTCTTTTATTGCGGCAGTAGAAGAAGAGAGTAGAAAGAACAATTACGTTCTTATGATTTTACAATCCGGCGATGACCCTGAATCAGAAATTCAAAACATAAAATTTTGTCGCCAAAACAGGGTTTCAGGATTATTTTCCTGTCTTTCTACAAATACAAACAATTTTGAGGCATACTCAAAACTTAGGGAATTAGATATACCTGTGGTATTTTTTGATAAAGTACCCGATGAAGGTGACTTCAATAAAGTAACTGTAGGCGATATGCTCGCAGCTAAAATTGCGGCTCAAGCCATTAATGCCAAAAATAAAAAAAATGTACTTGCGCTGTTTGGTAACGAAAATTTGCTCATTACAAAAAAAAGAATGGCTGCATTTATAGAAGAGTTCAATAACATAAAATCAGGAATAAAACTTACTATTAAACACGTATCAAGCGCAGATGAAGCAGAAGAATTGAGTAATAAGATGATAGACAGCAAAACAGAAGCGATATTTTGTATGAGCGATGAAATTCTTTCAGGGGTAATGAAAACAGTTCAAAAAAAGAGAATAAAATTTCCTGATGATGTATCCATTATTGCAATAAGTAATGGGGTTTTACCAAAACTGTATTACCCTGAAATTACTTTCGTAGAAACAAGTGGCTATAAGTTGGGTAAACTTGCTTTTACCAGTATGCTCTCATGTTTAAACGACAGTACTTTTGTGCAGCAAAGAACTACAGATGCGTTTTTGGTAGAGGGTGGTTCTTTATAGAAGCGACCATGTTTTTGTAAATGTGCAAGGTGCCTAATCAGTATAGTCTAACTAAAATCATTAAAACTTTGAAATGTAAAAACCCCGCAATTAGCGAGGTCTTTACGTTAAAAAGCTCCCACTGCTGGACTTGA
Source organism: Ferruginibacter sp. (assembly GCA_031416275.1). Classification (GTDB taxonomy): domain Bacteria; phylum Bacteroidota; class Bacteroidia; order Chitinophagales; family Chitinophagaceae; genus Ferruginibacter. The sequence continues at coordinate 17,423 of JANOTH010000029.1, read as the reverse complement.
ACCAGCGACCCTCTGATTAACAGTCAGATGCTCTAACCAACTGAGCTAAGTAGGAATCTCCCAACCAATTTCTTAGCGGGATGCAAAAATAAAGATTTTTGTCTCTAAAACAAATATAATCGCATTTATTTTGACCAATTAAATATTCCGCTTTCTTCTATCCCTACAAAATAACCAAGGTCTCTTTTTTCTACTGGATAAGTTTTAAGATAATAACCCTCGCCTGAAGTATTTCTGCCGGTCTTAAGGGAAAATTTATACCGGTGTAACGGGCAAACAATATTGCCTGCAATATCTAAATAACCCCTGCTTAAATTTCCACCTGCATGCGGACATTTCAAAGAGGTCGCAAATAATTTATCCTCGAAAAAAGAAAGGCAGATTTTTTTCCCGTTTACTTCCCATTCAGCAAGCCCATTTTCAGAAAGTAAAATCTCTTCTATACTATCAGCAATCTTATACCACTTGTATTTTTTATCCATCTAAAAAATTAAATTAGTAAAAATATTCTGCTTTGTATGGATATCTAATCTGGTACATATCCCTCACTTTATGAAGAATGGTTTGCCGCAAAACATCAAAGTTCTTTTTCTCTATGGCAGACACAAAAACACAGTTGCCTTTTGTGCTTTCTTCCCAACGTTCTTTTAGCTCTCTTAAAATATCTTTTTTTACATCTTCCTCCAGCCATTCATCAAAAGTTACTTCTTCAAATTTATCCATTTTATTAAAAATGGTAATGGTAGGTTTGTCAGTGCAACCAAGCTCTGCAAGGGTTTTATTTACAACTTCTAATTGCTCTTCGTATTGAGGGTGCGCAATATCTACAACGTGCAACAATACATCTGCCTCTCTCACTTCATCTAAAGTGCTTTTAAAACTTTCAACCAAATGGTGCGGGAGTTTACGAATAAAACCTACCGTATCGCTCAACAAAAAAGGCGTTTGTTCAAATACACATTTACGTGTCGTAGTATCCAACGTTGCAAATAATTTGTTCTCTGCAAACACTTCACTTTTGCTAAGTCCGTTCATAATTGTGCTCTTCCCAACATTGGTATATCCCACCAAAGCCACTCTAATAAACTCTCCTCTTTCCTGGCGTTGGGTAACAGCCTGCCTATCGTAATCTCCAAGCCTTTTCTTAAGCAGGCTTATTTTATCTTTTACAATCCTTCTATCCGTTTCAATTTCCGTTTCTCCGGGCCCTCTTGTACCAACACCACCACCTTGACGCTCCAAATGCTTCCACATACCTTTTAAGCGGGGAAGTATGTATTGATATTGCGCAAGCTCTACCTGAGTTCTTGCCTGTGCAGTTTTGGCCCTACTCGCAAAAATATCAAGTATCAAATCACTTCTGTCAATTGTTCTGGTATTAATTTCTTTCTCAATATTCTGTATTTGAGACCCCGTAAGTTCATCATCAAAAATCACCAGTGTAATATTCCCCTTACTAAGGATATACTTTTTAATTTCTTCGAGTTTTCCTTTGCCTACAAAGGATCTAGCATCTGGGTGTTTTAATCTTTGTGTAAACCTTTTAATTGTTTTTACCCCTGCAGTTTCTGCTAAAAACTCCAGTTCATCTATAAATTCGTTAACCTGGTTTTCTGTTTGTTCAGGCTGTATAACACCAACTAAAATAGCTTGCTCCTGCTGGTTTACTATGTTTTTTTTATCTATCAAATTTCAATTTTTTTGTAAGAATATTTTGGGCGGTTAACATTCTAACATTATTAAACTTTTGTCCAGGCTATCCGCTGCAAGTCCGCACTCGTTCCTCGCTTGCGGGCTTTCCACTTCTATCCTGCCGCTCTTCAACAACTAATCTTTTTTCAACTTCTTATTATGCACAAGATAAACAATTAAGAAAATGCCAGCCTTTTAAAGCTGGCATTACCTTTTATCTTTAATCTTTTGTCTTATATTTTAATACTTATTTCTTCTTAGTCATTGCATCTACCCAAGTCTTCATGGTATCACAATCTCTATATTCAGGATCTATCATTATATAGTAAGAGCTTAATCTAGTACTAAACCAATTTTCAAGGGCATCTTCCTTTTTATTTTCAAGTGCCCTTAGCGAAATTTTGCTGTAATCGTCTTTCAAATTCTCTCTGTGTGGTTCCGTTTGAGTTTTTAAATAAACAATTCTTACTCCTTTTTTTCCTGATGGGTCTGTGTATTCAGAAGGTTGAGCAAAACCACCGGGTTTTAGGTTTTTAAGAATAGGAATTATCTCCTTATCCAATTGGTCAATGGTAAGAAAAGTCCCATTTTGCCCCTGCATCATTCCCGCTGTAAATTTGCTGTTCTCATCATCTGAATAACGATTTACTGCACCACCAAAGTCTATAGTTCCGGCAATCAATTTTGCCCGAACTGTGTCAAGTTTTTCAAAACCCTCTTTTAATTCAATACCGGTAACCTGAGGTATTTTAATAATGTGGCGCACTACTGCATCATTACCGTTCCTGCTAACCAATTGTATAATATGGTAACCAAATTTACTTTTAAATGGGTTTGATATTTGTCCCTCTTTAAGCGTAAAAGCTTTAGCCATAAAAGTAGGGTCAATATCTCTTTGCTCTCTATTTATTTCCATTTGTCCAAACCGCTCTTTTGCACCAGGCTCATCTGAATATTGTGCTGCTGCCTGCCTAAAATCCTTCTTGCCGCTTTCAATTGCCTTTTTGTATTCGTTCAATTGTTCTTTACAATATTCCTCTGCATCTCTGCTCGCTTTTGGATAAACAATCAACTGCCCAATCTCTACCTCCGTTTCATAAAATGGTAAACTGTCAGTAGGTATTTTTATGAAATAATTTCTTACTTCATTTGGTGTTATTCTTATATCGTCAACAATTTTATTGCGCATGGCCATTGCAAGTTTTTGATCCTTTATGGGGTCACGCATATCTTCTTTGAGTTGATATACTGTTTTACCGGCAACTTTTTCCAACTCTTCCTTACCGCCAAACTGATTTAAATATGTTCTAATTCTATTATCAACATCACCTTCTACTTCTTCATCTGTTACAGGTAAAGAATCTTTTTCAGCTTGCAATACCAATGTTTTGGTACCCATCAAATCTTGCAGAATAAAACATTTTCCATTAGCGGGTATCTCGGCACCTTGGCGCTGCATATCTAATAACCTATCCTGGACATCGCTTTTTAAAACTATTTTATTTCCTACAATACCAATAATTTTATCTGCATTTACTTTAATTGGCTGAGCAAATGCAACGGCAAATACAAACAGATAACCAGCAATAAATAATATTCGTTTTTTCATGTACTATTTTTAAAATCTTATTAGTTTCAAAGTTAAGGTTGAAGCTATAGATAAGGTTTATTGTGCGTTCATTTAACAAAAAATTGCAGCAGGGTTAGTGCTGCAATTGTATAATAATGCCTCAAAGCAAATGCTTAATATTCAACGTTCAATAATCAAAGTTCAAATCTTCAATAATCAATCTTCATGTGTTCAGCTCAAACTTCGTGATGAAAACAAGACCATTATTCCTTTTCAAGTTTCCTAACCTGCAAGCATCGACCATCAACTTTCAACCATCAACTACCTTACAACGTCCTTTTCACTTCTACTTCTTCAAATGCCTCTACTATATCGCCAACTTTAATGTCGTTGTAGTTTTTAATAACTAAACCACACTCCATACCACTTGTAACTTCTTTTGCATCATCTCTGTAACGCTTAAGGCTTGATAGTTCACCGGTAAATATTACAATACCTTCTCTTACCAAACGTATGCGACTGTTTCTTGCCATTTTACCATCTAACACGGTACAACCTGCTACTGTTGCTTTATCAAATTTGTACGTCTCACGTATTTCAACATTGCCTAAAATTTTCTCTTCTACTGTTGGCTCAAGCATACCTTCCATGGCACTCTTAATTTCTTCAATAGCGTTGTAAATAATAGAGTACATTTTAATTTCTATAGACTCGTTTTCAGCTAAACGTGCCGCCTGAATACTTGGACGTACGTTGAAACCGATAATGATCGCATCTGAACCTGCAGCTAAGTTTACATCATTTTCTGTGATGGCACCAACCGCCTTGTGTATTACTTTAATTACAATTTCTTCTGTGCTTAATTTCTGTAATGAATCACTCAACGCTTCAACAGATCCATCCACATCACCCTTAAGAATCACGTTCAATTCTTTAAAGTTTCCTAATGCTAAACGACGACCAATCTCCTCTAAAGTAATGTGCTTTCTTGCACGCATACCCTGCTCACGCAATATCTGTCCACGCTTATATGCGTTTTCTCTTGCATCACTTTCGTTTGCAAAAACCTTAAATGTTTCTCCCGCCTGTGGCGCACCATTTAAACCTAATATTAAAACGGGTGTAGATGGTGGTGCTTTTTCTGAACGTACGTTACGCTCATTGTACATGGCTTTTACCTTACCAAAGAACTGACCAGATACAATCATATCTCCTTGCTTTAGCGTTCCGTTTTGTACAAGAATCGTTGCTACATATCCACGACCTTTATCAAGCGAAGCTTCAATTACAGTACCTGATGCACCTTTATCAGCATTTGCTTTTAACTCTAAAATATCTGTTTCGAGTAATATCTTCTCTAGCAACAAATCAATGTTTTCGCCCTTCTTTGCGCTAATTTCCTGGCTCTGAAACTTACCACCCCAGCTTTCAACCAATATATTCATACCGGCTAGCTGTTGCTTAATTCTTTCAGGATCTGCTCCGTCTTTATCTACTTTATTAATGGCAAATATCATTGGCACATTTGCTGCCTGAGCATGAGATATTGCCTCTTTTGTTTGAGGCATCACCGCATCATCTGCCGCCACTACTATTACTGCAATATCCGTAACCTTCGCTCCACGTGCACGCATAGCCGTAAATGCTTCGTGACCCGGTGTATCTAAGAACGTTATTGCTCTGCCGCTTGGTAAAGTAACTTCATATGCACCAATATGCTGGGTGATTCCACCGGCCTCACCTGCAATAACATTTGTGTTTCTAATATAATCCAATAATGATGTTTTACCGTGATCTACGTGACCCATGATCGTTACAATTGGCGCTCTGTCCTTCATCATAGCAGGATCATCAACCTCATTGTCAACTTCCAACTCTGCAGCATCGTCTACACCTATAAATTCAACTTCAAAGTCAAACTCACTTGCCACCAATTCAATAACATCGGCTTCCAAACGTTGGTTAATAGATACCATTATACCAAGGTTCATACACTTGCTTATGATATCTGCAAAACTTACTTCCATTAAACCTGCCAACTCACTTACAGATATAAACTCTGTAACCTGAAGCTTGTTCCCTTCATCTGGTCTATTGCTTTGTGCTTCATTAAATAGATCTCTTTTTTCTTTTCTATATTTTGCTTTAGAGCTTTTTCCACGGCCACCTGAGCCCGCAAGTTTTGCCTGCGTTTGCTTCAGCTTTTCCTGAATTTCTTTAGCATCAATTATTTTATCTTCTCTGCGTACAGGGGTGCCTGTATTTTGTCCAGGACGTTGAAACCTGTTACCACCGCCACCTTGCTGAGGGCCACGAGTACCGCCTGCTGCACCACCAGGGCCACCTGTTTGCGGACCTCTATTGTAACCACCGCCACCTTGTTGAGGGCCACGGTTATCGCCTGCTGGCCTGGGGCCACGGTTATCGGGTAACGCTCCCGTACCAGGTTTTTTCTGGATAGGTATGCGCTTTCTTTTGCTTATATCTTCTCTCTTAGGTCTGGTATCATTGTCTACAGGCAATTCAATTTTACCCATAATTTTTGGTCCTGTAAGCCTTGCTGTAAGGATATTTTCAATTATCGGCGCTGCATCTTTTGCTTCAACGGTTTCAACAACTTTTGGCACATTGGTTACAACAGGCTCAGTTACCGGAGCCACTTCAGCAACTACTTTTTTCTTTGCTTCTACTGGGGCAGCTATATTTTCAATTGCAACCTCTTCCTTTTTCTTAGTACCTTTTTTAGGACGGGTAGAGGAATCAATTGCGTTTAAATCAATTTTATCCAGCACCTTAGGTCCTTCTAATTCCGGCGCATCAATTTTTGTAATAGAAGGTTTTTCAGGCTCAGTTGCTACAACTTCCTTCGCAGAAACTGGTTCCTCCACTTTGGGTGTCTCTTTAACTTTTTTCTCTTCTACTGCCGGCATTTCTACAGGTGTAATTTGTAAAACAGGGGCAGGTATGTTCTCTATTTTCTCTTCTACAACTACAGCGGGGGTTTCCTTTGGTTCTTCTTTGGGAAGTTCTTTTGGTTTCTCTTCTTTCTTTTTAAATGAAAGATCCTGTTCGTCTCTTTTCTTTTTAGGATCACTAACATTGTTCTTGATCAATTCAACTTTATCGGCCTTTTCTTTAGCTGATTTGTCTTGTTGATATTCATTTAGTGCCACACGGTACATTTCGTCTGTAAGCTTAGAAGTTGGCTTCAGATCATCAGTACCGTTTAAATTTTTAGATACAAGAAAGTCTATCAAGGTGCTTGCACCTATGTTAAACTCTTTAGCGGCTGCCATCAGCCTGGGTGTAATTAATTCTGACATTCTTTGTTTTTGCTGTCCCGCACAGCGGGACAAAATTTTCTATTGTTTAAATTTTCTTATCAATTCATACGTCCTATTTTATTCTTTTTCGAATTCCTCATTCAAGATTTTTTTAAGGTCGGTAATTGTCTCTTTTTCCAGATCTGTTCTTCTTTCAAGCTCTTCGTCAGTAAGGTCTAACACTGAACGGGCGGTATCGCAGCCTACTTTTTTAAGTGCCTCAATTATCCATGGTTCAATTTCATCTGAGAACTCTTCCAAATCAATATCAAAGTCATCTTCTTCACCCTCATTATCTCTAAACACATCAATATTGTAACCTGTAAGTTCGCAAGCTAGTTTAATATTTACACCACGGCGGCCAATGGCAAGCGATACCTGATCTGGTTTTAGGTAAACCTTTGCATGCATCTTCTCATTATCAAGATCAATACTTGTAATTTTTGCCGGTGTTAAAGAGCGTTGTATTAGTAATTGCGTGTTAGCTGTCCAGTTAATAACATCAATATTCTCGTTTTTTAACTCTCTAACTATTCCGTGAATACGGCTTCCCTTCATACCCACACATGCTCCAACAGGATCAATACGGTCATCATAGCTTTCTACAGCTACTTTTGCACGCTCACCGGGGTCACGAACAATCTTCTTAACAACAATCAGACCGTCAAATATTTCAGGCACTTCAATCTCTAATAATTTTTCAAGAAAAACAGGACTTGTACGAGAAAGAATGATAATTGCCTGGCTGTTTTTTAGCTCCACTTTCTTTACAACGGCACGTACTGTTTCGCCTTTTTTAAAGTAGTCAGCATTGATTTGTTCTGACTTTGGTAGCAACATTTCGTTGCCATCTTCGTCTAAAATCAACACTTCCTTTTTCCATACCTGGTGTACTTCTCCACTTACTATCTCCCCTACACGTTCCTCGTATTTTTTAATTAAAATATTTTTCTTTAAATCGCCAATACGTGCCGCAAGCGTTTGCTTACCTGCCAATATTGCACGGCGACCAAATTCTTTTTGAATATCTACTTCTTCATACAACTCTTCACCGACAGTATAATCGGGCTCAATTAAAATAGCATTCTTAAGCTCAATTTCTGTTAGGGTGTTGTAAAGGTCATCATCATCTACAATTGTACGGCGACGAAAAATTTCCAGATCTCCTTTTTGGTCATTTACAATTACATCAAAATTATCATCGCTACCGTACTTTTTACGGATTAGTGTTTTAAAAACATCTTCCATCACCTTCATGAGCGTAGGACGATCAATATTTTCTGCTTCTTTAAATTCCTGAAAGGATTCGATTAGGTTAATACTTGCCATATTCCTTGCCTGCTAACGTTTGCTGCCCCGCATGCATGGGGTTTTGTTTATTAAAATTTTATTTGAACTACGGTCTGTTTTATATCTGCAAACAAAACGGGAATTTGTGTAGTTACCGCTTTTTTATTTTTGCCTTCTGTTGTTTCAATAACGATGCTTTCCTCAGTTGCTTCTAATAATACGCCTTCTTTTATGCTATCGTCATTCATTGTTACCTCTACACTTCTACCAATATTTTTTACATATTGACGAAGAAGTTTAAGAGGCTCATCTATACCGGGGCTTGATACTTCCAAAGAAAAATCTCCTTCAGGGTAAAATCCCATTTCTTCAACTTGTTTGTATAACCTACGGTTAATTCTTATACACTTTTCTATCCCTAATCCGCTATCCGCATCCAAAAATATTTTAATATTATTGGTTGGCTTTACCTTCATATCAACAAAAAAAATATCATCGTACAGCAACGTCAATAAAATTCTTTTTACCGTTTCTGCATTTGTTTCAGTTGCCATATTGCTTTATAAAAGAAGAAGGGAACCGCCGGTCCCCTTCTTTTCTTTCTCTTTGTCTAACGCAAATATAGTAATCATCCCTTTATTAACCAAAACATACAGGGTTTCTCATTATAAAAATTAACAACAATATATTATTGTGAGCAATAACTTTGCAACATGAATATTTTCAAGCTAATAGGCGAACTAGTAGTTATATATATACTTTACAAGCTAATTTTCGACTTTATTATTCCATTATATACAGCTAGCAAACAAATGAAAGGGAAAATGAGCGAAATGCAACAGCGCATGCAACAACAGCAACGTGCTCAGGCTGAGCAACAAAGGCAACAGTCGCAAGCACCTCAAACACCGAAAGCAACTGAAAGAATTTCAAAAGATGACTATATAGATTATGAAGAGATAAAAAGTTAAGACCTAAAATATATTGTAGAAATTCATCAATAAATTTCAAGTAAAACTTTTGGGAAAGAACTTGCTTTTTAATGTCCTTTACAACCAGCTGAAAAATAGTTTTTATTTCCTAAATAGGTAATCAAATCAAATTAACTGCATTAAAATAAAATTATTTGTTACATTTGATTTTTACATGACACCAAAAACAACATACAACGCATTCTGTTATTACTTCTATTTTACAAATAGAATGGGATGTATTATGTAGCATTAATAGAATAACATTTAATCAAAACATAAAAAGTCCCGACTAAAAAGTCGGGACTTTTGCTTTTAAATTATGGCTCAAAAAGTCTCTATACAAGGGTACGAAGGTAGTTTTCATCAAACTGCGGCTCAGCAATTTTTTGGTAAAAAGGTAGAAGTTATTCCATGTGCAACATTTAGAGAAGTAGTAAAAATAGCTGCTAGTAAAAAAGAAAGTGATGGAGGAGTTATGGCCATTGAAAACTCTATTGCGGGGAGTATTTTACCTAATTATTCATTGCTGCAAAATAGCCAACTTGTTGTTACAGGAGAAGTGTACCTGAGTATAAAACAAAATTTACTTGTAAACCCGGGAGTAAAACTGGAAGACATAAAAGAAGTGCACAGCCACAATATGGCACTATTGCAATGCATGGAATACCTTGAAAAATACAATTGGAAATTAGTAGAGACCGAGGATACAGCTTTAAGTGCAAAACATATTCATCAACATAAAAACAAACACGCAGCAGCTATTGCCAGTAAATTGGCAGCAGACTTATACAATTTGAATATTATAGCTCCTAGTATTCAAACAATGAAAAACAATTACACTCGTTTTTTAATACTGCAACGATCGGGTACTTTTAGCGCTATAGAAAATGCAAACAAAGCTTCTGTAAATTTTGCCACAGATCATTCGAAGGGCAGTTTAGTAAAAGTGTTAACGGTTATTGCTGCAGCAGGTATTAACCTAAGTAAATTACAAAGCTTCCCAATACCGGGTAGCAATTTTAATTATTCTTTTCATGCAGATATGGAATTTGAATCGTTAGAAACTTTTAAAGACACAATAGAAAAAATGAAAGCGCTTACAAAATCTTTAAGGGTTTATGGGGTTTATAGGAATGGGAAAAGAGGCCTTCCATAACATTTTAGGAGGAGGGGGGATATAGAGAAGATTTAAAATGAAAAGAGTAAATATTTTATTTAAAAATAAAAAATGAACATTAAAACAGCAGATAGATTAGCCGGTGTAAGCGAGTATTATTTCTCACAAAAATTAAGAGAGATTGAAGGTTTGAATCAAGAGGGAAAGAACATCATTAACCTTGGTATTGGAAGCCCTGATTTACCTCCCCATGCTGATGTTATAAAAACATTGCAGGATGAGGCAGCGAAAAATAACACACATGCTTATCAATCTTACAAAGGCTCACCTATATTGCGCAATGCAGCAGCAACATGGTATAAACAATGGTATGGGGTAGATGTTGATGCAGCTACACAAATACTTCCGTTGATTGGAAGCAAAGAAGGCATTATGCATATTTGTATGACTTACTTAAATGCTGGTGACGAAGCGTTGATTCCAAACCCGGGCTATCCTACTTACAAAAGTGCAGTTACAGTTTCAGGTGGTGTTTGTGTAAATTATGATTTGTTGGAAGATTATAACTGGTTGCCTGATTTTGATGCGATGTCAAAAACAGATTTAAGCAAAGTGAAGTTGATGTTTGTAAATTATCCGCACATGCCCACGGGTAAGCTTCCAACAAAAGACATATTCGAAAAAATAATTGCATTTGCAAAAGCGCATAATATTTTGGTGATACACGACAACCCTTATAGTTTTATTTTAAACGAAACCCCAATGAGCATACTTAGTGCTGAGGGTGCAATGGATATTGCTATTGAATTAAACTCTCTTAGTAAAAGCCAAAATATGGCAGGCTGGAGAGTAGGGATTTTATGTGGTGCAAAAGAAAGAATAGAAGAAGTCCTTCGCTTTAAAAGCAATATGGACAGTGGTATGTTTTTACCCGTGCAACTGGCTGCAGCAAAGGCTTTGAGCTTAGGAAAAGAATGGTACGATAGCGTAAATAAAACGTACGGCGAGCGTAAAGAAAAAGCATTAGAATTACTGGATATTATAGAATGTGCTTACGATGCAGAGCAGGCGGGTATGTTTGTTTGGGCTAAAGTTCCATCAACGTATAAAGATAGTTTTGCGCTAAGCGATGAAGTATTGTATACAGCAAATGTTTTTATAACTCCGGGTGGTATATTTGGCAGCAATGGAAACAATTATGTACGCATCAGTTTATGTGCACCCATTGAAAAATTTGAAGATGCTATTACCAGAATAAAAAACAGTAGGCAACAATGATAGAAAATGTAACCATAATAGGTATTGGATTAATTGGAGGATCATTTGCGCTTGCATTGAAAGAAAAGCAGCTGGCAAAAAATATTATTGGGGTTGATGCGAGTGAAGAAAATATAAATAAGGCACTTTCACTAGGTTTAATTGATGAAGCGCTTTCGCTTGAAGATGCAGTAAAAAAAAGCACCTTAATTTTTTTAGCCATTCCGGTAGATGCGACAGTTGCAGTAGTTAAAAAATTAATGACCCTTATAACCTCAAATCACATCATTGCTGACGCAGGTTCTACCAAACTAGCCTTTTGCGATATACTTAAAGATCATCCATTAAGAAGTAGATTTGTTCCTACACACCCAATGTGGGGAACTGAGCACAGTGGCCCTGACGCTGCAGTACATGGCGCTTTTACGGGTAAAGCCTGTGTAATTTGCGACAAAGAAGATTCTGCAACGGACGCACTAGAAACAATAGAATTTATTTATAAAAAAATAGGAATGCATCTTATTTATATGGATGCACAGTCGCACGACTTACATGCTGCGTATGTAAGCCATATATCTCACATTACGAGTTTTGCGCTGGCTAATACTGTATTGGAAAAAGAACGGGAAGATGATGCTATTTTTGAATTGGCTAGTGGTGGTTTTGAAAGTACAGTGAGGCTCGCTAAAAGTAATGCAGCTATGTGGGTGCCTATTTTTAAGCAGAACAGAGAAAATGTGTTGGATGTTTTAAATGAACACATCATGCAGTTAAAAAAATTTAAAAGCTGCCTGGAAAAGGAGAATTACGATTACTTGCAGGAGTTGATTCAAGATGCAAACAAAATTAAGAGGATTGTGAAATAGGAAGCCCCTCCTATCCTCCCCTAGAGGGAGGGAAATTGAGGAGAATGATGGAATAGATTTATTGTATTTGTGAAGAATTATTAATGAGAAGTTTGATAGAATAATTTTTATTTGAAACTGAATAAAGCATTTTGTAAAAATATTTTTAAAAGAATAATAATGAAAGAAAAAGTACAGGAACTGTGGGCAAAAAGACCCTTAATAATTTCAGGGCCATGCAGTGCAGAAACCGAAGAGCAAATGATTGAAACTGCAACCCAATTGGCTGCAACAGGAAAAATTGATATGCTTCGTGCGGGTATTTGGAAGCCACGAACACGCCCCGGCATGTTTGAAGGTGTTGGCGTAAAAGGGTTACCATGGCTTGCACAAGCAAAAAAAATAACGGGTTTACCAACAACTGTAGAGGTTGCCACAGCAAAGCAAGTAGAAGATGCACTTAGTTTTGATGTAGATGTATTGTGGATTGGTGCCCGAACAACAGTAAACCCTTTTAGTGTGCAGGAGGTTGCTGATGCATTAAGAGGCGTTGATATTCCTGTACTTATAAAGAACCCAATTAATCCTGATATTGAATTGTGGATGGGTGCTGTGGAGCGCATTGAAAAAGCAGGCATAAAACAGGTTGGTTTAATTCACCGCGGCTTTAGTTCTTACGGCAATACAGAATACAGAAACGCACCCATGTGGCACTTGGCTATTGAAATGAAAAGGCGCAACCCTGGTATGTTGTTAATCTGCGATCCATCGCACATAAGTGGGCGAAGAGATATTTTGCAGGCGGTTTCTCAGCAGGCAATAAATTTAGATTATGATGGATTGATGATCGAAAGCCATATTGACCCGGATGCAGCATGGAGTGATGCGAAACAGCAGATTACACCGGAAGTTCTTGCTAGTTTGTTGGATGCAATTGAATGGAGAAAAGAAGATATCAACTCTCCTGAATTTCATGCTGCACTGGAAAAACTTCGCCAGCAGATTAATCATTTGGATGATGAGTTGATGCAAATTATTAGCCAGCGAATGAAAGTTGCAGAGCAGATTGGTCAATACAAAAAAGAAAATAACATTACGATTTTACAAACCAACAGATGGAATGAAATTTTAGAAAGAGCATATAAAAAAGGTGAGTCATTAAAACTTAGCAGAGAATTTATGACTAAATATTATGATGCTGTACACATGGAAAGCATAACCCATCAAAATAAAATAATGGAAGGAAACAGTTGATTTATAATGGACAAAAACTAAAGTGTTTTATGAGCTTTTTGTAAAATAGAAGTTCATAAAACACTATTCTCCAAACTAATAACTTTCATAATTAAGACCTTCAATAGTTTCGCCCTCTAATAACAAATGTGTTTTGAAACCTAATTGCGCAGCGGTTGCAATATTATTTTCAAGATCATCAATAAACAAGGTTTCTTGCGGATCAATGCCTGCATCTTTTGCAATAAACTCAAATATATCAGCATTGGGTTTTCTCAAATTTATGATGTGAGAATAATACGCTTTCGTAAAAAGATCATCAATACTATTTTTTCCATTTTCTTCTTGAAGCAAATTATTCACCGCGGCTAGATGAATTTCGTTTGTATTACTTAACAGATATAAATTGTAGTTTTTTGCCAGAACTTTTAAAAATTCAAGGCTCTCCATTCTCCAATGCAGCAACATGCCATTCCAAGCAGCTGTAATTTGATCTTCTTCTATTTTGTCGGTATGAGCAGCAATTAATGTTTTATAAAAATCTTCTGTTGAAATTTTACCTGTTTCCAGCTTTTCAAAAAGATCATCTGCAGTGAATTGAGAATACATTTCAGAAAAATTATTATAGCCTAATGCTTCAAATGCGTCTTCTGTTTTTTTATAATCAATACTGAACAATACATTGCCCATATCAAATAAAATATTCTTGAGCGGTTTTTTCATGCGGCAAAAGTATTTAAAAAAGAATAGCTGCCTATCCAACGAAATAAACGTTGAATTGGCAGCTAAAAAACCAATATTTTATTTATAATAATTTAAAGCTTGCTTCTTTTACATCCTTGCTGCTACCGCCAATATATGCCTTAAAATCTCCGGGCTCTGCAACAAACTTTAATGCAGCATTGTAAAACTTTAAATCTTCATTAGTTATTTTAAAACTAATCTCTTTGCTTTCCCCTGCTTTTAAAAATATTTTTTGAAACCCTTTTAATTCCTTTACAGGTCTTGTTACGCTTCCTTCCAAATCCTGTATGTAAAGCTGAACAACTTCAGCACCGTCTTTATTTCCGGTATTCTTAAGCGTTATTGTTGCAGTAATATCACCTGAATAGTTCATCGATTTTTTACTGAGTTTTACATCACTGTAGCTAAAAGTTGTATAGCTTAACCCGTACCCAAAAGGATACAAAGGATCGTTAGAAACATCAAGATAATTAGAGCGGAATTTTTCGAACCATTTACCCTCAGGCAATGGACGACCAGTATTTTTATGTGCATAGTAAATTGGCACCTGCCCAACATTTTGTGGAAAAGTAGTAGTTAATTTTCCTGATGGATTTACATCACCAAATAACACATCAGCAATGGCATTGCCCGCTTCTGAACCCGCAAACCAAACATTTAAAATTGCAGAAACATTCTTATTTTCTTCTGTTAACACCATTGGCCTGCCCGCAAATAAAACCAATACAACAGGCTTACCTGTTTTTAATAATGCATTCAATAAATCTTTTTGGGTTTGTGGTATTTCTAAATTTGTTCTGCTGGCACTTTCGCCACTCATTTCTGCAGCTTCACCAAGCGTTGCTACAATTACATCACTTTCATTAGCAATAGCCAGTGCTTCATCCAATAATTGTTTTGTAGTTCGTGCATCACGACCAAGCGTTTTACCAAACAATGTTGCTCTTTCCTCCAACACAGCTTCTTCAAAAAGATTGGATCCCTTGGCATATAAAACCTTTGCATTGCCACCTACTGCGTTTTGCAAGCCTTCTTTCACTGTAACAGCAGTTTTAAAATCCGTTGCCACACTCCATGTGCCGGGCATGTTCTCTTTGTTATCACCAAGCGGACCGATAACAGCAATTTTTTTCATTTTTGAAATAGGTAAAAGATTGTTGCTATTTTTTAAAAGAACGAAACTTTCCGCTGCTGTTTTTCTTGCTGCAGCAATTATTGCAGGTGTGCCAATTTCAATTTTGCTTCTTTCAGGGTTACAATATCTATACGGGTCTTTAAACAATCCGAGTTTGTATTTTGATTCTAAAATTCTTCTGCAGGCATCATCAATTTGCTTAAGGGTCACTTTTTTTTCTTTTAACGATTTGGCAAGTGTAGATAAAAATCCTTCGCCCACCATATCCATTTCAATACCCGCATTTAAAGCCAAGGCAGATACCTTTTGCAAATCGCCCATGCCATGCGCTGTCATTTCGTTTATACCTGTATAATCTGTAACCACAAAACCTTTAAAGCCCCATTGGTTGCGCAACACATCTGTCATTAACCACTTATTTCCGGTAGCAGGTATTCCATCAACTTCGTTAAAGGAAGCCATTATACTTGCTGCGCCCGCATCAACAGCCGCTTTGTATGGCGGAAAATATTCATTGTACATTCTTATTCTGCTCATGTCAGTCGTGTTATAATCTCTTCCGGCTTCTGCAGCACCATAAAGGGCATAATGTTTTACACACGCTAAAATATTATCTTGTTTTGTAAGGTCGCCTTGGTAACCTTTCACCATTGCTTTTGCTATTGCAGAACCAAGGTAGGGATCTTCACCACTACCTTCTGCAATCCTTCCCCACCTTGCATCCCGTGCAATATCTACCATCGGACTAAAGGTCCAGCAAATACCATCGGCACTACTTTCTATCGCTGCTATTCTTGCACTTTGTTCTATCATTTGCATATTCCATGTACATGATAAAGCCAACGGTATTGGGAATGTTGTTTGGTAACCATGTATTACATCCATACCAAATAACAGCGGAATTTTTAAGCGGCTATTTTCAACTGCAATTTTTTGTACAGCTCTTATTTTATCTACTCCTTTAATATTAAAAAGCCCACCTACTTTTCCATCTTTTATTTTTCCGGCAATATCCGAGTTGCCTGCCTGTCCGGTTACAATATCGCCAGAACCAGGTAAATTTAATTGCCCAATTTTTTCATCCAGTGTCATTTTTTTCATTAGTGCATCTATGAATGTTTTCATATTTGCGTTAGATGTTTGCGCAGTAGCTTCAACTGTGATGATGAGCAAAAAAACCAGCATCATTTTTTGTAGAATTTTCATGTTTGTTGTTTTATAGCAAGTAATATACAAGAAATTTAATCGTTATTTAATCAACCTTTGTCACTTTAGTTCTTTCGCTTATTCCATTTTCGTTGATGGCTTCAATTGAAAAATAATAGGCCTTCTTACTGTCTAAAGTTTTGAGCCAATATTCATTTACATCGTGCACCATTATGCAGGTGTATAATTTATCAGGCGCCGTGCCATAATATATATTCCATGCCCAAGCTTTTTCATCAGGGCTCCATTTTACCCAAGCACTCCGTTTGTCTTTTTCTGTACGAAGCACAATAAATTGTTTTACAGTTGATGGTTTTTCACCCTTTGCTTTTCCAAAAACCCGCAGACCGCTAATGGCAAATTTACCGGTAGGCATGTGTATGTTCTCCAGCTTTATAAACCTTGCTTCCACAGGTTTTTCAAGTTCAATATAATCATGGGGAACATCGGTTTTGTTATTGCTTTTATCTGCAAGTACTGTCCACCTTTTACCATCGATGGAGTAATATAATTTGTATTGATGATAAGTGTTTGTTTGCTTGCCTAAAAACTCTGCATCTTGGTCTGCATAATTTATCTGCACTGCATGCACGGTGGAAATATTTCCGAGATCACTTTCAATAAATTCCCCTTTGTTTGCTGATGCTGCACTCCAGTAAGTTTTAATGCTTTCATCTACTGCATTGTTGGCATTGTAAGCATTGAGGGTTGATGATGCTTTCACAGGTTTTTTATAATTCAACAACATCCATCCTGTAAAATTACCATGTTGTGCGGATTGCATATTTTCTGCACCTGCAGCCAAATTTTTATTGCTAGGAATGTAATGCGGATAATCGCCAAACGCCGTATTACACCACATTACATCATCTTTATCAAAACCTGCGGGCCAAATACCGATGCGCCTTTCAAAATTATTTTTTACAGAAATTGAAATGGTAGATACATGCCAGTAATTTTTTGTATTATCCAAAAATGTTGCACCATGCCCTGCTCCTCTTGCAAAGCCACCGGGCTTGTAGCTTAGCGGATCTGAC